>JBLINY010000103.1:0-15893 GCA_047638695.1 Acidimicrobiales bacterium | reverse complement strand
CCAGGCCTTCCTGGTGAAGGGTGCGAAGTACGACTTTGGCGACTACCTGCGACTGCAGATCGATCAGCAAATGTATGGACTGCTCGACCAGGTCGAGGAGGCAATGACCGGAACCCTTCCCGATGATGCGATCGCCTCCTATTCGGACTGGATGTCCGACCCCGAAGCGGCTCGGCTTTATTCGGAGTCGCAACACTCCGGCTCGCTTGGCCCCGCACGCACGCTCGACCGCATGCTCGATTTGTCCGAGTCTCGTACGCTGCTCGACGTCGGAGGCGGCACCGGCGCGTTTGCCATCACACTCACCGCCTCCAACCCGAAGTTGAAGGCGACGGTCATCGACTTCCCGAATGTGGCGGTTCTCGGTGAGACCTACGTGGCCGAGGCAGGCCTGAGCGACCAGGTGGATTTCGTGCACGGTGACTTGCTCTGTACCGAGTGGCCGAAGGGTCAGGACATTCTGCTGATGTCCTACATCTTGTCGAGCGTGCCGGGCGATCGAATCCCTGAACTGATCGACCGTGCCCTCGCGGCCCTGAACCCGGGGGGACGCTTCATCATCCACGACTTCATGGTCGAACCAAATCGCGAGGGGCCGAAGCTCGCAGCGCTTTGGCAATTTCAACACACGGCGTTCAACCCCGAGGCTAAATCGGTCTCTACTGATTGGGTCGCAGCTCAGATGGACGAGGCCGGTTTCGCTGCGATCGAAGGCCAAGAAATGATCCCGGGGATGACCTCGATTTCGATGGGTCTGAGGCCGATGTAGCTCGGTCCATTGCGGCTCTGAGCTTGTAGGTGACAGCACCGGCGCGCCGGCTCCGCCAGTGGAACCGCAGGTCAGAGCAGGTACGTTGGTCATCTAAGGCAAGCGGGTGCCACACGGCACCGTTGCTTGCAGGAAGTAGTTGCTTATCTCTTCAGCCGTCTTACCCTCAACCAAATCTGATGATCATCAGGAGAATGAGGACTTCGGAAGTCCTCCTGATTCGGAGCAACCCAGTCGATCCGTGGACCGCTGGGAGCGTCTGAACAAGACCGTTGCCCTGGTTCTCGGACTGCTTGCCTTTTGGTGGTTTACGTTCGGGGATGACACCTCGGACGACAAGCCCTGGGACGGTGTTGAGACACTGGTAAGAGGTATCGCCGACCTGCCGTCGGTGGTTTCCGATGGTGACGCGTACTCGTCTTGGTGGAGCTACGTCACCGAGCGTGAGGGCTTCGGCGACATCTTCGCCAACATGGTCGACCACAGTCAGCTCGTCATGCTCTCGGTGCTCTGCGCCGTCGTGATCGGGGTGACGACTGGGATCGTGGTCCACCGAGTGCCGCAACTCCGAGCAGCCGCCATTGGCATCTCGTCGATCATGCTCACGATCCCTTCTCTCGCCCTTTTCGCTGTCTTTCTCCCCATTGGATTCATCGGGATCGGCGACCGGGGCCCGCTCATCGCCCTCACCCTCTATTCACTTCTTCCTATCCTCCGCAACACGATCACGGGCTTGGAGGAAGTCGATAGCGCAGTCGTCGAATCGGCGAAGGGCATGGGACTATCGGCTCGACAACGACTCATTCGCATTGAGCTTCCACTCGCTTGGCCAGTGATCTTGGCCGGCGTGCGGGTCGCGACCCTTCTCAACATTGGCATCGCTGCCATCGCCGTCCTGGTTGGCGGTACCGGGCTTGGTGGGTACGTCAGCGATGGCCTTTCTCGGTTCCCACAACCAACCTCGGTCGAGCGCATGTGGACCGGTGTTGTCTTCACCGTCGTCTTGGCGCTGGTCTTCGATCTGATGTTCATGATTCTCCGAAAGCTCACAACCCCAGGGGACAGCCGCTGATGAGTGACTCAACGAACGCACCTCGCACGATGATCCGACTTGAAGGCGTCGAAAAGGTCTACCCGGGAAGCATCGAGCCTGCCGTCGCCGGCCTCACGCTCGACATCCCGGAGGGCGAGATATTGGTGCTGGTCGGCCCATCAGGCTGTGGCAAGAGCACGACGCTTCGCCTGATCAACCGCATGATCGAGCCAACGGGCGGACGAATCATCTTTGATGGTGAGGACGTCACTGAGGTGAACCCCGACCAGCTACGACGACGCATTGGTTACGTGATCCAGCAGATCGGGCTGTTTCCACACCAGACCATCGCTCAGAATGTCGCCACCGTGCCCCGTCTTCTTGGCTGGGACAAGACACGAATTGCGAGCCGCGTTGACGAACTCCTTGAAATGACAGGGCTCGATCCTTCGATCTATCGCGGCCGTTATCCGAAAGAGCTCTCTGGTGGCCAGGCCCAACGAGTGGGCGTTGCCCGGGCGCTCGGCGCCGACCCGGCCGTTCTTTTGATGGACGAACCGTTCGGGGCCATCGACCCGATTACCCGCGATCGACTTCAGAACGAGTTCTTGCGGCTGCAAGAGGAGCTGCAAAAGACGATCGTTTTCGTTACCCACGACGTTGACGAGGCCATCAAGATGGGCGACCGCATCGCCATCTTGCGGGAGAGGTCCGAGATTGCCCAGTTCGACACTCCCGAACGGATCCTGTCGTACCCGGTTGACGACTTCGTGTCCGATTTCATCGGTACCGGCTCGACTCTCAAGGGGCTCAACTTCGAGCGGGTTCGTGACGTCCCGATGTCGAGCAACTACCCGGTCATCCAGGCGAATGCATCGCACGCTGAGGCCCGCCGCGCTCTCGAGGAGTCCGACGAGCGCTCGTTGCTCATAACCGACGCCGCTCAGCGGCCGATTCGTTGGGCCACTGACATCCAACTGGCCAACGAGTCTGTCCCGCTCGATCAAATTGGGGCGCAGGTCGTTGCCAGGGTTCTGCCCAACGCGACCTTGCACGACGCGCTCGAAGAGCTGTTGCTGTCGAGTGCAGGTTGCGCCTGTGTTGTCGACCGGGACGGAAAGCTCACGGGCATTCTCGACCTTTCGACCTTGACTGAAGTGCTGCAACGGATGCGCACCGATGCGAAGAAGCACTACGACTCGCTTGCCTCGGCCGGGACCGTCTAATGAGCAGCGCCGATCTGGCGACTGACAGTTTTGTCAGTCGCAACCGCGGACTCCTCGCCAGCCCTGTCGCCATAGGGCTGCTCGCGGGCACGTTGGCCTGGTACGTGGCTTCTGCCGACAAGATCTTCCAGGACACTCAGGCGCTGTCGTGGGGCGAGAAGCTCTTGCCTCAACTCAAAGAACACCTCTACATCACATTTTGGTCGACCCTGTTCGTCGTCTTGCTAGCGATTCCTCTCGGAGTCTTTCTCACCCGGCCGCAGTTCCGACGGTTCGGAGCCCCGGTTCTGGCCGTCGCCACTTCGGGCCAGGCCACGCCAGCTTTTGGCCTCATTGTCTTGGCATTCGCATGGCTCGGCCGCGGACCCTGGACGATGATTTGGGCGCTCACACTCTTTGCCATCCTTCCCGTGCTCCGGAACACGATTGTTGGTCTCGAGCAGGTTGACGCAGCCGTGATCGAAGCCGGCCGCGGGATGGGCTTAACCCGCCGGCAGGCGCTATTGGAGATCGAGCTTCCTTTGGCCGTTCCCGTGATCCTGGCCGGCGTGCGAACCGCACTGGTCATCAATGTCGGAATGGCGGCACTCGGCTTTCTGATCGGCGGCGGCGGGCTTGGAATCACCATCAGCGCCGGGCTGAAACTACGCCGTAATCTGGTCTTACTCACCGGCGCTGGTATGACCGCCATCGTGGCGCTCACGATCGATTGGATCGCCGCCATCGTTGAGCGAGTTCTTCGCCCTAGAGGGCTCTGAACAGCACGTTTCCAACCTCGAATTCAACGCGCCATCAGTTGCACAAAAAGCTCCCAACAAAGCAATTCAACCCTAAGGAAACTCATGAAACCCAAGAAACCCAATCGACAATGGTTCCGACTGCTTGCTGTGGTCTTGGCGTTCGGTCTTGCCGCCGCCGCCTGCGGAAGCAGCGATAGCGATGACGCCTCTTCGGATGATGCTGGATCCGATGACGCCGGATCCGATGACGCCGGAACAGATGACGCTGCAACAGACGCTGGCTTCGACGGCCTCGAAGTCTCAGTGAGTTCCAAGGATTTCACCGAACAGATCGTGCTCGGCGAGATTCTCGTGGCAGCCCTCGAGGACCGCGGCGCGGTTGTCGACAATCAGACCAATCTTGGCGGAACCTCGGTTAACCGCGATGCGCTACTCGCTGGTGAGATCGACACCTACTGGGAGTACAACGGCACCGGCTGGGCCGTGCATCTTGCTCAAGAGGACCCTTCCTTTGATGCGGAGCAGCTGACGTCCGACGTGCGCGACCTCGACCTCACCGAGAACGACGTGCGCTGGCTAGGACGCTCGCCGTTCAACGACACCTATGGTTTCGCCACCGGTCCTGATCTGCTCGACGGCGGGTCAGCCTTCACGCTGGAGTCAATGGCCGCCTACCTTGAAGCGAATCCCGACGCCTCACTGTGTCTCGAGACAGAGTTCCCGAACCGGCCCGATGGCCTGGTGCTCTTCGAAGATGCAACAGGATATGAGGTGCCCGAGAGCCAGATTGAGATCCTTGAGACAGGAATCATCTACGACGAAGTTGCTTCAGGAAATTGCGATTTCGGCGAGGTCTTCACCACCGACGGTCGTATTCCTGGCCTCAGCCTCAACCTTGTGGCGGACCCGGGCGTCTTCATTCTGTACAACGTTTCCCTGACCATGCCTGATGCGGTGTATCAGCAGGCCCCGGCCGCATGGGATGACCTTGTCGCCGCCATCTTGGCGCCGCTCGACGAAGACACGATGTCGGAACTGAACCGACGCGTATCGATCGATGGCGAGGATGCGGCCGACGTCGCAGTCGATTACCTCACCTCGAACGGCCTTATCGGCTGATTCATTGCCAGCTTGTCGACGGAACGGGGCGGGGCGCAGAGATGCCTTCGCCTCGTTCCGACTTCAGGGGATCATTACCAGCCTGCCGACGACCGTACGTGCTTCGAGCGCGGCGAGGGCCGCCGGCAGTTCGTCGAGCGGCATGGTGATGACATCGGTTCGAATGCGCCCCTCGCGATGCAAGCGAATGATGTCGGCATGGGCGGCTTCGATGACGGGCCGTCGCCTTTTCGTATACTCGGCCCACGCCATACCGAGCACCGTGTAGTTCTTGACCAGCACATGGTTGGCCGCGTAGCTGGGGATAACTCCTGACGCGAAGCCAATCACCACGAGCCGACCCTCAAAGGCCATGAGCCGCCGGGTTACGTCGCCCAGAGGGCCTCCAACAGGGTCGAACGCCACCGCTACACCGGCGCCGTTGGTTGCGTCCATGACCGCGGCATACAGCGCGTCGGTAGCCCCATCCCCGGTGGAGTCGACCGTAATCTCGGCCCCGAGCGACTGGCAGTGAGCCTGTTTGTCTGCTCCGCCAGCCGTGGCGATGACGCGAGCGCCTCGTTCGGCGGCGAGCTGCACTGCCGCTGCCCCCACGCCGCTGGAGGCCCCGAGAATCAACACCCACTGACCTGTCTCGAGTTGCCCGCGGTGGAAGAGGCCGACGTGGGCCGTCTGAAAGGTCGAGTACAGGACTGTGGCATCGCTCGCCTCTACGTCGTCAGGCATGACCAGTACCGATTCGGCCTTGATCAGCGCCTCCTCGGCATAGCCGCCATGTTTCATGTTGGTCATGCCGGCCACGCGGGTGCCGACGGCAAGGTCGACACCGGCCCCGACCGCCTGGATCATTCCGCAGGCTTCGGTCCCAGGGGTCAGGGGAACGCCGGGCCGATCTTGATAAATGCCCTGACAAACCAGAATGTCGGCGAAGTTCACATTGGTCGCCTCTACTCGAATGCGTACCTGCCCGGTCGGCGGTTCCGGGCTCGGTATGTCCTCCAAGCGCAGCGCCACACTCGGATGTCCCAGCTCATTGACTCGCCATGCTCGCATCGCTATGCCTCCTCGACCGCGGGTGCGATCCGGTTGATGTCATCGTCGGAGAATCCCCACTCCCGCAGTGCCTGAGCGCCACCCTCACCCGGGCTGGGACTCACTCGCACGATCTCCGACGGTGTGCGGCTGAAACGGGGAGCCGGGGAAGGCTGGGTTGTGCCTTCGATCTGCGTGAAGGAGTCCCGGGCCAACAAATGGGGGTGATGTGGTGCCTCGATCAGATCGAGCACCGGCTGCACACAGTCGTCATCGCCATCGAAGAGCACCACCCATTCGTCGCGCGTTCGGGCACCGATGACCTCACCCATCCAGGCTCGATAGGCAGGCCAGTTCGCTACATCGGTGGGATCGCCCAGTTCGGTCGGAAGCTCGATGTCGGCCTTTGTGAGGAAGCTCTCCAAGAACTTCGGGTGGATGATGGCCAGCGAAACGAACCGGCCGTCAGAACACGTATAGACGCAGTAACGCCAGTCGCCGCCGTCGATAAGGTTCGACTGGCGTTCTGGGGTCCACGTACCGCCCTCGAGGTTGCCGTAGGTGTACGCCATCAAGTTGAGCGCCCCGTCGACGATCGCTGCATCGACGACCTGCCCCTCACCGGACGTGGATGCTTCCCACAGCGCGGACACCATGCCGAGGGCGAGAAATGCCCCGCCCCCGCCGAAATCGCCGGCCAGGATCAGCGGTGGAACAGGCGGACGATCGGCCTCACCGATGGCCCAGAGCGCACCGGTGAGCGAGAGAAAGTTCAGGTCAAAGCCTGCCCGCTTAGCGAGCGGTCCGGTCTGGCCGTAGCCGCTCATCCGTCCGTACACGAGCTGGGGGTTGCGGGCGAGGCAATCGTCTGGGCCGAGGCCGAGTCGCTCGGCAACCCCGGGTCGGAAACCCTCGATCAGGCCATCGGCTTTCTCGACCATTTCGAGCACCGCTTCGACGCCTTCGGGAGTCTGCAGATCGATCTGTACCGAGCGGCGGTTCCGATAGAGGAACCGCTGCGGGTAGTCGGGGTAGCCCCAGTCGGGCTCGACTGGCCGATCGACCAGCAACACGTCGGCCCCCATATCGGACAGCAGCATTCCGGCGAACGGTCCCGGACCGATGCAGAACAGCTCGACGATCTTCAAACCTGTTAATGGACCCATAAGGAAGCGAAGCTAACCCATTCGGAGCTAGCCCATGGGAACAGGTCCATCACCTCCGATCGGCCCCCTTTGTAGCCGTTGGCCGGCAGCGGGACCGTCTACGGTTGCCCTGACCGGTGAGAAGCGAGGAATCACATGATGAAAAGGTCGGCACTTCTGGTCGTTGACGTTCAGAACGACTTCTGCGAAGGGGGTTCGATGAGCGTAGATGGCGGCGAGCGCGTGGCGTCGAGTATCTCGAGCTACATCGCCACCAACGGATCCAGCTACGACGTGATCGTGGTCACCAGAGATTGGCACATTGATCCCGGTTCGCACTTCTCCTCGGAACCGGACTTCGTCGATACCTGGCCTCCCCATTGCGTTGCAAATACCGCCGGCGCTTCGTTCCATCCCAACCTGAACAAGGCATGCGACGTGACAGCTCTTGCTGTTTGCATCTCCAAAGGTGCATATGAACCTGCATACAGCGGGTTCGAGGGGACTGACGAACATGGGGCGTCGCTTCACGAACTGCTTCGATCCCGCAGGATCGCCGCCGTCGACATTGTGGGCCTGGCGACCGACTATTGCGATAAAGCAACTGCCCTGGACGCCATGAAACTGGGGTACGAAGTCCGTCTGCTCACGTCGATGTGTGCAGGGGTGAGTCCGGAAACAACGAGGATCGCCATGGACGAGATGTCGAGCAGCGGCGTTGTCATGGTTTGATCCTCATTGTGTGATCCTCATTGTGTGATCGTGCTGCGGTCGCTAAGGGTAGAAGCGGACCTCTTCGGTCAGAGGTAGGAAACCGGGGCCTCTTGCTGCGACAATCGACGGCGGTTCGAGCGAACCCGCGATCGTCTCGATGCTCGCCCTAGGTGGTTTCTTCAAGTTGACACCAACCACTTCGACGGCCCGGGCCACAACCGCAGTGTCGGCTGATAACGACGAAGAAGAAGAAGCGCAGAACGAAGACCAAGCGGCTGAGGAGACAACTACCACGGAGGCCCCCCACGACCAACGAGGCTCCCACCACCACTGAGGTGCCAGCACCGGTTGTCGCTGGGGCCGATGCGCTTGTGGCGGCCAGCCAGGGTGGCGTGGTGCTCAGCGGAATCGTCCCGAGCGAGGAAACAGCGCAGACCCTGCGCGATGCAGCTGCTTCGGTGTACAGCGATGAGCAGATCACCGATGAGCTCGTGGTCGAAGAAGGCGCGACGCGGCCGGCAGCGATGTAGAGCTCGTTGACGACCTGACGTTGGCTGAGAGCAACGATGTCGAAGCGGCGCTCAACGGCCTCGACCAGATCCTCTTCCAGTCGGGCACCGATGTGATTCTGGCCGAGTCCCTTCCGGTGCTTGACGAGGCCGCGGCCCTGATGATTGCCAACCCCGATCTCACCTTCGAAGTAGGAGGTCATACCGATAGCCGTGGTGACGACGCCTCGAACCAGAGTCTCTCTGAGCGTCGTTCAGCTGCGGTGGTAGCGGCACTCGTCGAGCGCGACGTGGCCAATGAGCTCACTCCGAGAGGCTTCGGCGAGACACGTCTGCAAGAAGACCCCGACGACACCGCCGAGCAGCAGCAGATCAACCGTCGGATCGAGTTCCAGATTCTCTGATCACCCGGTCGCCTGACTGCTTAGGAATCGTCCGAAATTACCGTCCGGGTCTTCTTGTGGGTGTTGTGTCAGTCTCCAGCACGTGAGATCGGTCTCCGTCCAGAAGAAGCAGCAGACCCAGAAGACACAGCAGCCGGTCGTGTCAACGCGTGCCTGGCGAGCCTTGATCGTCGGCAGCCTCGGCTTCTCGCTGATGTCGTTCAATACAACGGCCACCAACCTGGCGTTCGCGGACATCTCTGACGACTTTGAGGGGGCCAGCCCGGGCGCTCTTTCGTGGGTCGCGTCGATCTTCTTCATTGGAATGGCCAGTCTGCTTCTGGTCTCGGGCCGTCTCGCTGATCGGGTGGGACGGCGACGGGTGTTCCGGGTTGGGTTGCTCACCTTCGCCGTTGGTTCGGCTCTTTCGGCGGCTGCCCCCAATGTCTATGTGCTGATTCTCGCCCGGCTGGTCACGGCTGCCGGGGGAGCGATGATCCTGCCCAGCTCGTTGGCCGTCGTCTTGCCGGAGTTTCCGAAGGAACGTCACATCAGCGCCGTTGCCTTTTGGAGTGCGACCGGCCCACTGGCATCAACACTCGCACCCGGGCTTTCGGCGCTGATCCTGGCAGTTGCCAACTGGCGGATTCTGTTCCTGCTCAGTACGCCAATTGCCCTCGTTGCCTACGCCGGCACGTTCGGGGTGCTGCGGGAGTCCAAGGCGGAGGTGCGCCGCGGTGCTCTGGATCTGCTTGGTGTGGTGTTGGGCACCGCGGCCATCGGGACCCTTGTCTTTGGCGCCAGCTTCGGCTCGCAGGAGGGCTGGGCCAGCCCGATCATCATCGGATCGTTTCTCGCCTCTGCCGTGTTGTTCCCCATGGTGCTCCGCCGCTGCCGGACCCACCCCGAGCCGCTGCTCAATCTCGATGTTTTCATGCTGCCTCCCGTTGCCGTGGCCAACGTTGCCAACTTTCTCCTTAACTTCGCAGGATTGGCGACCTGGCTTGTCTGGCCGCTCTTCCTGGTCCGAATCTGGGGTTACAGCAAACTGCAGACCGGCCTAGCCTTGCTGCCCGGCCCCATTATCGGTGGTGTTGTGACCGCTGCCGGTGGGAGCTTGGCCGACCGATTCGGCCACGTGCGCATCGTGCGGGTTGGAGCCTTGATCGCCACCCTCTCGATGGTCTTGTCGCTGGCGTTGCTGACGGACAGCGGGTCGTATCTACGGGTTGGGCCAGCCCTTGGATTGTTTGGGATGGGCTGGTCGCTCACTCATCCACCTCTCAACAGCGGAGTCGTCAGCCGCGTGGGGTCCGACCTCTACGGCGAGGTGAATGCGTCGTTCAATACGGTGCGCAACATCGCCGGAGCCCTCGGTATCGCGGTCGCCGTGACCATTATCGGACCGGCCGACCGTGTCGACGCACTCGACGCATACCGGAACGTGTTCGCAGTCTTTGGGGTGGCCGTGGCGCTGTGTTTTGTTGTGTTGGCCTTCGTTTACCCACGGGTGATAGCGGCCAGCAACGAGCAAGAGAAGGTGGGCGTCTGAGCTACAGGTCGACCATCGGACTCAGTGATATGGAAGGTAGTTGGCCCGCTCGAACTCGGATAGCTCATCGCTGGCGATGCTGGCCCCGGTTTCGGCGAACCTCTGGGCCTCGCGCCGCTTGTTGGCAATGAAGTTGGAGATGACGCCACTACCGATGGCCTCGCACAGCGTCGGAGCAGCTTCGAGATGGTCGAGGGCCACCGAAAGCGATTCGGCGCTTCGAGCACAGCCGCCACCGTCCTCGAAACCGTCGCCCTCGTAGGCAGCAGGGGGAAGGTGTTGTCCGATGACGCCGAGTCGGGCGGCCTCAAGCACCGCAGCGGTGCCGAGATGCACGTTCATGGCCCCATCTCCGAGACGATTCTCGATCCGCATCGCCGCTCCGCCCTCGGCGGGAACTCGATTGGTCACGTTGCGGTGGTCGACACCCCAGTTAGCCCAACGGCCAGAGAGCGACCCGGGGAGGAGTCTGCGATACGCGTTGATTGTGGGTGCCGCGACGGCTGTGAGGGCCTGGTGGTGTTCGACGAGGCCGGCCAAGCATTGCCGAGCAAGCGTGCTGAGCCCGTGGTCGTCCGTGGGGTCGACCAGCGCCGGCTGTTCGTCCTGGTCGAGAAAGCTGAAGTTGATGTGAAGTCCGGAGCCGGTCTACTCAGGAAAAGGTCGGCCCAGGAACGTGAAGTCGAGACCAAGGGCAATAGCCCGTTCGCGCACAAGGATCCGGAACATGAAGATGTCATCGACGGCGCGGACCGCATCGTCATAGTGCAGTGTGAATTCGAACTGAGATTCGTCGAACTCGACATTGGCCGATTCGATGATGAACCCGCACCGCTCCGCTGTGAGCATGACGTCATCGAGGAATCCGGAGGGATCGCCGAGAGAAGCGGTTCCGTAGACCATCGACCGCGGGTTCGAATAGCGAACCCAATCCCCATTTCCAGCTTGTTCGAGCAGGTATCCCTCGAGCTCGATGCCGATCTTTGCTCGGTAGCCGAGGTCGCTCCACGCCGAGACCGAACGTTGCAAGGCGGCTCGGCTCGATGCCTCGTACGGGGCATCGTCGAAGCTCAGATGGGCGACAGCCACTCCGGTACGATCATCCTCCCACGAAGGTCGCAAGAGTCTCGGCGTCGATTTGTCCGTGGACGTCCTTGAGCCCCTCGCTGAGGTAAGCGTGTGGCGCATCAATGAGGTCGCGGTTGTAGGACGTGGCGAATGTCGTAACGCAGAATGACGAACCGCGATCGGCGAGATGGCCGGGCACGTATTTGCCGCGCGCAAGGCCAAGGTGGTCGGGCCACAGCATCCGGATACGGGCGTAGTCGGTGAATTGGCTGCTCATAGGAGGTCCGATCGGAGTTGTCCGGCGGTCACCACCAGGTCACCGTCGAGTTCTACGGTGCAGTTGCGCATCGGCAGGTCGAAGTGGCCGCGGCAGAATCGGTTGGCAACTTCCTTGGCTCCGGTCGAGTAGACAACGTTGCCAGCGAAGGCTCGAAGCTCGGTGCCGTTCAGCGCCGACTTGTCCCACATGGCCAGCGCTTCCCAACGAGCCGATGTATTCATGCCCCAGCCGACATGGCTCACGGCATAGGCGTCTTTCTCGTCGAATGCTTCGAGGTACGAGCGCATCAGTTCTGCATCGTGTCCAACACCTCCGATCGTAGTGACGTAGTCGTTCTCGATGGTCAGCGTTATTGGATCACGGATGTACTCGTTGAACGTGAGATTGATGTCGCCGGTGCCTAGCACCACGGTGCCGCTCACCTTGTTGGCGGCCGGGAACGCAAGCACGAGCCCGCCGGGCCAATGGGCGATGGAACCAGGCTCGGTGCACCAACCATAGGATCCGGCCCTGAAAGCGCCCTCAAGGTCGACGATGAGATTGGTTCCGGCTTCGGAAGTAACGGTCATGACCCTTGCCGAAGTGAGTAGGGCGACGCCAAGGTCGACCTTCTCCTTGAAGGACGGGTCATGGGGCCAGCGCTCGGCGTTCTCTGGATGTTCGGCCGAGATCATCAGAATCCGGGCACCACCGCCAAGGATCGTGCCGAGTTCAGGGGCGTGCAGCAGCCCCTCGGCCGTGCAGTCGACGACGAAATCGGCGGTCGACAGCGCGGCGACAGCCGACCTGTGACCGGCAAGCGCTTGGGACGCTCCGGTTGATCGAATCGGTAGGGGATTGGGTGGCGTCGGCGTGCGTACGTCGGCAACGGCAGCCCCCAACATTTCAAGAGCCATACGGGCCGAGTTGACGATGATCGGGCTACTGGACGCCTCGTAGAGCAGCACCGCTGTTTCGTCTGGCTTCAGCTCACAGGCACGAAATTGCTCGGCGTCGCGGTTGACCCAACGCCATTGCGCTTCGTCGGTGTTCATGACTCGCCTACAGTCGGGTCATAGAGTCCGTAACGACCCAGCCGGAGTAGGCAGACTTCGACGCTCCACGGCAGCATGGTTGCGCCACAGCGGGCATCTCGGTAAGCCCGCTCGAGATAGCTGGGACGCAGCATCGACCGGCGCCGCTCGGGTGGCGTAGCCCGCTGTTGCTCCCGCCTGCGTGCCCTCGGAGAAGGGCTGGCTGTGCATGTGATTCTGCTCGATCACGCCCTTCCAGAGCAGCCGACGCCGAGTTTCGAGCGTCGTCATCTCCTCGTTCTCTAGGCCGATCATGTCGCTGATTTCTCCTACCAGAAGAGTGGTAGCGACGTGCATATTGAACGTGAGGCCTGTCGTGGCGCAGTGGCGTCCGAGCTCCTCGGAGGCAAGGGCATAGGTGACGAAATCACCGCCCAGCCCGCCGGCGTGTTCCGGAACGACGATTCCCAGGAGACCGGCTGCTGTGAGGTCGTCCCAATTCTCGAACGGGAAGGTCGCCTCGCGGTCGATCTGCTCGGCCCGTTGGGCAAAGCGGGGTCCCAGATCGGCCACCTTGTCGACAATGGCCTGTCGTCTGGGGGTGTGGAGCGAGCTCGTCATTCGAGGAATCCTTCGGCTTCTGGGGTCTTGCCCTTTCTGGAGAGAAAGCCGGCGACGAGCTGGTTGAACTCTCGAGGCGCTTCAGCCGGTGTGAGATGGCCGACGCCGGGAATCACGTGCAGCCGGCTATTCGGAATTCCGTCGACGAGCAGCTGGGAGTAGTGGATGGGTGTTTCCTTGTCGAGCTCGCCGACAATCACCATGGTTGGTTGCTGAATATCCCCCAGCCGGTCGATGACATCGTTCGTTGGCAGACATGCGACTGCGGCCCGGAAACCCCGTGGGGAGATTCTGCCGAACGACTCGACGATCTCGGCTCGAGCGGCACCAGCCAGGCGTACTTCCGTGATGGCGTCGATGATGAGCTCGGCCGAGTCGGCGGGCGTCCCGCCGCTATCGATCGGCTCCAGTCGGGAGCGGGTCCAGTCCTCACTCGTCGTGCCGTCGATGCCGAACTTCGGACTGCTGTCAGCAATGACGAGCCGAGAGACGCGGTCGGGAAACTCCAGGGCCGTGTGCAGGGCTTGCATCCCGCCGAACGACAGGCCAATCAGGGTCGCCGTTTCGAGCCCGAGCATGTCGAGCAGATCGACCAACCGTCGAGCAATAGTGGGGTAGGTAAGGGGTTCGATCGCCTCAGCATCGCCATACCCGGGCATGTCCCAAGCAATGCACCGAAACCAATCGCCAAGGCCGCGAAGTTGTGGTTCCCATGCCGTTCGGGTTCCGCCGAGGCCGTGAAGGAAAACAAGCGGCTCACCAGTACCCGTCTCGCGTCAGGCGAGAGGTCCGTTCTGATAGTCGTTGGGCGTTGGCGGGGTCATGGTTTTCTCTGCAGTGGATAGTGTCACTTGATGATCGAAACAACCACCGCCAGCTCGTCGCCGGCGTCGTTGCACGAGCGCTATAAGCGGGCGTTGCCCTCGTTCCTGAGTCCGTATTATGCCGAGCCGATCTCGCTCGACCGCGGCGAGGGAAGCTACGTGTGGGATCAGAACGATCACCGCTACCTCGACTTCTTCGGTGGCGTACTGACCACCATGATCGGGCACAACAATCCGGCCGTCACCGCGGCGGTGCAGGGGCAGGCGGGCAAGATCATGCACACCTCGTCGCTGTACCTGTCGGAGCCCATGATTGCCCTGGCCGAGAAGATCGGCGAGTTGTCTGGAATCCCCGATGCCCGCGTCTTTCTGACGCCGTCCGGCACCGAAGCCAACGACACCGCCATCTTGCTGGCCACGAGTTATCGCAAGTCGAACCAAATCCTGGCGATGCGCAACAGCTACCACGGCCGGTCGTTCACCGCCCAGGCCATCACATCGCACAGTTCGTGGTCGTCAACCAGCATGTCCGGGCTGCAGGTCACATTCATCCAGGGTCCGTACCAATTCAGAAGCCCCTACCGCGGCCTCGACGACGAAGGTTTCACCCAAGCTGGCGTCGATGACCTCAGCCAGCTTCTGGCCATGACCTCGGCTGGTGATGTCGCCGCCCTGATTGCCGAACCCATCCAAGGCGTCGGTGGGTTTGCCACCCCGCCCGATGGCTTCTTTGGCGCCATGAAGAAGGAGCTTGATAACCGGCAAATTCTCTTCATCTCCGATGAGGTTCAGACCGGCTGGGGTCGCACAGGCGATCACTTCTGGGGCTACCAGGCTCACGATGTTGTGCCCGACATGCTGACCTTTGCCAAAGGTGTCGGTAATGGTGTCGCCCTTGCTGGCGTCGTCGCCCGAGCCGAGATCATGGACACCATCGACGTCCTCAACTTCTCGACCTTCGGCGGTAGTCCGCTGGTATCGGCGGCCGGGCTCGCCACCATCGACTATGTCCTCGAGCACGACCTCCAGAAGAACGCCAAGGTAATGGGCGATCGATTCCGGGCAGGCCTCGATGCTCTTGCCGCTGAGACCCCTTGGATGGCTGAGGTTCGCGGTAGGGGTCTCATGCAGGCGTTCGAGATTGCGGCGCCCGAGTCGCTGGATCCAATGCCCAACCACGCCACGGCGGTGCTCGAAGCAGCGAAGGCCCACGACCTGCTCGTTGGGAAGGGCGGCCTGTACGGCAACGTGGTGCGTATGGCACCGATGCTCAACGTCACCGCCGATGAGGTAGACGAAGGCCTCGAGGCCCTGCGAGGGGCCGTTTCCACGGTCGACTAACCCAGGTGACGCTGCCCAGGCCGAGTGTCGGGTTAGCGAGCTATTGGCCGGTGAGCAGCTCGGCCAGGTTGGCGCCGTAGAACTTGGCCGAGACATCGTCTGGCATTGGTCGGCCGGCTTTGGCCAGGTAGTCATCGTATGGAGAGGCATGGCCCTCTGGGTGCGGGAAGTCGCCGCCGAACATCAGCATTGGCCCGACCTGGTTCATGATGTCGGCGGGCTTCTCCGAAGCGAACGCGCTGACTCGCACGTTTCGCCGAAGATACTCACTGGGCTTCATTGTCAGGTCGGACACGGCGTGGCCGCTGATACGCCGGTGTGTGGCATGGGCGGCATCGAGCCTGAAGCACAGGTCGGGTAGCCAACGAGAGAGGAGTTCGACGCATGCGACCCGTAGGACCGGGTGCCGTTCGAACACGCCGTTCAGCACAAGGTCAGCAAGGGCGAGCTGGGCATCCATGCCATGGAGCGGGAAGCTCAGCATTGGCATGTAGTCGATGTCGTCATTGGCCACCCAACCCTCG
>JBLINY010000102.1:0-16202 GCA_047638695.1 Acidimicrobiales bacterium | reverse complement strand
GCCACCCAAGCCAGACGGTGTGCGTCGTCGGGCAGATCGACCACCGAAAGGTGCAGGGATTCGCGGTCGAGCGAGGTGCGCAGCACCAGGGTGTCGTCGCCAAGCTGGGCCGCGACGTCGTCAGTAACCCGTTGATTGGCGGTAGCCGTTGTGGCCAGCACGGGCGTCCACGACGGAAGATCGGCCAAGAGCTGACGTAGCCGCCGGTAGTCGGGCCGGAAGTCATGACCCCAGTCACTGATGCAGTGGGCTTCATCGCAGACCAGAGCGAACGGCCGATCGCTCTGGGCCTCGCTGAGCATGGTGTCGAAGATTCGGCGCCGAAAACCGGCGTTTGCCAGTCGCTCGGGAGCAATCAGCAGTAGATCGATCTGGTTGGCGGCGATCTGGGCTTCAGTTTCGGCCCACGAGTCGATGTTTGACGAGTTGATGGACACCGCGGCCAGCCCCAGCTTTTGGGCGGCAGCAACCTGATCGCGCATGAGCGCCAGCAAGGGCGACACCACGATGGTTGGCCCCCAGCCCCGGTCGCGAAGCATCCGGGTGGCCGAGAAGTACACGGCTGATTTGCCGAACCCGGTTCGTGCAACCAACAGGGTGCGCTGCTCGTTCGCGACCACGGCCGTTACGGCAGCCAGCTGTTCGGGCCGAGGTTCGGCATCGGCACCGGCCAACGCCTTAACGTGCGCCGTCAGCTCGACCCGCACTTCTTCTGCGGTCGGTCTGGCCGGTGTGCCCATATGCGCACCGTACTCAGGCGAGGTGACAGTCGGCTGGCCGGTCAAGCTGCGCCTGGCCCATGCCGATGCTCGAGCATGCGACTTGATCGAGCGGCGATGCGGTGTTGTGCCCTGCTCTGTTGCATCGGGCTTGGTGCCGCCAGCTGTCCTCTCGACGAGGGACACAGCGGCTCTGGCGGAGTTCGAGCTGCGCAACGCGGCGCTGGTCGAGATCGAACTTATAACCGGTGAGAGGGTCGAAGTGCGTTCGACTACCTACGGCCGTTCGCTCAGCTACGACACCGGAGGTCTTTCGCACCGGCAAGTCTTCGAGCCGAAGGACGGCCACACCGTGGGGGAAGTTTCCGAGGAGATAGCGAGGGCGGCTGAGGCAGCTGGATGGGAGGTCTGGCATCGCCGTGACGTCGGGTGGGGCGGTGATCGGCCGGCGCGCGTGGGGTGAATCCCCGACGGTGTGGACCCATCGCTACAGCATCGTCGATCCGGAAGTGACGAAGGATCGACTTGAGATCACCATCGACCGTTTGCTCCGAGATACCGGTATCCCGATCACCGAATCGAGAGGGGCAGGCCTGTCTGGGAGCTTCGTTGTCCAGGGTGAGACGTTCCACTACGACTTTTCGATCAACACCCACGGCGGCGAGATCATCCACTCGATCAGCCATCGGACCTGATGGCTCTTCCCTTCAGTCGTCGCCCCAGGTGCGGGGGTCGTCGCTGAAGTAGCTCTGTCGGGCCAGTCGCGAGTTGTCGCTCTTGCCCATGTAACCAACGGCGACGTGGTCCATGTGCTGGATCGCTCGTCCCATGGGCATGGCCTGAGCGTTGATCGATGCCTTGCTCACCGTCACGGGTACCGGTGGTTGGTTGACTACCTCCTGGGCCAGCGCCTCAGCAGCCTCGATCAGCTCATCGTCGCTGCCGACCGTGTGGGTGAAGAAGCCCCACTCATCGAGCTTGGCTAGGTCATAGGTTCGACCGAGCAACAGCATTTCCTTGGCTCGATGGGGGCCAACCAGATTCACCAGGGTGGCGTTCGAATGCCACGTGAGGTTGAAACCAATACTCACTTCGTTCAGGGTCAGTTTGATCGTCGGGCTACCAATGCGGAAGTCGCACGCCGCCGGTAGCACGGCTCCGCCCCCGATCATGTAGCCGTGACACAGCGCGACGGTGACGGCGTTGAGGTTCAGCAGCGTGTCGTACATGCGGGCTCCATGCTTCGACCCCAACATGTTCTCCTGGCTGGTCATCCTGGGCTGTTTCAGATCGGCTCCCGAACACAGGCTCTTGCCCTCGCCCCGAACAAGGACGACTCGAACCGACGGGTCGGCGTCGAGGGCCAGGCACGCAGCGTGCATGTCGGCCACCAGTTGGCCGTTCACCGCGTTGTGGACTTCGGGCCGATTCAGCACCAGATGCCGGACGGGACCGTCGCCATCGACTCGCACGGTTTCATAGTGTTGGTTGCCAGACATGAGGGGAAGTCTGGCATCATTCGTCCCATCACTCGTCCCATCGTTCGGAGCTAGCCCGAAACCGGCGCCCACAGCTACCCTCCAGCTCGAAACCGAAACCGAGCAGGGGGTTCTTCATGGCAGGTGCGTTGGATGGCGTAGTGGTGTTGGACGTTTCCACCTTGGTCCAGGGTCCTCAGGCGGGCGCCATGTTGCACGACCTTGGTGCCGACGTCATCAAGGTCGAGTTGCCCGAGATCGGCGATCTCGGGCGCCACATCGGCAGCATCGCCGAGATCGGTATTTCTCCGGTATTCATCGCCAACAACAGAGGGAAGCGCAGCATCACTCTCGATCTCCGAGTCGCTGAGGGCAAGGCGGTTATGGAGAAGCTCTGTGAGTCCGCCGATGTGCTGCTCTCGAATTTCAAGCCAGGCACACTCGAGGAGTGGGGGCTCAGCTACGAGCATCTCCGCACCATCAATCCCCGTCTGATCTGGGCCGCTGCGTCGTTCCTCGGCCCGCTCGGTGAAGAGGCCACCCGGGAGGGCGCGGACATGGTTGGGCAGGCATACGGCGGGCTGATGTCGGCCACCGGCTCCGACGAGCACGGCATCGGGCCGGTCGGCACACTGATCGCCGATCACTGCGGCTCTCAGAATCTCACCACCGGCATCCTGGCTGCCCTCTTCGCCAGGGAGAAGACCGGCGAGGGTCAGCGGGTCGATGTCTCGTTGGTCGGAGGCCAGATCTGGGCTCAGTCAAGCGAGTACACCCACTACTTCCACACGGGTGAGAACGCCGGCCGGGCCAACGGTGGCCATCCACTGGTTCACGCCCTCTACGGTGTCTTCGAAACCGCCGACGGGCACTTGGCTTTCGCCGGATGTCCCGAGCACCTGTGGGACGGACTGGTCGAGGCTGTTGAGCATCCCGAGCTGCACGACAACCCACGGTTCGGCACCTATGTCTCGAGCCCAGAAATACGCAAGGAATTGTTCGAGACCTTCGCTCCCATCATGAAGGAACGAACCAATGCCGATTGGAATGAACGGCTGTCGGCCGCCGATCAACGCTTTGCTCCCGTGCGTTCTCATGACCAGGTAGCGGCTGACCCACAGGTACTGGTGAACAACTACATCGTCGAGGTCGAGAGCGAGCAGTACGGCAAGGTCAAGATGGTTGGCTCGCCTATCTCGATGAGCGGTACCCCAACCCGTTGGGGTATCGAGGTGCCAGAGCTCGGTCAGCACACCGAGGAAGTTCTGCTCGAGTCGGGCTACGACTGGGAGCAGATCGGCGCCCTCCGCGACTCTGGGGCTCTCTAGCCGGTTTCGGCTTCGCCACCGTCAGACTGCTGCTCGAGCAGCGTCAGATCATCGATGGTGACGAGGCCCGATTCGATCGAGTGCTCCACCAGACGGGTTCGGCGGTCGCTCGCCATAACGCCAACCTGACCTCGAAGACCACTGACGCCAGCTTTGGCCAGGCGCTCACATACGTTGTCGAGCTTGCGGTTGAAACGGGTGATCGTCCACCCAAGCCGCTGTGCCGCCGCCTTGTTTGTTGGTAGCTCAATCGTGGCATCTCCACTGCGTAGGTTGGGTTCAGCCAACACCACGATCAGCCTGCGTTGATCGGCGGTGAGGGGAAGGTCGGCCATGCTGATGGTCTCGCTGCCGTCATCTTCGAGGTCGACGTCCTCAACCTCTCCGCTCTCGAATATCAAATCGAGTTCGTAGTTGCTCTTTCCGGCCCCGAACTGCACCGCTGCTTGGGGAAAGGTAAGCGCCATCTCGCGGCCCGGGGCCAGCGTCATTTTCGAGCGGCTGGTGAGGTCTTTCACCGTGAGCGGGATCCGGCTACCGACATTACGCAGCCACCAAATGCCCTGGCGGCAATCGATGAGGCCGAGTCGCCGATGAAGGTACGGGTTGTCGTCGATGAACAGATCGGCCGTACGGCCAAAGGTGAGCGTTTCGCCGTCGAGCAGGCGAGTCTCTTCGCCGCAAAAGTCGACAACCAAACCGGAAGGTGCTGGTTCACCCGAGCGAGCCGTCAGGCTTTTCGCGTCAGCGGCTGCGGCGTGGGTCACGAGATCGGTCATGGGGCCTCCAATGCGAATGAGCGAGAACCGATGTAGACGGTTGCGCCGGGCTCGATCAACGTTGCGGTACTCGGGGCAAGACCTTCCGGCGGTTGTCCGCTGGATGCGACGACAACCGAGCCGTTCCGAGAGCCGCAGTCTTCGACCAGGATTGAGTCCTCGCGCACCCACACCGTGAGGTGTGAACGAGAGACTCGATCGCCGGCGACAATCACTGCCTGATGACCGGTCTCTTCGGCTTGCTGTCGTGGGTTCCGACCCAGGATCAGCGTGCTGGAGAACTCGACCACCTCGCCCTGGTCAAACACCAGCCGACCGACCGGGGGTAGAGACTGAGCTGGTTCTTGCTCTAGGTCAGTGGGGGCAGCCATGGGCTCGTAGGTTTCGAGGTCCATCGCCGATGGGTCGATGTCGTTGTCTTCCTCCGGGAAGGCACCGAGGACGTACTCAACGAGCTCACTACGTTCCTGAGCGGTCTGCAGAACCGGACGTGGCTCGGCGGGCGGCGCCGGTGGTTCGGGCACGACCGGAGGATCGAGCGAGGCCATCGAAGGGTCGGGTACCTCAAGTGGCTTGGAGCCGCCTGATGAATTCGAGGCAAGCAGTACGAACGCACCGGCGTGCACAATGCCGAGCTTGATGTCGGTGAGCTGGTCGATGGCGCCTTCTCCGGCTCCGATGTGGACCGCATCTGGTGTGCCGTGCACGACGTGATCGACCCAGGTCGACGAGCCTCGGCCCGACAACTTGGGTACCGATCGTTGGTCGGTTTGGAGATCGATCTCGCCGAAGGCCCGTAGCGAGATCTGTCCGTTCACCGTCACACAGGTGAAGGGCGGGAAAGTAAAGTCGTTGCCGACGATGGCGTCGGCGACAGCCGTCATCACCTCGCCCTCGTCGGCTTCGGTAAAGGCGGCCAGAAGCTTCTCGACCCCGTCGCCAGGAGTGGGAACGAACAGAACGGCCCGTGCGCTCCGGGCGAGAATGCCCGTGCCGGGTGCGGTCTGGAGCGTGAGTTTGTAGGTCATCAGTTCGCCAATCCAAGTCGGAGGACCACTGCAGTGGCGTTGTCTTTGCCGCCCGCTTCATCGGCCAGTTCGACGATGCGTTGCGAGGCTTGCTGGCAGGTTCGACCGGTGATGGCATCGATCATCGATGCCTCGGTCATCTGGCGGAATACCCCATCGGTGACGAGGAGGAAGTAGTCGTCGTGGAACGGCACGAGAGAGCTGACTTCGGGTTCGCTCTGGGACCCACCAAGGTGCCGAGTCAGTCCGTTCAAAGCCATGCCCCGGCGCTTGTACTCAGCGAGGTCGATGCCGGCCGCGATCAACTCGTTGCGGACGGTGTGGTCGGTCGAGAGCTGAACCAGGCGGTCGCCTCGCAACCGATACGCACGGGCATCGCCGACGTTCACGATGGTGGCGACGCCTCCGAGAACACTCAAGGCGACGAGCGCGGTACCGGCCCGATCGAATCCTCTGGAACGGGTTGCCGTGCGTACCTGGTTGTTGAGCCGACTAACCGCGGCGGGCCAGTCGACGATGCCTCGGGAGGCGGCGGTGGACAACAGTGAGGCCACTGCGGTGCGCGCTGCGAGTTCACCTCCGGCATGGCCGCCCATTCCATCAGCCACCACGAACAGGTTCTGGTCCATGTGTCCCCAGGCGTCTTCGTTGTGTCGGCGTATCAGACCCTGAGCGGTCGTTCCGCCGAAGTCGACCACGGTGGTGATCGGTGCACTGGCTTCGGCGCGCAGCGCGGCAACGAGCGCGTCATCCAATGTCGGCACGGTGTCGTCATCATCGAGAACGGTCATGGCGCGCCCACCGGCTCGCTGGTTGGATCTGCTGCATCGCCGGTCTCTGCAACGCCCTCCGCTGGATCGCCGCCAGTAAGCACCAGAGCTGTGGCGCCGAGACCAACAGCGATGACCGCTGCGATCACCATTAAATGGAGGCGTCCGTTTGTCGACGTTGCGTCGGCGACGTCGACAATCGCGTCGGACGCTCGCTGTGGTGGACGCCATCGAGCGACCGTTGGCGCCGTTTCGGCCGCCTGGTCATTGCCAGTGTCGTCAGCACTGGTTTCCACAGCACTGGTTTCCACAGCACTGGTCTCATGGACCGCTACATCGCGGCTCGCTGATGGCTGAGGGTGCTCAGGAAGACCGGGGATGGGTGCGGCACCGGCATCCATCTGTTTGATCTGCTGCACGATGTCAGCCCCATCGATCGTGAGTTCTTCGGCCTCGTTGAGATCATTCAGCTCGGCCGCTGCGTGCGCCGCCTTCAGTTCGGCTAGTAGGTCGGCACCATCGATCGTCAGGTCCTCGGCAAGATCGTCGTCGAGCACATCGTCGTAGAGCACATCGTCGTTGGAGATGATCTTGTGGACGTCGTGCAGTGTGTGCTCTTCGAGATCGCGTGCGCTCTGGTTGGTCACGATGCTTCGCTTCCTGTCTCTTCTAGCTCGGTATCTCTGGACTGTTCGGCCCTGGACTGTTCGGCCCTGGACTGTTCGGCTCTCGATCGGTCTGCTCTCGATTGGGCCGCTTTGGGGTTGGCCCGGTCGGGCCGGAACAGCGGCCTGGGGTCGGTGCGCATACAGATGCGCTCCCATCGAGATCGATTAGCGGTCAAGCGGCTTGCTGCGCGGTCGCACAACTCCCATGCATGCGCTGCAGCCTCGGTGGTGGGAGGAAGGGGATGGAACGCAGCGCGATCCATCTGTTCAGCCAGGCCCCGAAGATCTCCTTCGGCATCGGCCGCGGCTGGTTCGTTCGTCATGAAGGCAGCGACAGCCTCGCTCGGGGTCGATGACCCCTCGACTCTGATGCCGGCCTCGTGATAACGGTCGATGATCTCGTGCCATGCCCCGGCCACCCGCTCGGCCGGCGCGTCGCTGGAACGGCGGCGTTTGGCTCGATGCCTCTTGGCTCCGACTACGAGACCTCCCAGGAGAGCGAGCAACAGAATTGGCAATCCAAGCGCTGTGCCAGCCACGGCGACCCCCCTTGGCAGGGCCCTTCGGTCGTTTGATTCCTCGGCATCGGCCTCTTCTTCTTCGTCCTCTTCGTCTGCTGTTTGGGCCGACGGCTCCAGCTCAGGAGCGGGCGGCGGGGGAGGAGGTGGGTTGGGAATCACTACGTCCTTGACGGTGACGCCCAGTTGCTCATCCTGAGGTTCGCGAGTGCGGTCAGGAGTGACGGCGAGCGGGACCCAACCGTGCTCGGCAGTCTGCACCTCGATCCATGCCGTGATGTCGTCGGCCTTCACCACGGCGGCGCCATCGGTATAGCGCCCAGCTGGAATCAGGTAACCCACGACAACACGAGAAGGAACATCGCCGATGCGAGCTAACACACCAGCGCTTGCGGCGTACTGCTCTGCATACCCGACGAGCCGGTCAGGATTGGCCAAGAACTCGTCGACGCGCGCCAGCGAGTGGCCTGGACGCGAGGTATCGCCGTGGTCGTAGAAACCCTGGAGCACGAAGGTGTTGGCCAATGCGACAGCTCTCGGGGTTCCGCTCTCGACGCCTTCGAAGATGTCCCCGGCCAGGTTGCGAACTTTCGGAGGAATGAGCGCCAACTCAGCATCGTCATCGTTCGAAACAGCGGTCGACTCGATCAATTCGGAGTCTGTGAGCTCGGGCCGCACGACTGCGGTCATGGCGAAGGTCTGGCCATCACTGAGGCCATCAGGAGCGGCCAGGGTGCCGGTTGCGAGGTTCAGTCGGAAGTCGATCGAATCCGGGTGGCCAATCGACTGCGGCCAGCCGGCGACGGGAACCCAGACGCTTCCGAGATCTCCAATGGTGATCTCATAGGGAACGGCCGGTGACTGTGCTAAGTCAGCAGGTGGACGTGGCAGTACGGAGTCGACGGGCTGGAACTGGGCTGGGCCGTTGGCTTGCTGATCGGCCACCGACCAGACGACCCCGTCGTAGTCGCCAAGAATGGCGAGGCTGAATCGTGTGAGTGGTTCGTCGGCGGAGACGGTGAACACGACATCGTCGCTGCGGCCTTCCTTCAGCGATGCTTTCAGGGTGACCAGCGGGCTGGGTTCGGTCAGGGGGTCCCACGGCCGCTCCTGGTAATCGCGAAGGTCGAATCGTTCGTTGTTGGTGGCCAGCGGAAGGCGAGGCCCGACGAACGGCGCAGCCACCGCTACGACAACGAGCAGACCCGCCGACCACGCCATCTCGATCGGACGAGTCCGGGTCGATGTCGTCTCCATCGTTGGTCGAGTGCCAACCCGAAGCCAGTGATGGGTGATGCCGAACATGATGGTGCCGACCGCCATGGCGACGCCCTGGACTGTTGCAATCTGGCGGTTCTCGACACTGAGGAGCAGCGTGACGACGAGACCAACAACGGGTCCGAAGATCGGCATCGCAGGTTGGCGTGTTCTCCGAATCAGCTCGCCACCGAGAAGCACTGATCCCCAGGCGATGCAGAAGGGCAGCACCCGCAGTTGGCTGGTGATATCGGCGGGCGGTGCGCTTGACAGAAGATCGGACCAGCCGTGCACTAACCCGGAAAACAACGACCGGTACGCCGACGGCGTTGGCAGACCGGCGATCGCCGGGGCACCGAGCAAGACAAAGGCCACGACAGAGATGGCGACGGACTCACCGACGTAGAGGCGGAACCAGCGGGCCGCAGCGACCACGGTGCCCGCTCCGACAGCACCGACGGCACCTGAGGTCAGGAAGCCCCACCCGAGGAAGGCCCCGTGAAACCCGGCAACAGCAACCACGGCCAGGGTGACGACGATGACGAGAGGAACAACGAACTGGAGGGGCAACGTGCGCTGCTGGCGCTCGGTCATGCCATCACTCGATTCCACGCCACCCGGAACTGGTCCAGGGACGCGGCGTCGAACACGGTGGCTCCGGGAACAACGGCGGGTTCGATGGCGTCGCCGTCGGGCCAAACCCGCACGATGAAGCAGTGAGCTTGACGGCTGACTCGTTGGGTCAGAGCAAGAAGGTCGCTGCCAGATCGGGGACCGGTAACCAGAACGAGCGCCGATGTGTCTGGCTCGACCCGACAAGCGGTTGCCAACATCTCGCCCGGTTGGTTGGTCTCGTTGGCATCGACCGTGGTGAGCGCGTCCAGTACCCGCTCAGTTGATGCCGGCTGGGTGCTGCCCAGAATGGCTTGATCGCCGACTCTCAACGCCACGGGTTGCTGGTGCAGCATGGTGGTCACCGTCAGCGATGCTGCGACCTCCACTGCAGTCTCGAAGTTTTCCTGCTCGTAGATGGCAGCGTTGTTGTCGAGCACAACAGTGAGATGGGGCAACCGGTTGTCGACGTAATGCCGCACCATCAAGGTGCCGGTACGGGCGGTCGAGAGCCAGTGAACATGGCGGTGATCGTCGCCGATCTCGTACTCGCGCAATGTGTGGAACGAGACGTCGCCAGCTGGCGAAGCATCTGACGTCGGACCTTCGAGGTCTTTGGCGAATCCGACGGGCACCACGTTCAGCGCCGTGACTCGGGGGTGCACCCACAACTGGTCAACCCCGGCTTGGCGGACCTCTCGTCGCATCAGACCAAGCGGGTCAGCTTTGGCAATTACCGCCGGGCCGATCTCGAAGACGCCGCGTCGTTCGGTTGGCAGCGGATGGAAAACTTCGATCGTTTCGTCGGGGGCGAGGCCTGAAATGTTGATGGCCACCGGCTCGCCGTTGACATGATCTTCGATCGCCCGGTTCCCGATAGGTGCCTTTGCCGGATTGGTCACCGTGAGCACTGCCATGGCCGGCTCGCCAACGGTCACCCGTTCGGGTCGTAGCGACCGTTCGACCAGCAATCGTTGGCGACCGATCACGAACGGCACCGCCAGCGCGAGGGCCACGAGGCTGGCAGCAGCCAACACCATGAGCTCGAGCCACCCGAACTGCCACCCGGCCACGTACGCGGCAGTTCCCAGTCCGGCCACTGTGAGGCCGGCCCGGGTAAACGGGTGAGAGTGGATGGTCGGAGCGCTCATGAAAGGACTAGACGGCCTGGGCTGCGATCGGAGCTTCTACCGAGTCGACGATCCGTAGCACCAGCTCGTCGGTCTTGATCGACTTGAGTTCGGCCTCTGGTGTGAGGAGCAGACGATGGGCCATCACAAAAGGTGCGACGGTCTTGATGTCGTCGGCTTTCACGTAGTCACGACCCTGAGATGCCGCCAACGAACGACCACACCGCAGCAAAGCCAAGGCACCACGGGTTGAGACCCCGAGTCGAGCCTCGGGCAGCTCGCGAGTCGCCGTTGCCAGCCGCACGATGTAGCGCTGGATCTGCTCATCGGCGTAGACGCCGGCCGCGAGCAGGATCATGGCCTCCACGTCCTTGGTCGTCAGAACCGGCGTCAAGTCATGTGTGCGCGACGCCGAAGCGAGCACGGCGACTTCGGCGTCCTCGCTGGGATAGCCGAGTGACGCTCGCATTCCGAAGCGGTCGAGTTGGGCCTCTGGCAATCGATAGGTGCCGGCCTGTTCGATCGGGTTCTGGGTGGCTATCACCACAAAGGGACGGGGTACAGCATTGGTGTCGTTCCCAATGGTGACCTGGCGTTCCTCCATTACCTCGAGCAGCGCGGCCTGGGTCTTAGGCGAGGCCCGGTTGATTTCGTCGGCTAGAACGACGTTCGAGAAGACCGGCCCCCGGTGGAGGTCGAATGTGCCGTCGTTCTGGTTGTAGACGAGGCCGCCAGTGACGTCAGAAGGCAGCAGGTCGGGGGTGAACTGAATACGGCTCCATGTTCCTTCGATCGAGTTGGCGATCGACTTGGCGAGCACGGTCTTGCCGGTCCCAGGCACGTCCTGCAGCAACAGGTGACTCTCGGCGAACAGACACACAAGGGCCATCGCGACCTGATCTTGCTTGCCCTTGACCACGGTCTCGATGTTCACCAAGAGGTCGTTGAATTTGTCGGCGAAGCCGTCGACATCAGCCTGCGTGACCGCAGGGGCAGTGGCGACCGAAGCCGATGCTTGCGGTGAGGCGCCTGGATTGTCGGGGTTCGGAACTGGTTTCATGATGGCGATGGCTCCTTAGGGCCAGGTGATCGTGTTGGAACGGACGCCGTTGGCTACCACCGAGACGGTGTGACCCGGGTAGCCAAAGAAACAGGGCGTGTCGGAGAAGCTGCCGTTGGCGTCGGCCGTGGTCGTCGATGTGCTGTACGAGCCGTTGTAGCTGGACGTGCAGACCATGGTGACTAGCGAGTTCTCCCAGAATCCGCTGCCGCTCACGTTGATCCAGTTGCATACCGTTTCGCAGTTGCGGCCGGTGAACTGCGTCCCGATCGAGATCCAGGTTTGCGGCGGCGGCTCGCTCGGAGTTGCCGTGCCCGAGACCCAATCAGAACAGCCAACGGCATTGCATGCTCGCACATAGCCAGTGAGAGCTTGGCCGTTGGGTGCGGTGGTGGAGTACTGCGACGCGGTGGCGCTCAACGTTGTCGACGGGCCACCGAAGTTGAATTCGTAACCGGTCAAGGGTGAACCACCGTTGGAGGCAGGGGCCGACCACGTGAGCCACCACGTGCTGTCGCCTGCGTTGGCACTGACGGCCAGCGGCACGGTCGGCGGTCCCCAGGTTGTGGCGTTGACGGTGCCGCTCCAAGCGCCGCATGAAACGGTGTTACAGGCTCGAACGCGGAAGCCGTAACTGGTGTTGGCCAAAAGGCCGGACGCCGTGTGACTGGTCACAACGCCGACGCTGCCCGCGTTGCCTCCGTTGATCGACAACTCGTAGCTCGTGATGGGGCTGCCATTCGCCGTCGCTCCGCCCCAGGTCACCGAAATTGCATCGGCGGCGGAAGGCGAAGCACTGGTGATCGTGGGCGCGGTTGGCGGTCCGGCTGGGGTGACGGCGGCCGAGAGCGAGCTCCAGGTACCGGTTCCTACCTCGTTCACGGTTTGGATTTCGAAGGTGTAGCCGGTGCCGTTTGTGAGGCCAGTGAAGACGTGGCTGGTTGAGCCGGCGCCGACCGTCTGAACCGCGGTGCCGTTGGCCCGCACGTTGTAGCTCAGGATGGCGCAGCCCTGATCGTAGGGCTCGGACCAGCTCACCGTTGCCGTCAGATCGCCTCGTGCCGCGGTGGGTGCATTGGCGGTATCGGGCACCGTGCAGGGCACGATGGGCGCCGACCAACTGCTCCATAACCCAGGCATGGGGTCGCGGTTTGATGCCCGCACTCTGAACTCTTGGGCGATGCCGTTGGTGAGGTCGGCCCAGCGGTAGCTGGTGGTGCCGGCTCCGGCCACGGCCACTACCTGACCGGTGCTGCGCAGTTCGATGTCGTAGCCGGTGATGGCGTCGCCGTTGTTGTCGGGAGCCGTCCAGTCGATGTCGAGGAATTGGTTGCCGCGGGTGGCGAGTGCCGGGTTGGGGGCCAGGGGAGCTCCGAGCGGGTGTTCGCTGGCCGACCACGCCGACCAGTCGCTGTCTCCGGCCGCGTTCACTGCAGCGATGCGGAACTGGTATTCGGTGCCATTCGCGAGGCTGCGCCAGGTGTGGCTGGTGACAGCACCGAGGCTCGTGACCTGGTTGGTGCCGCCGCCGATCTCGAGTTTGTAGCCGGTGATGCCGCTGCCATCGTTCGACGGTGCGATCCAATCGACGGCAAGCTCGCCATCGGCGAAGGCAACGGTCGGTGCGTCGGGTGAATCGGGACGGGTGTCTGGCCGAACAAGCGCCGACCAATCGCTGAGGTCGCCCCAGCCGGCCACGTTGTGAGCCTGCAGACGGAACTGATATTCCTCACCGTTGGTGAGGCCGGTCCATGTGTGGCTGTTCTGCGTTCCTAGATCCACCGAGCCAGTGTCTCCAGATGTTGTGGTGTACTCGACTCGGTACGAGTCGACCGGTGCTCCGTTGTCGACCGGTGTGCTCCAGATAATGGTGGCGACTGCATTGTCGGCCGAGGCACCGGGAGGGGCGGGCTGGGCCGGTCGGCCGATGACATCGATGCTGACCTGACCGACCGATTCGCGTTCGGCGCTCCCGGTAGCGTCTCGCACGGTGTACGTGAAGGTTGTAGTGCCGAAGAAGTCCGTGTCGGGGGTGAACACGATCGAGCCGGCTGTCGAGCCCTGCGCCGTTGCCCCGTCGGCGGTCGACCCGATCTGGAAGATGCCGAGCCCTTGGCCCAGTGGGTCGACGTCGTTGAGCAAGACAGGTAGCTCGATTGCTTGGCCCTGGTTCGTCGAACCGCTGTCAGCGACACTCTGTGGCGGGCCAGCCGAGACGGGAACCACCTGCACCGTTAGCGTGCCAGACGCCGTCTCTCCGAAGCTGTCGGTGACGCTGAAACGAAGGGCGTCAGAACCCCCGGCTGTATCGATGGCAGCCGTGAGCGTGACGACCGAACCGGAAAGACTGGCCGTGACGGCTGCCGGGTTGGCATCGAGGGTGACCGAAAGCGTGTCGCCAACGTCGGGGTCATCGGCAAGCGACAGCACGTCGAATGGCACGGTTGTGCCAGCCTCGACATCGATCGAACCGTCGATAGCTGTCGGCGGTCGGTTGTCGGGCGGCAGCACGTTGATGGTTGCCGAGCCAGCGACGAGGTGGCCGGCTTGATCATCGACGCTGTAGGAGAAGCTGGCCTGACCATCGAAGCCGGGGCTCGGAACGAATCGAACATTCAGCGTCCCCGCTCCCGAAGCCAGAATCTCGCCGACTCCGCCCTGAGCGTTGTCGCAGCAGACGAAGAACAACGTGTCGTCGTCGGGATCGTCGGCCTGGCCAGAGAGTGTGAGCGAGATCGGCGTTTCGAACTGGGTTTCCACCACTAGTGGGGCCAACGTCGGTGCCTCGTTGTCGACGACGAAGACGGTCACGATGGCACTCGCTGTCAGACCATCGGGATCGGTGATCGTGTAGCGGTGCTGCGATGACGCTTGTCCGACCGAGATCGTCATCTGGTTGTTGACGATCTGAACGGCAGGGTCATCGGAGGAAACAAGAAGGTCGGCGATGTCGCCATCGGGATCGATGTCGTTGGCAGTGACGTCGACCGTGAGCTGACGGTTGCCGCGGGTGGGAGCCGTCTTGTCTGCCACCGCGACCGGAGCCTGAGGCTCGGGCTTTGGCTCGATACGTATGGTCACGAGGGCGTCGTCGGAATTTCCGTGTCCGTCGGACAACTCGTATGTGAACGACACCTCGCGTACCGGCGCGTCGACCTCTTCGTCCTTCTCCGTCGGTGCCGGCGGTGTGAAGTGGATCGACCCGTTGCGGACGACGACCGTCCCGATTGAGGGCTCGGTGGTGCCGATTACGGTGAGTCGATCGTTGTCGGGATCGAAGTCGTTGGCGACGACGTCGAGCACCACGTCTTCGTCTCCCGCGTAGACGGTGAAGAGATCGTTATTGGCTGAGGGCGGGCGATTCTCGACCGCCTCAGGGGTAACGCCGATCTGGACCGAGCCGACCGTTCGTTCTCCCTCGGTATCGAGCAGTACATAGGTGAAGCGGTCGGTCCCGGTGAAGCCGGGTGACGGGGTGTAAATGATGGTTCCGGCTTCGGTTATTTCGGCGCTGCCGTTGGCCGGCTGGCCGGCGATCGACTCGATCTGAAGGCCGTCACCGTCGGGATCGCTGTCATTTACGAGCACGGCGAGGTCGATGGCGACACCTTCGGTCGAACGGCCCGTGTCCGGTCGGGCGACGGGGGGACGATTCGGCTCGCCCGGTCGAATCACTCGCACATCGACGGTGCCGGCCGAGCTCGCGCCCTGGGGATCGGCGACGTCGTAGCCAAAGCTGAAGTTCTCGGTAACCGTCTCGTCCAGCGTCAATACGACCGTCTGACGGAGTGGCCCGATCTCGAACTGGGCGTTGACGCCGAGTACGTCGGCGACTCGGATGATCTCGAGTGCGCCGCCCTCGGGGTCGTAGTCGTTCAGCAACACCGGAATCGGCGTCGAGCGCCCGGCCCGCAACTCGATGGCATCGGGACGGACGACCGGAGGTTGGTTGACGGGTTCGACGTCGACAACGGAGATCACCACGATGGTCGCGACCGGATCGGCCTCGCCATCGGAGATGGCATAGCGGAAGACGGCCCGGCTGGGAGCGTCAGGTTGGACGCTTACCCGGAAGCCGATCCCGGGAACCTCTTCTACGGTCAGCCCCCGAGCGCCCGACCACTCGACGATCCCGACGACATCACCGTTGGGGTCCCCATCGTTGTCGAGGGCATAGACCAGTCGCGACCCGCCAATGGGGATGGTGACGTCGTCGCGCACAGCAGTTGGCGGCTGGTTTTCCGTCGCCTCGCTAACGTCCACCCGAATCTGCGCCAGGTCTGTGTTTTGCCCGTCGGAGATCAGGTACTCGAAGACATACGTGCCAGCCTGCTCGGGGATGAAGAAGAACTGGCCATCGGCCGTGAGATCGGCGGGGCCGGAGCTGTTGGTCGCTTCCGCCACCTGATTGCCAGGGGCCCGGACCAGGGTTGGTTGCCGAGCCACGATGAGGGCGTCGTCGTCGGGGTCGGTGTCGTTGTCGAGTGCTTGCAGCGTTGCCGGACTGCCAACGCTGGTCACAGCTGAGTCGTTGCGGGCATCGGGAGGGCTGTTGGCCCCTTCCAGACGCACGTTCACCAGCACACGGCCCTCGGCCGTCGCGCCATAGTCATCACTGATGACGTAGGTCAGTTCGATTTGGGCATCGGTGCCGGTTGTGTCCGGAGTGAAGGTGATTTGGCCCGATGGATCGAAGATGAGGGTGCCGCTGTCGCCTTCGATGTCGAGGAGCGCAAGTGTGTCGCCATCAGGATCTGTGTCGTTGAGCAGAACGTTCAGCGAGACAGGGGCGCCAGCCCGAGCGGTCGCTACATCCGTGACCGGTACTGGGTCTCGGTTGTTTTCCTGCGAGCCG
>JBLINY010000101.1:0-16279 GCA_047638695.1 Acidimicrobiales bacterium | reverse complement strand
GGCTGTTGCGAGTGGCAGCGAAGGCCTGTTTGAACGACTGCGGCTTTGCCACCACGTCGAAGGCGAAGTCGACACCGGCGATCGGCAGGCCGCGGAAGCCGAACGCCCCTTCTGGGCCGGGTGTGAGCTCCCTAATGGCCTTCACCGGGTCGGTCTCGGCCGCGTTGATCGTGTGCGTCGCCCCGAATCGCGAAGCAAGATCGAGCTTTGCCTCATCGAGGTCGACGGCGATGATCGGATGGGCACCCGACATACGAGCGGCGGCGACGGCATTGAGGCCAACGCCGCCAACTCCCCACACGGCAACGCTCTGCCCCGGCTGCACGGCTGCGGCCCGAAGAACGGCACCGGCACCGGTTAGGACTGCGCACCCGACCGGCGCCGTGACGTCCATGGCCGTGTCAGCGGGAACAGGAATGACGTACTGGTCATCGCAGATCGTGTGGGTGGCCCAGGTGAAAATGTTCGAAGAGGTCGCCTTTGAACCATCGGCCGTTTCGACGTCGGCCATCCAGGGCATCCGATCGCTGGTTCGAAGGTCTCGGGGTTGGAACGTCAGCAGCACCTTGTCGCCGGGTTTGGTATTCGTAACCAAATCTCCGACAGCAAGCACTTCACCTGTTGCCTCGTGGCCCAAGACCACGTCGCTTCGGCGTTGACCGTGAATCGTGTGAAGCTGGCTGTGGCAGATCCCGCTGGCGTGTTCTTTGATCAGAACCTGATGACCGGTCGGGTCGGGAAGCTCGACCTCCTCGACCCGCATGGGGCCAGGATCTTTCGGTAGAACAACGACTCGGGCCAGGGTGGTCATGCATCCTCCGTCACAAGATCACGCAATTTGTACTTCTGGATCTTTCCGCTGGGGGTCATCGGGAACTCATCGACTACACGTAGTGCTTCCGGCCAGAACTGGCGGGTGACCTTCTGCTCCTCGAGGAAGACGGTCAGTTCCGCGAGGTTTGGCGCTTTCCCAGTGGCCAAGATCACGGCGCAACTCACCTCTCCGAGACGATCGTGCGGCTTACCCACGATGGCGCAGTTGACCACCGACGGGTGCCGAATGAGGACGTCCTCGACCTCTTTCACCGGAATGTTCTCGCCACCGCGGATGACAATGTCTTTGGTTCGGCCACTGATCTTGATGTAGCCGTCGTTGTCGACGATCGCCCGATCGCCGGTGTCGAACCATCCGTCGCGCCAACATGACTCGCTAAGTTCACGCCCCTGCGCGTAACCGACAAAGCTGAGCGACCCCCGATACTGGAGGTCGCCTTCTTCACCGGCGCTGACCGGTTGACCGTCATCGTCGACTACCCGAACTTCGCTATCGGGGAACCCGAAACCATCGGTAGCCAGCTTCTCAAACGGATCGTCGCGTCGACCAGACGTAGCCAGGCCCATCTCAGTCATCCCCCAACCCGGCATGACCGTGCACGGCAGTGTGTCCCGAGCTTGCTCGAGGACCGGGAGTGGGATGGTTGCCCCTGCACAAACGAAGGCCTTGAACGATGAGAGATCGCGCTGCTCGAGGCCATCGACGGCCATGAGGTCGGCGAGAAAAGGTGTCGCCCCCATCGAGGCCTCAATTCCGTGGACCTCGATGAGCTCGGCGAACTCAACCGCATCCCAAACCTCTTGGTAGACCACTCGGCCTCCGGCCGAGATAGCGGTACGAATGCCATAGAGGTAGCCGGTTTGATGAGCAAGCGTTGAGGCCATGTGGAAAACAGTGCAGTCTGGGGCGATGCGGTTGAGCCACACGTCGGCGGCGGCGTTCATGGTGTTCTGGGTGTGCATGACACCCTTTGGCTGGCCCGTGGTTCCCGAGGTGAAGATGATTTCGCACACGTCGTTCGGCTCTGGACGCAGGAGGTCGAGGGCTTGATCGGACAGCGACGAGTGCTGGCCAGTGGCGATGATGTCGTCCCATGACATGGTGTCGGCCGGTGCCGAGGTCCCGGGTTCGGTCGGCACCACAATCACCTGCTTGACCCACGGGCACTGCTCGCGAAGATCGAGGTGCATCCCGGCCAAGTCGAAGTTCCGGAAACTCTCGACGGTGACCACGGCCACCGGGCGGGCCAGCTCGGACATGACCGTCACTTCGTTGGATCGAAAGATCGGGGCGACCGGGTTCACGACGGCGCCGATGCGTTCGAGCGCCAGGACGCACAATACAAACTCTCGTCGGTTGGGAAGCTGGAGCTGCACTACGTCGGCTCGCCCCACCCCGATCTCGAGGAAGCCGCGGCTGAGATCATCAACGATGCGAGCAGCGTCAGCCCACGAAAGCTGCCCTTGACGGTCGATGATGAGCGGCGAATTGCCATTGACGACCGCCTTCGATCTGAAGCGATCGAAGAGATGTTCGTCGGTCCACAGACCCGACGCGGCCATCTCGTCGATCCACTGCTTGGTCAACATCGTCTCGAAGAACACGTGCTTCCTTCTTTTGATCTGGCTCAGATGCCCTTGAAGACGGGCTCGCGCTTTTCGACGAACGCTTTTGAGGCCTCTTTGTGATCCTGAGTGGTTCCGGTATGGCGATGATGCGTCGACTCGAGTTCGAGCGTCGTGTTGAGGTCGCCGTCGACCGAGCGGTTGATGTTTTCTTTCATGTATCGATACGCGATGGGCGGACCAGAGGCCAGCCGAGCGGCCATGTCCCGCCATGTCGAATCGAACTCATCAGGCCCGACCACCTTGTTGACGATGCCCAGATCAAGGGCCGTGGCCATGTCCATCCGCTCGGGAAGGAAGTAGAGCTCCTTGGCCTTGGCTGGACCGACGAGCTGGGTGAGGAACCACGTACCTCCATAGTCGCCGGCCAGACCGACACGGGCGAACGCCGTCGTCATCACCGCCGTGTCGACGGCGACCCGCATGTCACAAGCCAGAGCCAGCGACAGGCCAGCGCCGGCTGCTGCCCCCGGAATGGCGGCGAGAGTGGGCTTTGGCATGTTGTGGAGCACGCCCGAGGTCTGCTTGTGGCTGAGCCGTTGCTCGTGAACCCCAGCGTCCCACGATGAGCTTCCGCCGCCAGCGCCATCACCCGCAGCGAATCCTTTTACGTCGCCGCCAGCACAGAATGCGCCACCGGCACCCGTGAGCACCACACAGCGAACGTCGCTTGCCGTCTCGAGATCGGCCAACGAGAGTGCGATCCCTGCGATCATGTCGCCGGTCATGGCGTTGCGGCTCTCTGGCCGATTCATGGTGATGACCGCGACGCCGTTGTCGTCAATCTCGGTGGTCAGATGCTCGGATCCGGTTTCGATGCTGCGTGCCATGTCGGAAGTCCTTCAGTCGACGGACTCTCAGCATCGCGGAGGCAGCAGATGAGGCCAAATCGTTAGGCAGCCCGGGCAGGGCAGGTTTATGGGGCAGGGCAGGTTTATGGGGCAGGGCAGGGCCGACGAGCAGGGCGCTACTTAGTAGCTGAGCTTTTCGCTGCCGGTAATCCGCCGGCTCCTTGTATTGCGGTGTGTGGTTTCCCACTGGCCGGCGGTGGCAGCGATTGACTCGATTGACCACATGTCGTCGGTGCTGGCGGCGTCGGCCTGGGTCCACTCCTGATAGCGGCCAATTCGATTTCCGCCGATCCAGTAGACCTGTGCGGTGGCTGGACACTCTGCGGCACACAACCAGCCAACTAACGGCGAGATGTTCGCCGGGTCCCAGACGTCGAACGAGCCATCCTCGGGTTCCTTGATTCGATCACTCAACCCCGGCGTCGCCAAGGTCATCCGAGTCCGAGCCGATGGCGCAATGGCGTTCACCCGAACTCCGTAGCGCTTCAGTTCTTGTGCGGCGATGATGGACATGGTGGCGATGGCGCCCTTGGCCGCCCCGTAGTTGATCTGCCCCGGGTTCGAGTGCAGCCCTGATGTCGATGACGTATTCACTATCGACGCTTGTATCTCCTTGCCCGCCTTCACCTGCTCACGCCAGTACGCGGCGGCGTGACGCATCATCAGCCACGTCCCTTTTTGGTGGACGTTGATGACCAGGTCGAATTCTTCCTCGGTCATGTTGACCAGCATTCGGTCGCGCAAGATGCCAGCGTTGTTCACCACTGCATGTAGGTCGCCGTAGGTCTCGACGGCCTGATTGATGATTCGCTGGGCGCCCTCCCAGTCGGCAACCGAATCGCCGTTGGCAACCGCTTCACCCCCGGCTGCCTTGATCTCGGCCACAACCTCGTCAGCCGGGCCCAAATCGACCCCGGTGCCGTCCTGAGCACTCCCGAGGTCGTTCACGACAACGTTGGCGCCCTCAGCCGCGAAGAGCAGAGCGTGAGCTCGGCCCACTCCTCTGCCGCCGCCGGTCACGATGATCACACGCCCGTCCAATGCCCCCATGGCAATGCCCTTTCTCGAGTTCTCCTGGCGAGCGTAGGTCGTGTCGACAGTTTCGACGAACCGCGCATCTCAGACGCCGCCGGCGACGAAGTACCGACGAATTCCCCGTACCAACAACTAAACCCCGCCCCCACGGAGGCAAATCAAATGATCAAAAACACCAAGTTCATCGCGCTCCTTCTCGCCCTCTCGCTTGCCGCCGCTGCATGCGGCGGGTCATCCGATGACGCATCGGAAGCTGACTCCTCGTCTGATGACACGACCGCCACCACAGCCGCCACCGAGGAAGAAGCCACAGAAGACGACGAAGCCATAGAAGACGACGAAGCCATAGAAGACGACGAAGCCATGGAAGAGGTCGGAACCATCGTCGACGTCGCCGCCGAGGCCGGCAGCTTCACCACGTTGCTCGCCGCAGCCGAGGCCGCCGGACTTGTCGAGACACTCAGCGGCGAGGGCCCTCTAACGGTTTTTGCGCCCACCGATGATGCATTCGCCGCGGCACTGGCCGATCTTGGCCTCACCGCCGAGGAGCTTCTGGCTGACACCGAAACGCTGACATCGATCCTCACTTACCACGTCGTGGCTGGCGAGGTCCTTAGCGGCGATCTGACCGATGGCATGACGGCGGTAACCGTGAACGGAGCCGAGATCACGGTCGACCTAACTGACGGTGTGAAGATCAATGGGGCCACGGTGACAACAGCCGACATCAAAGCCAGCAACGGCGTCATCCACGTGATCGACCAGGTTCTTCTCCCCTGACAGTTCGTTAGGCAGGCCAAGGGGTGGAACTATGGTCAGCAACCGCCTCGGGGGATTGACACATGCTGACCAAAGACCAACTGGCTGAGTACGAGCGCAACGGATTCCTGGTGCTGAAGGGACAAATACCCGGCAGCGACATCAATCGCCTCGAACAGGCGCTCGAGCGCAATCCCCCGCTCGACGGCACGCTTTACGATGTCAGCACGCTGTCGTACCCCGAACCCGGTCGGTACACGCTGGCCAACAACTGCCTCAAGGACCCCGACCTGGCCTTCCTGGCCGAGCACCCGCAGATTGTGGGTGCGGTCGGTGAGGTCCTTGGGTGCAGCGACCCGAAGCTGACCGCCTACGTCATCTACGACCGCACACCGGGCGGGGCGGGTGTCCCCTCACACAACGACTACAAGCGATGGCGACCGGTGGGCTCATCGATGAACTGGGCCTTCACCATCGTCCCGTTCTGCGATTTCAATGAAGAGTCCGGCCAGCTGTTCATCGCTCCCGGTTCCCACCAGCTTCACCGCATCGCTGAGGGATCGGAGCGCCCGCTCGAGGTCGTTCCCCCGGTCAGGCCAAGTGAGGACGACTACATCGATCCCGGCTTGGAACGGGGCGACCTGGTGTTGATGAACATGCACACATGGCACCGCGCCGCCGGCAACACCAGCGGCAGCTCACGCATCGGCGCCTTCAACAAGTACGCCGCCGCGAACTGCCCACCGGCAACCGGGTATTTCTTGTATGACGACGATGTGTTCGAGGCGCTCAGCGCTGAAGGACAGTCGGTCATCGCCGTCCACAGCAATAAGCCAATCGAGACAACCCGGCTGGTGCTCACTCGTGAACGCTCCGAGAGCGAAGTACTCCTGGTCGTGGACGACGACGATACGTGGCAGCTCCCAGGGGGCGACACATTCGTCGAACAGGCCATCCCCGATTGGGACCGGGGCAACCTCATAGCGTCGCTTCAGCACAACCTGCGCCAGTCCCTGCGCATCGAAACGCCCTGGGTTTCTTACGTCGGCGACTTTGATGAAGGCGACCACCTGTGCCGCACTTACGGGTACACCCTCCCGAGCTTCGGATTCCCCGTCGCCTACCAGAGCGCCCAGTGGTTCACGCGAACCGAGCTAGCTGCCGCCGATCTGCGCTTTGGCTACGAGGTCGAGGCGTTCGACCGGTGGCTCGACCCATCGGTTATCCGAGGCAAGGGCCTTACCCAGGCTCAGTCACGGGTCAATCAGTACGCCTATTGAGGCTCGACCAACGAGTCCTCGGCCAGCGACCAGCGCTGGCCATCATGGCGAAGTGGCAGCTTGCGGACCTCCGCTGTGTCGCCACCGTCAATCGCCTTCTTCCAATGGACGACGAGCCCGGTCGGATCGCCGGGCACCGAGCTGGCATCCCGCTCAGTGTCGTAGTCGATCGACAGGACGAGGTGGCCATCGACCACCGCCGCACCGGCCCCCCAGACGTCGAAGAGCCAACGCTCATTCACTCCAATCCGAACCCAACTCGATCGGCCCCGGATGATGCCTTCGGCGAAGGGCTCGATATCGACGCCGGTGGAGGTGCTGGCAACGATCGGCTCGAAGGGAACCAGCGCCGCGCCTCCGAGGGCAATTTGTCGGCCTCCGATGCTAGAAACAAACGAGCGGCGCAGCCGACGGGCCACCGCGATGGGCAGTAGTCCAGCGGCCCGGTTGCAAACCGGGTCATCACCATCGACCAGGGCCTCGGCGACCGCCGCAGCCGCCAGATCAAGCACGGGGGACGGAAAAGTGGTGAGGAAGTGGCCCATGCGGGCCGCCCGAGCGAGGGGCAAGTCACGCAAGAACTCATGGAAGCCCTCGCTGCGCATCCGTTCGAGCGCCATTCCCAGCCACCAGAGTCTGGCCTGATCTAGGTCCTCATCGACCCACTCGCCGAGGAAGCCACCGTCGGCAACAGCGTCATTCCAAAGCCGGAGATGTTCAAGACATGACGGCTCGTCACCCCCGAAGGCAATCAGCGCCAGCTCGGCATCGACGTCGTGGTGGTCCACAAGATCGGGAACACCCCGCTGCCAACGGATGAGATGGGTGACGCCGCTGCACGCAACGTCGAGCTCGAACGGCTCGATCGCATCAACCCACCTCATGGGAGCCGCCCCGTCACACGGCGCTGCTGTCGACTCGCACCACGGTGGTCCACGACGGAGGTTCGGGAACACGCACACCGTCGACGTTGCTCTCGAGCAGGGCCACGATCACCTGCGTTCGCTGCAGCCCTTGGTCGGGCCAAGGAGTGAAGCCATCGGTCATCACAACGACCACCTGAGGCCGTGGCCGCAATGCGTCCGACATCTCCAGCCCGGTCGTCATGTCGGTGCCACCCCCACCAAAGAGCACGATGTCGTCGACCCGTCGAACGTTGCTAACAGAGCGAACAGCATCGTCACACGCCAGCACGCGCACCTGACGAGTTCCGACTGCCTGCAACATCCCCTCGATTTCTCCAAGCGCGTCCGAAAGCAACCGGTCATCGACTGAAGCGCTCGTATCGCACACCACAGCGACGGAGACGTCAGGCCGACGCATCGACGGCAACACCACGTTTCCGAGAGCCGCGGCCCGTCGCGAAGGTCGGGCATAGCTGTAGTCGACGGCCCCCGAGACGAAGGCAACGCTGCGACGTATCTGCGCCGCCAGCAGCCGCCGCCAGTCGATCGTTGGTTGGCGTTGCTCGTTGGCCCAACGCCGCAGCCCCTCGGGAACGTCGGCATCATCGTGGCTCCGAATATCGGCGGCAACCCGTTGACGCACGAGCCCCTGCTCGTCGCGGTCGAGGCCGCTACCTCCGCCTGCAGGCGGAGGCTGTTCCCACGCTCCGGTGTCGCCGTGAGCTCCGCTGCCGCAGTCGCTCTCCCGGTCCTCCCTCGGGATCCCGCGCCGGTAGTACTCCTCGGCCAGACGACCATCCGCACAACCGAGATCGGAGGGGTCGACGGCCTCCCGCGCTCGAGGTAGATCGGGCGGCAGATCATCGTTGACTTCGGCGTCTGCAGCATCGACCCAATGATGTTTCTCGGCCGGTTCGCAAAACCCGACGGCCCGAGCTCGGCCGGCGTGGTCTCGCAGCACGTGAGTCGTCAGATGGACGAGTTCACCGCCCAGTTGTTCGACCGACAATCCGTCAGCGATCTCGGGATCGACATGCACTCGCCACCACTCGTCGATCATCACCGATCCGAGGTCCTCGACCGGGTCAACGCTCAACGCGAAGAGAGCAGACGCCAGGTACGGAAACTGATGAGCGGCCCAAAGTCGCGCCGCCACCACCTGGTGTTGGTCGAGCGGACTCAAGCCAGTCCGGCAGCACGAAGAAGGGGCAAGAATTGAGCCGCCTCAGGTGGCGCCGTTGCCCCTTCTGGCCGGCAGCGGGCCAGAATTCGGGCTGCCATGGCAGCAACGTCCGGTGCCTTCTCGCCCGCCCGGCCCATGACCTGCCAGCCGGCCGCCCATCGTTCAGGGGTTGCGTCGGCCGCAACTGCACCGGCGACCGATGTGAGAACGGCATAGGCCCGGTCGCCCCGCTCGGGAAGCTCGAATGACCCTGGGTCAGCCAACAGCGCCTCAGGATCTGGCAGATCGAGTTCATCCAACCACGTGAGGAACTCGATCCCGGGCCCGTCACCGACGCAACCAGCGACCAGCCGAGCGGTAACGGCGCTCGATACCTCGGCTGCACGAGCCGCTGCGAGGAGCTCGGCGGCCATTTCCCAGCTTCGGGGGCTGGGCCAGGCTCGGCCTGCCGTTGCCCGGTCGAGTGGGGGAACCGACACCAGGTTGGATCGGATCGAGAGGAAGGCGGCCAGTTCAGCCCGGGCTCGTCGGGATTGCCCGCTCCATTCGGCCGGCAAAGCAGGCACCACGGGGGCCGGAAATCCGGCCGCCAGGCCCTCGGCCACAGCCAGGGCGTCAACCTGCCACTCGAGGTGGCAGAATCGGTTGGCGAGCGGAGCCGAAAGGTCCCAGCCGTCCGCCGCCTGATCCGGCGGGTTTGCCGCGGCTACCACGGCAATGTCGTCAGGAAGCGATAGATCACCGACCACCCGCTCGAGCACAACCCTGAGCAACGCCGCCTGGACCGCCGGTGGTGCCGTCGAGATCTCGTCGAGAAACAGTAGGCCTCTACCGGCCGACGCCAGGTTGGTGGCCCACGTCGGCGGAGCAAAGTGCACACCACCCTCGATGACCACCGGCAGGCCGGCAAAGTCGGAGGGCTCGCGAATCGACGCTATTACCACTTCGCAAGGCCAGTCCTGCGCCGCTGCGAGCGCCTGAATAGCCGAGCTCTTGCCGGTGCCCGGGGCACCCCACAGCAGCACGGGGACGCCGGCCGCGACAGCAACACCGAGAGCGGAGGCCGCATCGGCAGTCACGAAACGAGATCCCCGAACTGGAGCTGAACAAAAGGCCTCATGCTGGGGCCAGGTTAGAGCTCACGCCGGTTCACGCCCCATTCCGAGGAGAGCGGTCCCCATTCCTGGATGGACCAATCATCCATACGTTTCTTCTCAGGCGCTGAAGGACAGCAGCCACCCCCGAAACGGAGATCAAATCATGAGCAGCGAAATCCTTCTCAAGGCAGCCGATGCACGCAGTGTCGCCACCGACGTCAAGGCAGCAGCCACCGAGACCACCGACACCTTCGAGAGCCTTCGCTCACGCCTCGGTGATCTGGCCGACAGCTTCCGCGGCGAAAGCGCTATCGCCTTCGACGAGAAGTACCAGGAGTGGGCCGAGAGTGCTCGAGCCCTCATCGAAGCACTCGATGGCCTCGGAACCTTCCTCGACGGTGCAGCGACCACCATCGAAGACACCGACACCCAGATCGCCGCCCAGCTCCGGGGCTAGCTGGACGGCCACCAAACCAAGCCACACCGAACCAAGCCACACCGAACCGAGCCGCACCGGCGACCCCGGTGCGGCTCGTCTCGTTTTGTGCGAGTCGTATTAGGTAGGAGACAACACGCCCGATGAATAAACCATGCCGATGACTGTGTGGCGACTGCAGGTGCGCGACACCGACAACACTCTGCACGACGTGTTGGTCGAGGCCGATCCCACATCACCGGTCCGATTGTTGGGCGATGAGCTGGCTAATCTCGGCTTCCGCGGACTCCCGGTGCGTGTCCACGAGGTCGACATCGGCTCGGTCGCCATCATTGACCAGCTGGCCCTTCGCAACGGCGACATCATCGAGTGCGGGTCAACCTATGCAGCGCCACAACAGCGCACCGGCCCTGCGGTTGACCGCGAACCGGGCTACTTCGTTGTGACCGTGGCCGGCCCCGACGCTGGCCACTGGTCACGACTGGACGTAGGGCCGTGCGTCATTGGCCGCTCCGACAATGCTGAGATAACTCTCGACGACGCAGGTCTATCGGGTCACCACGTAACCATCGAACTTCACGCCGACGGCGTTCTTACGGTTGCCGATATGGAGTCGACCAACGGCACCCAGGTAGAGGGCGTCGACATCGACTGTTCCGACGTGGCGATGGTCGAACCGGGACAGTACGTTCAGGTAGGTGCCACGGTGCTGACGGTGGTCCATGTTGGCTCCACTGACCATGCGGTACTCGGCGATGCCGGCGGGGCTGACTGGGCCCTGCCCCGCCGCTTTCGGCAAGCGAACGAGCCGTTGCCGGCGCGATTGAAGAGGCCGAAGGAGCCGAGTCAGGCTGAGCCGGCCAAGACTCCCTGGTGGCGCTCCCTGACACCGCTCGTGACGGGTGTCGGCTTCGCCCTGATGACCGGACGATGGCAGTTCCTGCTGATCATCGCCTTGGCCCCCATCCTGTTCACCTACGACGCCCAACGCCAGCGCAAGCGCCGCAAGGCCGATCGCATTCAAGCCTTCGCCGACCACGAGATCGAGCTCGCTGCGTTCGAGCTAATGCTGGCCGAACTCCGATCGACTGAGCGCACCCGTCGCCGGGAGCTGAGCTGCATGGGTGGAATCGCATCGTTTCGCGCCACTGTTCGCCACCGTCGGCTGTGGGAGCGGATTCCGGCCGACAGCGACTTCGGATCGGTGGCGGTCGGGCTGGCCGAGCTCCCTTCGAAGATCGATGCTGGCGATGATGATGTGATGCTCGGACGTCCAACCGTTTGGGGAACCCCGCTGGTGTCGTCGTTCACGACAACGGGTTCGCTCGCAATCACTGGTTCCGCTGATCGTGGCCGCGCCATCGCCCGCAGCATGCTGCTGGAACTAGCCGCCACCCATTCGCCAGCTGACACGCGCATGTGGCTCTTCACCGAACCTGAACATGCGGCCGATTGGGCCTTCGCTCGCTGGCTGCCTCACACGTTCAGCGGCCCGAGAACATCAACAATCGCTCTGGACGCATCGGCTCGAGCCGTCCAGCTGCAGGCGCTCAAGCAGCTCCTCGACACCCGCTCCGACGATGGCGACAAGAATCTGAGACTTCCCCTTCACGTCGTCGTGGTGGACGGAAGCCACACCATTCCGGGCACTGAGCTCACTGATCTGCTGCTTCGCGGCCCTGAGCTGGGTGTCATCGGCATCGTCATCGACCAAACCTCGACTCCAGAAGGCACCCAGGCGGTGCTGACAACCGGCGAAACCGCAGACGATGCCACGTTCGAGAGCCGCGATCAGCCCCTCGTCAAACGCGTGCGTACAGCAGAGATGCCAATCGTCGTCGCCGAGCAAGCAGCCCGCAGTCTCGCCGCTCTCCGGCCCGCTCTGAAAGAGGCCAGCGTTGGCGCTGATGGCGCCATTCACCTGGTCGACCTCCTGGACATCCAGGCGATCGACGGGGCCGACCTACTCGAGCGCTGGAAGCAACGGTCACCTCAAACGACTGCCACGGTCGGGCTGTCGTCGGATACCCCGATGGTGATCGACATCGCCGAGCACGGTCCCCACGGTTTGGTCGGCGGCATGTCCGGCTCGGGCAAGACCGAGTTCTTGATGACGTTCCTCACCTCACTTTGTCTCGACAACCATCCAGACGATCTCGGCATCGTGATTGTCGACTTCAAGGGCGGCGTCGACCATGCGCTCACTTCACGGCTCCCACACGTCGTCGGGATGAGCACCAACCTCCACATCGAAGAGTTCAAACGCACCATCGACCTCCTCGATGCTGAACAACGTCGCCGCCAGCACCTGTTCCACGGAGTCGGCGGTGATCTCGACGCGTACCGCGCAGCCCGAACGTCGAATCCGTCGCTACCGGCCATCCCGAGGTTGCTGGTAATTGTTGACGAGTTCAGCGAACTGCTGGCGAGCGATGAAGGCAAGGAGCGCCTTCAGGAGCTGATTCGGGTCACCCGCATCGGCCGGGCACTCGGTGTCCATCTGCTGCTGGTCACCCAGAACTTCGAAGGTCAGCTGCCGCCACAGGTTGAAGCTAACGCTGGCCTACGAGTGTGCTTGCGAGTGATGAAGCCGAGCCACAGCAAGGTGGTGCTCGACTCCGGGGTCGCGGCCAGTATCCCCGACACCAGCGTCGGCCGGGCGTACGCCCGGTTTCACGGCCGAGACCTCACCGAGTTCCAGACCGCTCGTGTAGCTGGCCGACGCCGGGACCTCAGCACCGAACCGACCCCCATTGACGCTCAACTGGTGCCCCTCGGATCGCTGGCCCAGCACCGTGGAATTCATCGCGAGGCCAAGGCCCCGATGGAAGAAACCGACATGTACGCCCTGGTTGAACAGCTCCAGTTGGCCGCTGAAAAGACGGGCTGGACACAGTCGGCCATCCCTTGGCCGGCCGACCTCCCAGACTCGGTTCCGCTACGGGAGCTGCTCGCAACTCACGTTGTCGACGAAGCACCCTTCCAAGCATTCCCCATTGGCCTCCAAGACCGACCGGACGAGCAAGCTCAGACGGTCCTGACGTTGTCATCCACCGACGAGCAGGTGTTGTTGCTCGGCGGCGCTGGTTCAGGTGTCACCGAGAGCTTGGTGAGTATCGCGACCTCAGCCGCCGTGCTGAACGGACCCGATCTGCTGCACATCCATGCCATTGATCTCGACGGATCGGGTCTGGCGCGCCTCGCTGCCCTTCCCCAAACCGGAACCATCGCAACCAGAGACGAGACCCTGGCCTTTCGCCTCATCGAACACTTGAACCTGACCGTTGCCGAACGTCGGGCCACCCTCGTCGCCTCCGGTGCCGCCACGATCGAACAGCACGAAGAGCTGACCGGCCACCCCGTGCATCGCATCATGTTGCTGGTCTCAGGAACCGAGCGGTTGATCAGACGAGGCGAAGACACCCGAAGCCGCCTTCTCCAGCCACTCATGACCCTCCTCACCGAATCGTTGGGCACCGGCGTCCAAATAATCATCGGAGGAACAGCACAGATCGCTGACTCACGACTGGCCCTCAACGTGAGCCAGCGCTTCATCTTCCAGCTGCCGGGCGATGCCAGTCCAACTGCCTACGGCGTGCCGAGGGAACTTACCGCCAGCCTCGGCTCGCCCGGGCGTGCAGTCGACGTCTCCAGCAAGCGACTGACCCAACTCGCCTATCTCGACACCGGCGCCGGATCTGCCATCCACACCGAGATCGCTGCACGGCTCTGTCAGCAGCACCCCTCGGGCCAGATCCGCAACGAACCCAAAGTGTTCGTGAACGTTGGCTGGCCGCTGCCCCTGAGTGCGGTTCCAACCCTCTCGCCACCGGCGGAGTTCGAACAACCGCTCGCCATTGGTATCGAACTCGACTCGGGCGTGGCTGCCTGGGTCGATGCCGACGAAGATGGTCCGTTGTTCGTCGTGACCGGCCCACCAAAAAGCGGACGAAGCACGGCACTCATCGCCATCGCTGCCATGGCCGGCACCGCTGGGTGGACGACCATCGCCGTGCCCGGCTCACGACGATCACCCCTCGTCGACAGCTCGGCGTTCGACGTGGTCTGTTCGTCGGGAGAGCTGGCGAAGTGCTTGGCTCAACTTCCCCCCGACGCCAGGGTTGTCATCATGCTCGATGATGCACAGCGCATCGAGGCCGAACACATCGACTTCGCGGGTCTGGCTGGCCGACCACACGCCGTCTTCTTGGCTGGGCCGCTCGACTTCGTCGATGGCCGATCGGACCTTCGCAAGAAGCTGCCGGCTCACCGGGGCGGTCTGCTGCTAAGTCCGAGCGGTGCTCTCGACGGCTCGGCGGTAGGCCTCACTGGGCGTCTCGACGACGACGTACGGGTCAACCCCCGACCGGGGCGAGGGCTGCTCGCGATCACTGGCGAACACCGCCAGCTTCAGGTGCCTCTGCCGTAGCAGCCGTCGCCGGTGCCTGTCAGACCCCTTCGTCATAGTGACGTTGTGGAGAACAGGCAGGTCTTTGGGTACGGCGATAGGGGGCGACGATGACGTCATTGGAGTTCGCTGAGCTCGCTCGTCGCTTGTCGGCGGCGGCTCGCCAGCAAGGGTACGAACCTCCCCAGTTTCGCAGCCCGCCTCGTACACCGGGAACGGATCGTTCACTCAGCCGTAAGGCTGACGGTTCCACCACCGTGTCGGTGCGCCTGAAGGACAGGCCGAGTTTCGCTGTCGCCGGTGACATGATCGATGGCGTGTTGGCATCGAATCGGCTGGCCGGGGGCGTTGCCGGCCAGCAGCGCGACCTTCTGTGGTCGGCGGCCGAAGACCTCCTCAGGCCATTGGTTATCCCCCACCTTCGCGCTGCCTGAACCATCCGGCCCACGCAAGCTGCGATACTCATCTCGTGCCGATCATCGCCCCCGAGCAAACTTCATCGGTCACCGATGCCCCGAAGCTGAATCCGGCCCAGCAACAGATCATCGATGATCTCGGGTCGACCGACCGCCCAACCTTCCGCGACGATCTCCGCGATCACTTACGGCATGAGCTCGAGAGCTCGCTGGCCGAACTGGCAACCAGGGTCGACGACCCACCGTTGTTCGTCTCCAAACGGAAACTCAGCCTCATACACGGCTGCGAGGCCAAGTTCGTGGCAGAGGAAGCCGCCGATTTCGAATGGAATGTGCCCGCGGCACGCGGCACGGTGGCCCACAAGGCCATCGAGCTGCTCATCGGTCGACGCGGCAACCCGACACCTCTCGACCTGGTTGATGACGCGATGGCTCGGCTGGAGGCCGATGGACGCGGTATCGGTGAGTTCATCGGTCGGCTCTCAGAAGGCGAGCGGGCTGAGCTGACGGTTGCGGTCAACGATTTCGTCGCGACGTTCGTCGATTCGTTTCCCCCAATCAACCGAAAATGGGTGCCGGTCTCGGAGTCTCGATCTCGGGCCGACCTCTGCGACGACACCGTCGTTTTGTCTGGCGCCGTCGACCTGAGCTTGGGCCGAGCTCGCGGGAACGAAGCGGGCAAGGTACTGATCGACCTCAAGACCGGTCGACCGAGTCCGAGCCACATCGACGATCTTCGGTTCTACGCGCTACTCGAAACGCTGAAAATCGGCATCCCTCCACGACTGCTCGTGAATTACTACCTCGACGCTGGTCAGCCTCGAAAGGAAGCGGTGACCGAAGACCTCTTGTGGTCGACCGCGATGAGGGTGATCGATGCGATCGCGAAAATGGTGGCGCTCTCCACCGGCGAGCGTGAGCCCGCCACTTCAACCGGACCCGGCTGCCGGTGGTGTCCGGCACAATCTGATTGTGACGAGGGCAAGGCTTATCTGGCCAAGGCCGACGACGACGACCTACCCCTCGGCTGAAAGCGACTCGATGTCGGGGCGGAAGCGCCAGCGGTAGAGCACCCAGGCCGGTACAGCGGCGAGAAGCGGCAACAACAGCGAGATCGTCCGGTAGGCCAGCGTTGCCAGACCAGCGCTTTGAGCGCTGATGCCGGACAGTACGAGAAGCGCCAGCAACGCGGCCTCGACGAAGCCGAGACCACCCGGAGTGATGGGGATCATCGACATGACGATCGCTCCTGCGTAGGCAAGCAAGACCAGGCTGAGCCGTGGGTCGGCGCCAACTGCGTACAGTGCGGCGACGAGTGCCAGATAGTCGAATGCCCAGTTGAGGGCAGCAGCGCCGATCGCCTGCCGCCAGTTGCCGCCCAGGACCTCAACCAACCGGTCTCGCTCGGATAAAAGCCGGTCGGGATCGACCGAGGGCGACACAGGGAGA
>JBLINY010000100.1:0-16494 GCA_047638695.1 Acidimicrobiales bacterium | reverse complement strand
CCAACCCAGATTCGGGCGTGGCCCCCCTCGCGACTGCAACCCACGACGAGACTTGTGCCTTCGGGGGTGTGAGCGAAGACGTTCTCAACTACCACATCAACCGCAGCGGCCAAGGCTGAAGCCTGCATGGCCACAGGCAGCGATCCAATGCGGCGGTTGAATGTCCAAGCTCGCTGCTGATCCTCAGCCAACACCGCCCAGAACTCGACCCGATCGGTCAGGACAGCGGCCGCATCGCACGTCTCCACACTCTCTGTTGTCAACGAACTACGCGCTTCCGCAATCAAGTCGTTCACCACGACGGTGATGTCGTCGAGATCGCTCCGAAGTTCCGTTGCCAAGCTCTCATTGTTCACGTGATCAAGCCTCATACGCAGCTTCGTGAGGGGTGTGCGAAGTCGATGCGACAACTCCGCTACCAGTTCGCGCTCGCGGGTGAGCATCGACGACACCTGCGACCCGAGATCGTTGAATGCCCCAGCCAATTCGACCAACTCCGGCGGGCCCGCCGGCTCGACTCTCGCCTCGAGATCACCAGCACCAAGTCGGTTGGCAGCCGAGGCCAAGGTCTGCGTCGGTCTCACAATCGAGCGCGCCAACTGGTCGGCGACAACTACGGAGATACTGACCAGGAAGACGGCGACTGCTGCCAGAGCAGTCCATGCCTTCCACTGTCCGCTTCGAAGTGCCTCGTTCGGCACAAATACTCGGACTGCCGAAAGCTCACCTGGACCACTGGCCACCGCGGTAACAACTTCGGAACCACCGTCTACCTCTCCGGTAGCCGAGAGACCGGCGTTCAGTGCCTCTTCAAGACGATCCGACATGCCGGCATCGACCCCAATCGTCCACCCTCGAGACAACACCGTCATGCGGTTGTCTCGGCCGCTGTCGGTGGCTCCAATCGCCGACTCGATCTGTATTCGACTGCCGTCGGACACCAAAACCGGAACAACGGCGGCTGCGTCTGCCCGCGCGCTGTCAAGGGCCCGATCTGCCGCCGTGCTGCGCACAAGGAATGCCAGAGGGACAACAAAGGCCAACGCCACCATGACCGAGATCGCGACGAAGACCAGTATCAACTGACGTCTCACGACGGACTCTCGAGCTTCACGCCAACGCCGCGGAGCGTATGTAGATAGCGAGGCTCAGCGGCCGTCTCCCCCAATTTGCGACGCAGCCACGACAGATGAACGTCGATGGTCTTGTCACCACCGCCATAAGGCTGCCGCCACACCTCGGCAAATAGTTGGTCGCGACTCACAACCTCGCCCTGGTTTGCGGCTAGGTGGGCGAGCAACTCGAACTCCTTGCGAGTGAGCTCGAGCATCTGGCCATCCATCTCGACCGTTCGCCCACGCACGTCGATGGTGATCCCACCCACCTGCAGAATCTGACTCGAGCCTCCAAGCTCGACGCGACGCATAAGAGCTCGAATCCGGGCCTCCAATTCACCCCCGGAAAATGGCTTCACGACGTACTCGTCGGCACCAGCATCCAGAAGCCGGATGATCTCGCGGTCATCATCACGTGCCGTAGCGATAACAACGGGCACATCGGAGATACCGCGGATCATGCGAAGCACATCGCTTCCGTCGACATCGGGCAAACCAAGATCGAGGACCACAATGTCGGGAGCGTTGTCGATCACTGCCTGCAGGCCACCCATGCCAGTGGCTTCAGACCACACGACGTGGCCTGCGGTAGCGAGGGCGCGAACCGCGAGATCACGAATCGCCTGCTCATCTTCGATGACAACAACCGACGCCATGAACACCGAAGCTACCCCTCAACGAAGCGTCACTCCGTCGATCGATGGCGAATTAGGGAGTATTTAAGGTCGCCTTGATCCGCTCAACTTCCTGAGAATTAAGACTGACAGGCATGCAAGTAGCCACTCTCGACCACCCGATCATCGTCCCGCCTTCCCCCCAACCAACCGAGTTGGCTTCTGCCCTCGCCGATCTTGGATCGGTAGATCTAAAGACACTCGATCAGGCACAGCTGCATGACCGCCAAGAAAGCAAGGTCCTGCTCCGGGCCGACGACATTCCGGCTGCACTCGCTCGCCTGGCCAGCGACTACCTGGTGATGGAACACGAGGGTGAACGGGTGCAGGGATACCTGAACGAGTACTTCGACAGCTCGTCGCTGCACAACTATCACGAACACCACAACCAGAAGGGACGTCGGGTCAAGGTTCGGTATCGCACCTACGTCAACTCGGATCTCACGTTCTTCGAGGTGAAACGGAATGTCAACGGGCGAACGGTCAAGGATCGCCGCATGTCGGAACGGCCCACCGGCCAGCTGCAAACCCAGGATGCGCCGTTCCTGTTCAAGCTCACTGGAAACCGCCCATCGACTCTGCAGCTTTCGGTCGAGATTGGCTACCAGCGCATTCTTTTGGTGAAGCGTGACTTCTCGGAACGGGTCACGATCGACATGAATCTGAGCTTCCGCACCGAGCGTCAAACGACTGAGCCAACGGGCCTTGCTGTGTGCGAGTTCAAACAGCCTCGACTCGATCTCCGTTCGCCCGCCATGGAGGCAATGAACCGCCGGCCGCAGAATTTCTCGAAGTACTGCATGGCCCTCGCCTCCTGTGATCCAACGCTGCGTCGCAATCGATTCAAGAAAGTGTTCCGCAATCTCGAGAAGCTCGGGGCCCTCCCGACACCACCGCAGGAGCTTTTGGTATGAGCCCAACCTTCGCTGCCATCGACGTCGTTGACGTTTCCCGCCTCCCAGAGTTTCTGCTGGGGCTCAGCTTTAACGTGGCCGCCATCTCGGCTCTCGCGTTGTTGACGTTCCGTCGATCCCAAGCCAGAGCACTCAACGTGTTCACCCTTGTCGTCGTGAACATCGTCGTCTTCTTCGTCACCTACCTGATGGCATCAGCCGCGGTGAGCACGAACGTCGGGTTCGGTCTCTTTGCGCTGTTCGGCATTCTTCGTTTCCGAACCGGAACACTGCCGGTGCTCGACATGACCTACCTCTTCGCAGGTATTGCGCTGGCATCCTTCAATGCCCTCGCTCTGGTCTCGCTTACGTTGGTCGAGGCGCTCATTGCCAACTTCGTCATCATCGGTGTGCTCGAGATCCTGGGCGGCGTCTGGCTGTCTAGACAGCCGAAGGTCCACTCAATCGTCTATGAGCGAATCGAGTTGGTGCACCCCGAGCGTCGTCAGGATCTGATCGCCGACCTCGAAAGCCGCACCGGTCTGGCGATTCAAAGCGTCACGGTCCACGACCTCAATTTCCTAAACGACACCGCCAACCTCTCGGTTGAGGTGAGGGCAAGGCCGACCAACGATCGCCTGTTGGTTCATGTCAGCAGTGAACGCTACGAGCGCTAGTGACCTAGCCCCAGACGTTGCCGGCCGTCTTCGCTGGTTCGCGGTTGCGTGAGAATTGGCCGAGATTCAGCGTGAGGCCGGAGTGGCGGCATGCCACCTGCACCGGATGGCGATCGTGGTCATGGCCCACCTCACACGCATCGATCAGGGTCGCCATCATCTCGCCGACGATCGGCGCGTTTTTGAACTGGTTTCCGGACGTACCGATAGCCAAGTAGTAGCCGTCAAGGCTGGAACGGTCGTAGATCGGCGTCCAGTCTTCGGTGACGTCGTAGTGCGATGCCAGACCCGATGGCCGACGCGGGACCGGAAGCTCGGGCAGGCGGCGAGCGGCCCGGTAGATGAGGGCCTCGAAAACCTCCGGATCGGGCGAGAGACTGTCGGCATCCGGATAATCGCTCCACTCGAGGGGGTCGCAGGCCGCCTCAACACCACCGACCATGAACGAACCCCCCGGTTGTGGTCGCCAGTAACTGCCGAGGTCCATGTCAGCAACCACGGTTCCTCCTGCCCCAACGGCGAAAGTCGGAGGGGCCGATGTCGAGGCGATCGTCTGACGCATCGCCCTTGTCGTGATCGACATGTCGTCGAGCACACCGGCCATCGTGTTCAGCACCGAACTCCACGGTCCGGCAGCGTTGACAACAACAGGGGCCTCGATCACTTCTCCCCCGCTCAATTGCACACCGCCCACCCGACCGTGAGCGCTGACAACGGCGGCAACGTCGGAGCGAAGCCGTACGACCGCTCCAAAATGCCGGGCCGCGTCCATGAGGTTTACCGCCGCGAGCTGGGGGTCATCGATGAATCCGGCATCGGGTTGATAGATGCAGTCTGGGACCGTGCCGTTCGGATCGCCGAAGAAGGCAGGGTCGGAGGGCAGCCGCGGCGGGTGGAAGCGGCCGACATCGAGGGCGGGGAATCGGACCGCGAGTGCGTCGGCATCGAGCACCTCATAGCCCACTCCGGCTCGATCGAAGTTGGCAATCATGGCGCCAAAGTCATCGTCGGGAGTCGGGATATGGAGCATCCCGACGCGGTGGAAGGCGCACGTTGGCCCGTCGACGTGGCCGAGATGGTCTGACCAGGCAGCCCATTGATGCATTGCCTCCCAGGAGGCAATCACGCCGTCAAGCGTCGAGTACGTGAAGCGAATGATGGATGAACTAGCACTTGTCGACGCCCCGCCAACGGCGTCTCCCTTGTCGACCACGACGACCTCGCGGCCACCGCGCTGCAGCTCGAGAGCGATAGCCGAGCCAATCACCCCTGCTCCGACCACAACCGCATCGCACCTCATCCTGCGCTCCTCATTCCCTCTTCCTCATCGCCTCTTCCTCATCGCCTATTCCTCATCGCCGAAGACCTCGACGGCGACCCGTCCGGCGTTCACCGCGCAGGGCCACCCGGCGTAGAAAGCAATGTGCGTGATCATGCCCTTGATCTCCTCGGGTGTGACCCCGTTGTCGAGTGCACGACGGAAGTGACCCCGCAGTTCGTCTGTCCGGTAGAGCGCAGCAAGCGTCGTGATAGTGACGAGGCTGCGGTCGCGCTTTGTCAGGTCGTCACCCTCCCAAACGTCGCCGAACAGGACATCGTCGCGAAGCCGGCCGAGATTGGGAATGAACTCATAGACAGGGTTTGCTTTGGTTGGATCAGTCACGATCGAGAACTTAGCCCTGGCGCGACCGCCGCCATCGGCTAAGAACGGTTCATGACATTGAAGATGGGCATCTATGTGAACTCCCAGGCCCCCGAAACCGACGACCCGTCAGCCCATCTCCGGGCCATCATCGAGCAGGTGAAAGCGGCCGAGCGGCTTGGATTCAACTCGATCTGGGCAGGGGAACATCACCTGACCCCGGGCTTTCACTTCCTCCCTCAGCTGACGCTGCTGTCGCACCTCGCCGCCTACTCCGGCGAAATGGACTTGGGTACCAACCTGGTGCTGCTGCCCCTCCATCGTCCGGTCGACATCGCCGAACAGGTGGCGCTGATCGACCATGCCTGTGGCGGGCGCTTCATCCTCACCGTTGGTCAGGGCTACCGACCCGAGGAGTTCGCCGCTTTCGGATCGCCGTTCGAAGATCGCCTCGCTCGGTTCGTCGAAGGGATCGAAGTGATTCGCCGGCTGTGGAATGAACGCGAAGTTAGCCACGATGCCGGGTGGTACTCGCTCGAGAACGCAACCGTGCTGCCGGGGCCGCTTCAGGCCGGTGGTCCACCGATCTGGATTGGCGCCACCACCGATCGGGCCATCAAACGAGCAGGCCGAATCGGCGACGCGTTCATGGCCACCCCAAACGCCGACAACGCCGAGATCAAGCGACAGTTCGGTGTGTTCGATCAGGCCCGAAGCGAGGCTGGCCTCAATGCTGCTCCCGACAAGGGACGGATGCTCGAGGTGCACTGCCATGCCGACAGTGGGGAGGCTCGAAACCGGGCACGCTCCCACCTGCTCACGAAGTACGCGGCGTATGCATCCTGGGGCCTCACTGGCAGTGCCGGCGTCGCGGCGCGATCTGCTGAAGAAGCAAACGACACCGATGCCTTCAGCGCCCTGGCCAACGATCGATTTGTCATCGGCAACCCGGACGAGGTCGTTGCCGGCCTCGTTGCCCAGTACCGCGAGGTCGGTCTAACGCACTTGGCCATGCGGCTGAGCTGGCCCGGCTCAGACCCGGCCGATGCCCTTGCCTGCATCGAGCTAATGGGAACCGAAGTACTCCCGCAGGTACGGGCCGAACTCGCACAAACCACATGATCAACCTTCCGCTGACCGGCCGGGTCGCCATCGTTACCGGTTCGTCGCGCGGCATGGGCCGAGCAATGGCTGTGGCCTTCGCCGCCAACGGTGCCAACGTCGTCATCAACTACCGAGAACGCCAGGACGATGCCGACGACGTCGCCGAAGAGGTTCGTTCCCTCGGCCGCCAGGCCACGGTGGTGCAAGCCGACGTGAGTCAATCTGACGACGTCGATCGGCTGGTTTCGATCTGTGCCAGTGAGCTTGGGCCGGCAAGCATCCTGGTGAACAACGCCGGTATCGGACAGCGCGTTGTCGACGTCGACGAACTCGATCTCGAGCTCTGGTTGGAGACACTCGCGGTAAACCTCACTTCGGCCTTCCTCATGACCAAAGCCGTTCTGCCCGCCATGCGAAGCACAGGATGGGGGCGCATCATCAACATCGCTTCTACCGCTGCCCAAACCGGTGGCTCGGTCGGACCTCACTACGCTGCGACCAAGGCCGGCCTCATCGGGCTCACCCACGGCTACGCCACCAGGTTGGTGAAAGAGGGGGTGACAGTCAACGCGATCGCCATGGCCCAGATCGAGACCGAGATGTTGCGTGCGGCAACGGCGGCCGACACGTCACGTATCCCGGTTGGGCGATTCGGCACGGTCAACGAGGTGGCCGATGTCGCCGTCATGATCGCGACCAATGGCTATATGACCGGTCAGACCATCAGCCTCAACGGCGGGATGTACTACACGTCTTAGGCCACGACTATCCCGTGATGCGTCGGAGCATCGACTCTTGCACGCACGTCATGATCAACGAGCCCTCGGCGGTGTAGAGCTCGCCCTCGTTCAGACCGCGGCCGTCGGCGGCTGCCGTGCTGCGCTGGTCGAACAACATCCACTGCGAAGGATCAGTTGGCCGGTGGAACCACACGCTCTGATCGAGGCTGGTAGCCCAGTGGGTTTCCATCGGCATTCCGTAGGGCACGATCGAGTTGAACATCAGCGGGCCGTCGGACAAGAACGCAAGCGCGACCTGTCGCTCGCGTTCGGTCAAACGTTCGCGACCCGGAACCCGCATCCAGACCCGCAAGATGGCCTCACGGTCGGGGGTGAACTCGAGAAACGACGGGCTGGCCCACTCCATGTCCGTCCAGCCGTTCTGAGCCGGCGGGAAGGGAAAGTTGTCTTCGCCTCTCGCCACCCGAGCGGCAACGAGGTCGTCGGCCGACATCACCTGCGGGGCCGTTGGCTGGTGCTCGTGGCCTTCCTCAGCCAGTTTGAACGACGCCATCATGTGGAACACTTCGACCTCGTGCTGCCACGCCGAAATCGAGCGAACGCTGCTGCCCCGCCCATCTCGGAGCACCGACACCCGGTACTCAATCGGCTCGTCAGGGTCCCCCGCCTTCAGAAAGTACGAGTGGAAGGAATGCGCAACCTTCGGCTCTTCAACCGTTGCCAGACCAGCTGCGAGGCCCTGGGCTAGGAAATGCCCGCCATAAATACCCATACGCCCATAGGGGTTCCCGAGGCCAATGAACACCATCGGGTCGTCAGTCGGTCGAGGTGTCAGCACTTCGAGCAAAGGCAGGTGGCCGTTCAGGCTGGTGGCCGGAATCTCGTCCATCGGACGTGCGCTTTCGTTCATACGGCGCCGATGGTAACGAGGCGCACCACCCTCCTTCCAAAACTGTCCTTCTGAAGCACCGTGGCGGTGCCTCAGAAGGACCAGAATGTTCGTGGGACTGATGTTTAGGCGCGCTTGAGTGAGTCGCGCATCTCGACAAGGAGATCGGTTTCGCTTGGGCCTTCTTCTTCGTCTTCGGCTGGTCCCGTCGACTTGTTGTAGGCCTTCACCAGCATGAAGATCACAAACCCGATGATCACAAACGACAGGATCGTGTTGATAAAGCTGCCGTAGAGAATGGCCGGCTCCTGCATCACAACGGTGCCATCTTCGAGGGTCACTTCCTGACTTCCGCCCAAACCGATCTTGAGGGCACTGAAATCGGGCTGACCAAAGATGCGGGCAACGACCGGCATGATGATGTCATCGACCAATGATCCGACAACCGGCACGAATGCCAACGCCATGACCAAACCGACGGCGGCCTCGAAAATGGCACCCTTGTTGATGAATTCTTTAAATTCTTGAAGCACGTGGCCTCCTATGGCTGAGCCACCACCGGACGGTGGGGCGGTTGGTACGGCAAATGCCGATCTTTGGCAGGGCCGGTGGCCCCGGGTTCAATTCGTGTGGCTACGCAGGATGGCCGTAGGAGTCAGCGCCAGAATGCGGAGGTCTTCTCGAAGGTCGAGCGTCTCGAGGTAGCGAAGGTCATAGGCCAAACCATCACGGATCTCGAGCTCTCGGGCCGGGCTGATCTGCCACAGGCCGGTCATACCGGGCTTCACGATGTGCCGGCGATGCCCAACCAGGCCTTGCTCCTGCGCCTTATCGAGCACCTCCGGACGAGGTCCGACCAGACTCATGTCGCCAGCGACGACGTTCCAGAGCTGGCTCAGTTCATCGATGCTGGTTCGGCGCAAGAATCGAGTGGCTGGCGTTGTGCGATCGGCAAGATCGCCCTCGATGGATCGCGCAGGGCTGCATCGCAGATAGCTGGGTTGTGCGGCGAGCGGGGCGTGAAGATCTGTCATGTCTCGATTTGGTTGAAGGCGGCGGGAAAGTAACGGCGCGTAATTTCGGGTGCGTGCCGTGTACCAAGACCTAGACGATCGGTCGTTGCAAAAAGTCGCAAGAAAGTTACTGGGTAGTATTTCCCGACGTTCGAGGACGAAACAGTGCGCAGTCGTCGCAGCCGCCCCTGACTTGTTTGCCTCATGACGACGTGACGTCGAGCTGTTATCGACCGCAGCCCCACCTCGACGCTCCCCGACTGTTCTTACCGCCGCTCGTCGGGCTCCACAGACTCGGCTGGGGCGGTCACGACGCCGCGCTCTAAGAGGCCGGCTATCTGCTCTTGGTCGAAGTCGAGTTCCTGGAGGACCTCGACCGTGTGCTGTCCCAGCAGCGGCGCTGGGTATTGCAGGCCATTGGGGGCACGGGTGGTTGTCCATGGGACTCCGGGCACAACCAACGATCCTGTTATCGGATGCTCCGGCCGCTCCAAAAAGCCGAGGGCTTCGAGATGGGGATCACCACGCCACAGCTCGACAGGGGCCAGCGACGGGAAGGCGGTGACGCCCACAGCCTGCAGCCGCCGGGCCATGTTCCACTTGTCATGTGCTGACGTCCACGCCCCAAGCGCTGCATCAAGCGCACCCTCGTCGGCCTTTCGACCCCCGGCCGTCGACCAAGACTGAGTGGCGGCCGGCACGACGCCATCGGCCGCTAATTCTTGTTCGAGCGTTCGCCACATCTCATCACTGGTGCAGGCAATCGTGATCCACTGATCGTCGCCGGCGGCCCGATAGCAGTTGTGCGGCGCCCAATGAGGATCGTGATTGCCCATGGGCTCGGGCGAAATGCCGTTGGCGAGGAAAGCCATCCATCCCTCGCCAATCGTCGCCGCAACCGCCTCGACCATCGCCACATCCAAAACGGCCGACTCGCCACTATGGGTCCGGGCAAACAGCGCTGCCACGATGGCCCATGCGGCGGTGATTCCGGTGCCCGGATCGCCGATCGCCACACCGGTTTCCCAGACCTGATCGTCGCCGTCGCCATAGCCGTTGGCGGCATAGAGCCCGGCCATTGCCCCACCCGCCGGGCCGTATGCCATGTAGCTCGCCGAGGGACCGGTTTGTCCGTAGCCCGACAATGAGGCAACGACGACCGATGGGTTGAGCGAACGAAGGTCGTCGACCCCGAAACCGAGGCCAGCCATGGTGCCGACCCCGAAATTGTCAATAACCACGTCGCTGGATGCAACGATGCGTCCAACGATTGCATGTGATTCGGCGTGGCCCAGGTCGATGCCGAAACTGCGTTTGTCGCTGTTGTAGATCTGAAAAGAGCCTGACGCGTCGAGGTCGCCGTCGTGTCCTTGGGGCGTGAACGGCAGTCGCCGAAACATGCACGAGTGATCGGCCGATTCGAGCCGCACCACGTCGGCCCCAAGATGGCCTAATAGCTGGGTGCAGAAAGGCCCAGCCCAGACCCAGGTGAAGTCACATATTCGCACGCCCTCGAGCGGGCGACCCGGTGGGGCCGACGGCGCGTCCTCGCTCGGTGGCCGCTGCCGCCATTCCACGCCCTCGGACGATCCAAGATCTGGGGCGTCCTTCCGAAGTCCCCACCAGGGACGATCGAACTGAGCCCCCGGACCCGGGAGCTTTACGCCGGCCGGCGAGGTCGCGAAGAACGCCCGTTCGGCGAAGTGCTCGTTGGCATCAAGCTGCGCCATCGAATTCACCGGTGTCATGGCTACTCGTGCGTCGTGGGCTGCCCGGTACAGCGGCTCGACCTCCTGAGTCGCCATCCATTCCGAGAAGTAGAGGTTGAGTAGATCGGCGTTTGCGCTGCGGTCGGGCGCGGTGGCGAAGATTTCCATCACCGCCCACTCGGGCGCTCTCATCAGCTGGACCAAAGACTCCCACTGCGTCTGCTCCGGCACGATGACCTGCATCAGCCCATCTGCACAGGCGAAGATTCCCCACGGCGTCACCGTTCTGCGCCCAAGCCGAGTGACCTCAGCGCCAAGAAACGACACCGCGGCTGGCGCAAACTCGGTGAGTTTGGCTGCCGCCGCGAACATCGAAAAGTCGATGTGATCGCCAGCACCGGTGCGAGCCGCCTTGTCGAGCGCCGCCATCGCCACCGTTGCGGCCATGGTCGCCACATTGATGGTGGCATGATGTCCGGGTGCTTTCAGCGGGGGTCGTGACGGATCGACCGCGTCTGCCGGCGACACGTTGCCCCAACTTGAACCGTGGATCAGGTTGAGCTCTTCAGCTTGGAAGCCGGCGTACGGGCCGGTTTGACCAAACGGGGTCATCGCCAAGACGACGACACTCGGCCGACGGTCCAGCAGACTGGCGCCCATACCAGCGGCATCGGCAGCGGCTGCGGGCAGATTGTGGATGATCAGGTCGGCCCGCTCCACCCGCTCCCTCAACTCATCGTCGTTCTGGTCGAGCAGTAGCGAGCTCTTGTTGGTGTTGAGCCAGGAGTGAAGCTGGTGAGGTCGGGACCGGACCATGTCATCTGAGCGTTCGACTCGGGCAACGTCGGCGCCCAGGTCGGCGAACAGTTTCGCGGCCCACGCCACGCCGACGCCACCGGCCATTTCGAGCACCCGTATGTCACCAAACGGCGTACTCATACGGTCTTCCTCGCCGGTGTGCTGTTCCCCGATGACTCATTCGAAAGGGGCGGACGACCGCTGGGATCACGGTGCAATGCGGGGTTGGCTGCGATCCGCTCGATGGTGTGGGCTGCTATGCGAGCTCGACCCGAATCACCCACACCGGTTGTGGGCAGCTCGTTGACAGCCCGAGTCAGAAGACGCTGCCACGCAAGATTGACGCGATGGGCCTGCTCCTCAGACTGGGGGCTCGGCCGCGCAGCCTCAGCCTCGATCTCGACTGCCAAGTTGGGCAGGAAAGGTCGAAGCTCGTCGAGCAGACAGCCGGCTCGGGCGTTGTCGTCGAGGAGGAAGGGCAGGCGGCGATCCCACTGAAGTTCCAGGCGTCGCAACAGTTTCGCTGCTCCATCCAGCAGCTCGAGCGCCTCGGCCGAGGCCGGGTCGGACTCACGGGCCAGTTCGATCTGTCGACGAGCAGCTTTGAGCTGGTCCGTGGGGGTCGGGAACATCAGCGATCGATCATCTCGAGCAGGGCGGTCAGAACAGCGGCCGACGGCTGATACAGCTCATCGGCCCGACCTTCGACGAACGAACGCAGTCCGCTGGCCTGCATTACCGCCGTTTTGTAGCAACTCATGACGTTCCACCAGACGACGGCCTCGTGGTCGATCTCGACTCCCGAGCTCTGTTGATAGTGGTCGAGCAGCTCGGCCCGCTCCCAATGACCGAACACGTAATGCTCGCGTGTGCGGAGCGGTTGGGTAATCCAGCCGAGGTCTTCATGGAGATCGCCGAGATGGGCCAATTCCCAATCGAGAAGCGCCACGATCTCATTGTTGGTGCCGGTCAGAACGTTTCCGACCTTGAAGTCGCTGTGAACCAACACCGTCTGAGAACTCCTAGGCGCTTCTTGCCGCAACCACCGGGCCGCCAGTTCAAGTTCGGGGTACGGCTCGAGCTGATCGCGCTGCAGAATCGCTTCCCACTCGTTCACCGCAGCGGCGGCCGCGTCCGCTCCTGGGTCGGCAAGAGTTTTGCCAAGACCGACGCTTCGCCAGTCGACCTGGTGCACCGTGACCAATAAATCGCAGAGGCGCCGAGCCAGATCCGTTCGCTCTTCCGCCGGGCGGTCGCTCCCCAACACGTAGTAGTCACAGTCACCGTGTTCGCGAACCATTACCAGCGATGGTCGACCGAGCTCAGAGCCGTCCGGGTCAAGCCAACGCACGCGGGGAGCCGGCACCGCAGTTGTTTCGAGCGCTTCCAGAATCTCAAACTCGGTTCGGCGGTCGGTCTCCAAGAGACCCCCGAGAGGATCGCGACGCACAATGAGTTCTTCGGCATGGCTGATGCCGTCTGCCGACCATGTCGCGGTGAAGTACCAGTTCTCTCTCGACCGGCCGGTGCCAACCCGTTCGAGGTCGACGATGTCAACATCGGTGTCGCCGCCAAGCTGCGATTCGATGAACGAGGCAAGGGCCGCTGCGTCGTCAGTTGCCATGGTGCAACTGCGACTCGGCCCGAAATTCATCCTCGGTCATGGGCCACAACCTATCTCACATGCCGAAACCGCTACCTTCCGACGGGCGACCGCTACCCCTCGCTAGTCGATCAGTGTCTTGCCGGCTACGGCTGTGCTCGACCCATCACGTCTGGGATCGGGTTCGCTCCCCCGACCTGACCGCTCGCGGCGAGGGGCCGGAACCGGATGAACACCATTTGATGATGGAATGCCTTCGCCCGGTCCGTCTCTAAGTTCGTGCTGGTTGTTTCGTACTGACTGTCTCCAGAGACCTTCTTGTGAACACTTTCACGATCTTTTACAAATGAACAAGGGGCATCGGTCACCGTGCTCGTTCTAAGGTCTGACTCGTATGGCTGCCTAGGCCACACGCCTACCAGCGCCCCAACAGGAGCGTTAGAAAAGGGAGCAACCCCCATGATCAATGCCATGCCGCGCATCGCCATTGCCATGAACGACTTCAGCGAGGCCGTCACGACCTTCCGAGACACCTTTGGTATGCCGGTGGTCGATTTCTCGCCGAGGACGGTGCCAGACCTCGGCGCCCATGTGGGCATGGTGGCGCCCCCGGGGGGCAGCATGATCGAGCTGATGTCGCCGGCCAATCCCGACCTGCCGTTGTCACAGGCGATCCAGCGATTCCTCGACCGGCGAGGCGAGGGTTTTTATGCCCTGATGCTCGAGGCGGCCAAACCCGACGAGGAAGCGGAGGAACTAACGGCGAGAGGTATGAACGTCCTACCGCTGATGCCGGGCGCCAGCGGGCGCGACATCCACCCGAGCTCGACCCATGGCGTCCTGATACGGGTCTACCCGGACGGCTCTGTAGGCGAGCTTGATATCGCTGACCAAAGCAATCTCGGACTCTCCGGGATTGTGTCCGGCGTGATCGCTACGACCGATGCCAGCAAGGCAGCTAAGGCTTACGGCCACGGCCTCGGCCTCGCGGTCGGCGCCGCGATCGACGACTGTGATCGAGGCGTGCAAACCGTCACGGTGACCCCGACGGCTGGCGGAACCATCGAGCTGGTGTCGGCAATCGACACCAGCAAGCCGCTTGGTCAAGCCGTAGAACAAACGCTGGCTGACCGGGGCGAGGGCCTGTTCTCAGTTTGTCTGCGAGCGGACGACCCGGCCGCAGCGGCAAACACCCTGGCCGCACGTGGCTTGGATGTTGGCGGACCCAATGGCCGCGACGTCACGGTCTTCGGTGCCCGCATCCAGATCGTGTGACTCGAGTCGCTCGTCGACAGCGGTAGGCAATCAGCAGCGGCGAGCTGCCCTTAAGCCTCTGGTAGGTTCTGCCCAAACGCCAAGGAGGCCCTGTGAAGTTTGTCTGGTTCAACCTCATGCCGTGGCCGGATCTCCCCGATGACTTCCGCGAGAACCATCGGTCGGTCTGGGTCGACATCGACTCCAAGTTGTTCGATCCCGAGCGAGCGAACGAGCTCTACCACGAGTACATGGACCAGCTCGAGTTCGCCGATGAGATGGGCTTCGACGGCATCGGGGTCAACGAACACCACCAGAACGCCTACGGCATCATGCCGTCGCCAAACATCATCGCAGCTGGTTTGGCGCGGCGAACGAGTCAGGCGGCGCTCTGCGTCATTGGCAATTCGATCGCGCTCTACAACCCGCCGATCCGTGTGGCCGAAGAATTCGCCATGCTCGACGTCATCTCCGGTGGTCGTCTGGTGGCCGGCTTCCCTGTCGGCACCCCGATGGACACCAACTTCGGGTACGGCCAGATCCCCGCGCTCACGCGCGACAAGTACGACGAAGCCCATGAGCTCATCATTCGGGCCTGGTCCGAGGACGAGCCCTTCGCGTTCGATGGCAAATACAACCAGCTTCGCTATGTGAACTGCTGGCCCAAGCCGATCCAGAAACCGCGGCCCCCCATCTACATCCCTGGCGGCGGGTCGATCGAGACCTGGGACTTCTGCCTCGACAACGACTACACCTACTCGTACCTCTCGTTCAATGGCTACAAGGCTGGCCAGACCCTGATGGATGGCTATTGGGAGCAGGTTGCGGCCAGAGACAAGGACGAGTCGCCGGGCCGAGCATCATTCGCCCAGATCATCTGTGTCGCCGACTCTGACGCCCAGGCCGAAGAGCTCTACTCCGAGCACATGCTCTACTTCTTCAATCGCTGCCTGCACGTCCATCCCGGGTTCGCCGATCCTCCCGGCTACCGAACGGTGAAAACCATCAAGGCCGGCAAGCTCAACCAGCTACGCAAAGAGAACCAGGAGATGTTCCAACGCCTCACCTGGAAGGACCTGGTTGACGGTGGCTTTGTGATCGCCGGCGGTCCCGACACCGTGCGTGAGCAGATGGAAAGCATGATCAAGAATCTCCGACTCGGCACCGTGTTCGGACTGTTCCACATGGGCAACATGCCTGATTGGAAGACCCGCTTCAGCACCCAGCTCTTCGCCGAGAAGGTGATGCCCCAGCTGAAGAACCTGTGGCCCGAGCTCGAAACAGATACGCGCTGGTGGCCGACACCGATGGCCGACCGAGTGCGCCCCGAACTCACGATCGATGCCGCCCGCCGAATGTCGGCTGGTCCCGGCTCCCCTAGCGCTGCATCTCAGGCTCACAACAGTGAGCATCCACCTGGCTCGCCAGGTCTGCGAGATGCAGTTGAGAACGACGGGATGAGCATCTGATGTCATTGGAGAATCGACGGATCACCACACGTCGGGGCATCGAAGGCGATGTCCTCGTCGGTGGCTCAGGTCCCGACCTTGTGTTTTTCCACGGAGCGGGCGGCACCACAGCCGAGGATCCGCTGCTGAACCAGCTGGCAAAGACCCACACCGTTCACGCACCACTGTGGCCTGGCTACGGACCCGACGAGACCGAGACTCTGATCGAAGACATGCTCGATTTCACCCTCCACGGGTGGGATCTGGTGGACGCGCTCGAGCTCAAGGCTCCACCAATTCTGATGGGCCACTCGATGGGCGGCATGATCGCCAGCGAGATGGCGGCCGTCGCCCGAACCGACCTCAGCAAGCTGGTGCTGCTTTGCCCGGCCGGAATATGGGACGACGCCCATCCGGTACCCGACATCTTCGCCATGCTGCCGTTCGAGCTAGCCGAAGTGCTGTTCCATGATCCGGTTGTCGGCGAGAAGATCATGACCGGCGGTGTCGACTTCAGCGACAACGAAGCACTCGCTAATTTCATGGTCGGTAACGCTCGTCGACTTGGCACGGCGGGCAAGATCCTCTTCCCGATCCCAAACCGCCGGCTGTCAAAGCGCATCCATCGCATCGGTGTTCCAACGTTGCTGGTGTGGGGCGAGAACGACAAGCTGTTCGCTCTCGAGCCCTATGGCGCTCACTGGGCATCGGCCATCGCCGACACCCAGCTCGTCACCGTCGGTGAGGCGGGCCACATGCTGCACGTCGAACAAACAGCAGACGTGGCCGCCGCCATCACTTCGTTCCTCTAGCGAAGGCGGCGCCTAGTGTGCTGACACGGAATTTGGTGATGTATTTGGTGGTTTCGGGAATTTTGTAGTCTCGGAGGTGTTGGTGGACTCAAAGACACCAACGACGAGGAGCCTGGATGGCCA
>JBLINY010000099.1:0-16532 GCA_047638695.1 Acidimicrobiales bacterium | reverse complement strand
ACGCGCTCGGCAGATAGGACGCGCTCGGCAGATAGGACGCGCTCGGCAGATAGGACGCGCTCGGCAGATAGGACGCGCTCGGCAGATAGGACGCGCTCGGCAGATAGGACGCGCTCGGCAGATAGGAGGTCTCTCGAGCCATCGACCGGCCGTCTTGTTGATGGATGCAACCCGTCTCGAGTTCGGTGCGGCTCCCAGAAATGCGTTGGAATCCGACGCCGAGAAAGACGGCGAAACGGGCCCGCGTGGAAGTCAATTGTCCGTACAATTCCGATGATGATCGATCGTGCCACTGTTCATCGTCCAGAAGGCCCGCGTCAGGGTCATCGAGCGATCCTCGGCGTCATCGCCGCCGCTGCCTTCGCTCTCGCCTCATGCGGGAGCGACCAGCCGCCGTCGTTAGACGTCGCACCTGTGACCACAGCACCCCCGTCTGGGTCTGTCGACGACACGGCAGAGCCCCAGGGCGACACCGCTTTCGTCGATCGAATGGCCGCGGTCCAGAGCGCCGTCACAGCGTGGGGTGACGCAATAACGGTCGCCGACGCGACGACAGCAGCCGAGGCGGCGGCCAACTTCGTTGTCGGCCCGAACGGACCCGGCTACGGCGACCGCAACGGGGACGGTGCGGTGTCGGGCGAGACCGAGATCGGTCTGCTGAGCGGCCTTGAGGGAAGGCCCGAGGGGATCGCTGTGCTACTGGCGGGCAACCAGTGCGTTACGCGTGATGTGCTCGGCGGTACCGCAGGCGACGTCGCGGCCGGGTGGGCAGAGATGGAAGCTGCTATCGCCGCATGGACTCCCGACAACAACACGATGCCGAGCCTTGCCAGCCACCCGATGCGCATCGTCGGGTGGGCAACATTCACGATCGGGTCGGCTTCGCTTGAGAACGCTCACGAATATGCGGGCCACGCGCAGCTACACGTCGACGTCGCGAGCGCAGCGCTCGACTGCTGAACGTCGAGCGAGGGTGACCACGAGTAGTGGCTTTCCCTTGTGGCTGCGCGAAGTAACCGGTGACGATCGACCCCTTCTCGTCGAGGGATTCAGGGCGTTGGCGCCACAGTCTCGACAGGATCGCTTCTTCACCGGCGCTAATCAGCTGTCAGAGAGCACGATCGACCACCTCCTCGATGTCGGCATTCGAAGCCATATCGCGTTGGTTGCTTTCGAGTCACCTGAGTGCCCGACGGCGCAAGCGGTTGGAGCCGTACAGTTCGTCGCTTCTCGATACAGCCGATCGGGGATCGAGTTTGCGTTGACGGTCGCCGACCAATTTAACCGGCGAGGGATCGGTTCGAGGCTCGTCAGCTCGATCTCGAGGATGCAACCGTCCTCCCTGTCGAACTCGACACGAAGGTAGCTTCTGGGCACCTACAAGCGAGTGAGCGCTCTGCGCTTGCCCGACAGGTCTCAAAGACATGATTGGGTCGTTAGCGACAGCGGGAAGTTCGGGTAGGCGGAGCGCGTGACATGATCGGGTCATGACGCAGCGTTCCCGCCGTGGTTGGCTGATGTCATGTGGCTGCCGACGTGGCGAGCGGCAGGAAGCATCGAGGGATACCTATGAGACTCCGCATCGGACAACCGGTGAACGCTACGGACGGCGCCTTTGGCGAACTGGCCGACATCGTCGTCGATCCCCAATTGCTGACCGTCACCAATGTGGTTGTCCAACCCGAACACCGGCACCGTCAAGCTCGACTCGTCCCCGTCTGGCTGCTGAAGGAGGAGGACGGCACTCTCTTTGTCAACCTGGATGTCGCTCACTTCGACCGGCTCGAGCGGGTGTCATTTTCTGACTACGTGACGCTCGACGAACCCATCGACCTGGGCGATACATGGGACCTTGGCACCGAGGACGTCCTTTCGACCCCGTATCTCTACGGCCCCTACGTCGGCTACGAGTTCGATATGGGCTGGTACGACGATCGTGTCGGTATCAGCTACGACCGTATCCCCAAATGCGACTGCGAGATCCGGCGATCCAGCGAAGTCGCCACTTCGAACGACAAAATCGTCGGCCACGTCGAGGGTCTCGTCTCGGATGACGAACACATCACGGCTGTCGTCGTTGGAGTTGGAATACCCGGGTTCCGTCACGATGTCTTGGTGCCGCTTGGTGCCGTTGCCAAGGTTCGTAACGACCGGATCGAACTTTCCATCAGCGAGGAGCAGTTCGACCTTCTCCCAAGCACCGATGTCCTTGGCCACCCGGACGACCTCTCCTCCCATGTGACGGACCTCCAGCAGCGAGCAGAGGCCATCGCGGCCAAACTCGCCACGAGGGGCCGCTCACTGATCACGGAGGCTAAATCTCGGGTGACGACGAGGACTGAGAACCGATGACCGGGCCGCAGGTAAGCACCCGACCCGTTTCACAAGGACGTCAATGCGGCAATGACGCAACCGAGTCCACGACCCGCACCGAGCACCTCATGAGTGATTCGAGCGTTGATTCAGCATGAGCGCTTGGTCACGAGGAGACGTCGTGAATGAGTCCGTCGGCTGGGTTGAAGTCATCGTCGAGATTCCAAAAGGGTCGCGCAACAAGTACGAGATAGATCACGCGTCCGGTGAGCTGTGGCTTGATCGCCATCTCTTCACCGCAACTACGTATCCCGCCGATTACGGCTTCATTCCCGACACGCTGGCCGAGGATGGGGACCCGCTCGATGTGCTAGTTCTCTTGGAGGAGCCGACCGTACCGGGGTGCCACATCCGCGGCCGTCCCGTCGGCGTCTTTTGGATGGTCGATGAGAAAGGGCCGGATGCGAAGATCCTGGCCGTACCCGATGGCGATCCTCGCTGGGAGAATCTGAACGACCTGAGCGACGTTCCGCCCTTTCTGCTCGCCGAGATTGGCCACTTCTTCGAGGTGTACAAGGCACTCGAGCCAGCGAAAAGCACCGAAGTGGGCTCGTGGGGCCCGACTTCAGATGCGTGGGCAGAAATCGCGGCAGCAACGAAGCGTTTCGCTTCCGACCACCCGGATTAGTGGGCAATGTGGAAACTCTGACTCTCGTTGCGTCGATTCGCACCATCGACGACCTCACCTTCTGGTTTCGAGGCAGTGGGCTAGAGGTCGTGATGTTGCTCACCGGTGGACTGTTGACGGTACGAGCGGCCAAATGGCTGCTATCGACGGGAGAGCGGGCTGCCAACGAGAACTCCGGCGACGCTGACCCGTTGGGACCTAGGCACCACAAGGCCATCGCCCAGGCCATGAGCTGGCTGGTGACCGCGATGGTCTTCGTCGCGGTTGGTGTGTTGATTGCCGACCGGTTCGGGCTGCCTCTTGCCACCCTCGTTCCCACCGCCACCGTCATCGGCGTCGCGGTAGGTTTTGGAGCCCAACGACTCATGCAGGATCTCTTCTCCGGTTTCTTCCTGCTGGCCGAACGTCAGCTCGCGGTCGGTGACGAGGTCAGGATCTCGCCTCCGGGCACGACCGAAGGCGTTGGCGGAACGGTAGAGGAGATCACGTTGCGAGTCACCCGGCTTCGAACGATCAAGGGCGAAGTGGTGTTCATTCCCAACGGCGAGATCCGCCAGGTCACCAACCTGTCCGTCGAGTGGGCCCGCCTTGTTCTCGACGTGCCGCTTCGACCCGACGAAGACGTCAACCGAGCAATCACGGTGCTCCGAGAGGTATGCGAGCAGATGTGGCAGGAGAAACCATGGGACACCACGTTGCTCGAGAGCCCCGCGGTCCTGGGTGTTCAGGCGATCAACGTCGGCGTGGTCCAGGTCCGCATCGTCGCCAGGGTTCGGGCAACCGAACAGTGGGAGGCCGGTCGAGAACTGCGACGTCGGGTGGCCCTTGGCCTCAGCGAAGCTGGCATGGAGCCGGTGCGCCCGATCATGACGCCGGAGGGGATGTGACAGCCATGAAACGCATGCGACGGTCGACCATGGCCGCCATCCCCATCTTTGTCGTGGCCAGCGGCTTGTACGTCTTCGTCCGGCCCGAGGACAAGCCAGCCGTAGCCTCATCGCCGATCCCGGTTTTCGTTGTCACCACCACCACGACCTTGGAAACGACCCTGCCAGACGGAGGCACGACCACCGTTCCAACCACCGAAACGACGTTGCCTTCGGCCGACGGGCTGATGATCGAGGGTCAACCGACGTCTGAAACCTCCGTTCCCAACGAGTTGGACACGACGTTGCAGGGACCCGCCATCACGACAGCAGCGTCAACGACCACCGGTGCCGATAGCGATACGACGATCTCGACCACCGTGGTCACCACCGGGACGACGACGGGCTAGGCGGAGATGGGGCGAGGGAGACGTCGCCGCTCACAAGACTCGCTCCGCATAACTCGGATTAACCGGTGTTCAAAGGGCTGCTGCCGGGCGACCCTCAATCCGTCGGGCCAAGAACCTGCCTACCGGGTCACGCTGACGAATGAGCGGACATTCCTTGCGTGGATCCGTACGGCGTTGGCTGTGGCAGCCGGGGGAGCGCTTCTGGAGTAGGCCGTTCGTCCCGCTTATTCGACCCAGGTTGCGGCGACCCGGCGGATTCCAACCCTGTTGGTGCCCGAATCTCCGCCATGCCCAAAACCTCAAGTTAGATCGGGCGAGAGGTTTTGGAAACGTGCTGGGCGCTCTCGGTGACGACGAGCAGTGTCAGCCCCGCCCCGAGGTATTCCGCAACAAACCGAATCAGGCCCTATGCCTTAGCCTCGATCCACCGTTCGTATATCTGAATTGGTCGGGTGAGCGCCGATCCGGTTGTTTGGGATCCTTGGCTGGGGATCGATGGTGTGAGGGCTCGTCGAAGCAGCGTTCGTGATCTGATCGGTGTTGGTGACGCGCTGCTTGTCGGGGTGCGTCAAGTCCCACAGTCGGGTGTCAGCCCGTAGGTGCGGGCAGCGCCCGCAGAGCGCTGAGCGCACCGCGGAATTGGTTTGCCCACGGCCAACGGGCCGGGAGCCGCAACAGCATCTGTCCTGACCGGTTCACGATCACTCCTGCCAACGAGATCAGTCGGGTGCGCCGAGTCCGGTTCGTCACCGACGGATCTCCGGCGAGGCTTGTGCACCACACACCAAGGTTGTGGGCCAGCACTGCGCATGCCAGCCACGCCGCGTTGGCGTGGTAGTGCCCCGACGGGATGTGGTCGAGCCCAGCACCTTCTTTGAGGTCACGGATCGCGAGTTCGACAACGGCGTGCTCGCGGTGGAACCGATCAGCCTCAACAGCGTCGATGTCGTGGTCAGAGGTGATGAACGCGTGGTGACGCCAGTCCGGCCACAACCGACGCTGCGCCTCTTCAACCAACCTGGTCCGACGAACCACCAACCGCACCGTTCGTTGCTTCTCCCCTCGGCCAGAGACATACGTCGTCTCCGCGACCTGAGCCTCGCCAGCAAGGGTGTAGTCGATATCTCGCCACGACGACTCCGGGATCTCCGCGATCGCCGCCCGGGTCTTGGGGATCAGCCGGATCGTGATCGACCAACCGATCTTGTGGCGGTTGAGCCGATCGATCATCTTCCATGACCAGAACCCCGAATCGGCCCGCACCACCCTTGGCCCAGTCGCCCCGGCACGAGTCAGATTCGCCGCGAGTTCATCAACAAATCGGACGATCCCGCGAACGGTGTTCGCTGAGCCACGCCGCATCCGAGCAAACAGCACCTCACCAGTCCCGGCGCGTGTCGCGATCAGCGGGTGATACCCAAGGACGCCGGTGTAGCCGTAGCCCGCAGCCTGCTTGGCTTTGCCGTGGACCTCGCAAATCGTTGAGTCCAAATCAACAACCAACCGATCTGTTCCGGGGCCAGCGCCCGCCGCCCAGGCACGAGCCAATGTTCGAGACGCGACGGCGTCGAGTTGGCGAACATGACCAAACGTGAACGACCGTAGGAACGTCCCGATCGTTGACGGTGCCATGACCTTGAACGGCAACACCGCCTGGGTCGCGCCGGCCCGCAACATGTTGACGTGATCGATATGGGTTCCGCCCGCGATCATCGCTGCGACCAGAGTCAAGATCTTGCGTCCGGGCCGGGCTGAACCTGTCTTGACCCAGGTGTTGATCAGGTCCTCGAGACCGAGCTTGGTCATCAGCGTGGCAGGCAAAATCAGGCCGGCGTTGGCCACCAAACCATCGTGGTTGAAGGTCGCTTGCAACCGGTCGAGATTGCGCGAAGATGACGACACAGAAAGTGCCTCCTGTGGCTCGGGTTCTATTGACGTAAGACATCAACAGACTCCCAGCTCAGGAGGCCTTTTTGGTGGACGCGCCCCCGATCACCCACTCACCAAACGGTGGATCGAGGCTTAGCTGCCCTGCTAGCGATGTTGGTTGTCGCAGGGTGTGGCCGTAATGCGGGAGAGCGGACGGTCAGCGCCCTGAAGACCTACGACATGGCGATTTCCGACTATCTGGCCGACGGGCATCCGCGCCCGCTTAGCTTGCCCGAGACGACCGAAGGCGAAAGGGAATGGAACACCTTCGTGGAGGCAGGAGAGGAGCGCGTCGTCCAGCTTGAACTTGCTCATGCTGAGCTGGTCGCTGCTGTCGAATCAGAAGGAACCGGCCTGGAACGTTTGCCTGCAATAGAGGAACTCTCGCAGATCACAATTGACGAGTGGATCGTGGCCGCCCGACCCTGGGTAGATAGTCAACGTGAGCAGCAAGATGTCGTGAAGTCGTGCCTAACCGGGACAACTGTTTTTCAGACGTGTTTTCTCCATGCCGTCGAGGAACATGGAGAGCAGTGGGAATCGTCGGTCGACGCGCTGAACGAGCTATAGGCGAGAGTTGCTCGCTCAGATGAGAGGTCGTCTCAGGGCCCTTTCGAGGTCACCACCGATCTGGCTGCGTCTACGGCTGCTTCAAAGCCAGACTGAGACCGGTGTGCGGCCTGCGAAGCAATCGAACCGCGTCGATCGTCCTCCGCTGTCACGCCTTCGTCCAGAACCTACGACGCAGCCACTAGGAACGCGGAACCGGACCCACCGTCCCTACCGAATCGCCGGCACCTTGCCCGAATTCACCAGCACCATCTGACCCGAACCGGCCGCCGTCGCTGTCGACCATGGAATGCTCGCCGGCTAGCCCGGTTGAGTTGTAGCTCAGGGCAGCAAGCTCCGCTGGAGTCCCGAAGAAAAGTTCACGGCCGTTGTAGACAATGTTCACGTGGGCCACCTGCCGGATCGATCGCAGCAAATGGGCAGAGACATGGATCGGGTGGCCTTCGGACGCGAGAGATCGTCTCGTCGGGTTGGTCTGAGTTCATATGCTGGATGCAGAGCATCGTCTCGCTGTTGATGCGCTTCGATCTCGAAGTAGGCGACGTATTGACCGTCACCTGGATGAAGTTGGATTCTCGCCGCCGACGCGGCCATGAAGGTGAGGTCACCGGTCAGAGGCGGAAGATCGTCCGATCACCACTTCGCAACGAGGCGAACATGCCACAACCGATCGTTCTGAGTCTTGGTGCGACTCGAAGTCTGGGCCGTCGTCATGGGTAGCCCTTGGTGGAAGTTCGGATGAACTCCACTGTGCATCCGATTCTGACGGCTGTCCCGGTCATCCGAAGTCTGCGAAGGACACAAGAATGTCCGGAAGCGGACACCCCACGAAGACCCTACGGTTGTTGGTCGGTTTCAATCGAGCGCGTCTTGGCCCAGTCTCGAAGCACGTATCCGCCGCAGAGGACGAACACACCGAACAACCCGATCTGTGCCGTCGAACTGCCGGTCACCGGAAGCTCTGGTTCCGTGCCGGGTGGGAGCGGCGGTGGCGCAGTCGTCGTGGGCACGTCGGTGACGGGCGGCGTGGTTGTGCTGGGAATCGAATCGACGACCGTTGGCCCCGACGGTGGCAGGGCCTCGCTGGTGGGGGTGACCGTGGTGGGGTCGGCTGTCGTCGGTGGGGTAGTTCCTGTGGTTGGCGGCTGTTCGATGTCGCAATTCACATCGACCTTGAACCCGCCCGATGAAACCCCGTCGGGGCCGAATCGTACGAAGACCTCGATGGTTTCGGAGATTGCTTCGATGCTGCTGCCGTTGTGGACGACGAAGCCCTCATCCTCGAAGTTGGGAATGACGATCGTTTGGCCACCGGTGACGATGAGCAGATCATTGTTGATGTGGACCGATTCTTGATTGTCGGTTTCGCCAGTGATCTGACAGGTGAGGCCGACGAACGTTGAAGGGACGTCGACCGCCGCCACCAACACACTCTCGCCTTCGTTGCCGGTAACGATCCCATCGATCGGAATAGTCACCAGCTCAACGGCTGCCCCGGGAGCACTGATGCCAAGAAGAAGCACCGTGACCCCGCCAAGCAAACGAGACCACATCGACATTCGATTCATCGCCTACGTACCTCACGCGCCCAAGAGCGGAGGATTCCGCCTCTCCGGCAGTCACCCTACCGTCTGTCGAGGTACGACATCAGTCCACGTCTGCTCACGCCGCCGTTACGTCGCTACTGGAGGCCTTTCGTTCGTCCGGCTTGGTCACGCTCTTGGCGTTGAGCTCCAGCTCGATCAGTCGAACGAGTGAATCAATGAACGAGACGACGACTCGATCGAGGACTCGCCGGGTGAACCACACCTGTTCCAGGCCCCGGATGAGTCCGTGCGGTGCGGCAAAGTTCCCAACGATCGAGATGGCGGTGACCGCATGTTGGCCCCGGGGGATGATGGCGTGGACAATGAGGTCGGCGTCGATGTTGGGGAGGACTCGGGTTCGGGTCTCGGCCCGCCAGTCCAAGACGAGGCTTGCCCGCTCGGCGCTATGGCGAACGAGATGTCCTGCGACGATCGAAACGTCTTCGTCGAGATGAAAGAAGTGCAGGTCGGCTTCGATTTCGACCACGAGATTGTCGGCATCAGCGGCGGCATTCTTGGTCGCCTCCGCCAATAACGTCGAGCCTCGATTTTCGAGGACGGCGCATACCTCGGCAAATGGCCAATCCAGGTGTGCGGTGTGTTGAACTCGGCGTTCCATCGGGTTCTCCAGTCATGCGGCTCAATCCGCAGTATGCGATGCGACCTCAGGCCTGTCCCGGACAAGTCGTGTCCGGAACCTGTCTCTCGCAGCGACGGTTCCTGCCGTGAAAACGACCATTGATGGCCTTGGCGTCGCTCCGATCTCGATTCACGATGGCGATACCCGACGAACCCTCCAGATCATCTGGCGGCAGCGGAAAGGGAATCGAAATGCGACAAAGGAAACCGACATGATCGATCCAATTCTTCGTGAACAGACGCCACAGCAAACCGCTGGCGTCTACGAGATGGAGCGAACAGGAATGGTCTGGGTGCCGGTGGCCCCGCCGACCAACGTCGACCAATCTGGTTGGCTCGATGCGACGGATTGGAGCTGCCGTTATCCGGCCGCGGTCAGTTGTCTTGTCTTGGTTACCGTATTGGTTGCCTTCCTCGTCCTGCTCGGGGCCTGAGATGCGGGCGATCCAGGAACCCAGAGCAAAAACCCACCCCGCTCACGGCCCGATCCAGTCCCGCGGGGTCGTGCAGCCTTTCGAATCTGCGACCGGCTGGCTCTCAGCGCACGTGGCCTGGTGTGCTTTCGGCCTGCTGGTTCTCACCGATCTGTTTCTCTTGTCGGCTGCGAGCGGTCTGCTCTCCGGGATCTAGCCGGTGGCCACCCGCTCGCGCCAGGAGCCGACGGGATTGCTTGGCCAAGACGGTTGCCGATGTAGCGAGGACGAACGCCTCGATGTAGTCGACCATCGCCAGGTTTGGAAGAACAGCGATGGAAACGATGTCGGGATTGGCGGCCTGTTCGGCCAGCATCTCCCAACGCTCTGGGCTGTCGCAATTGAACCAACACGACCTCGATGGAGTCACCGGAGGAGGCCAACACTCGTTTGGAAAGACAGGATGCGATGGCTTCTCGATAGGGGGCCGCGCACCCTCGAAGCCGAGTGGCGAGGCGGGAAGTGTCGCAAGATTCGGGGCAGGGCCGGCCGTCGCTGCCGGCAGTGACGATCTCGGGCGCCTGCTCCTTCGGGAAGGAGCAGGCGGGTGTTCCGGAGGCGAGCGCTTCGATCATCACCATCCCGAATGATCTGTTGCACCCATCGATGGATGGAGACGTGATCAACTTGTTCAGACCCTGGCCAATCACCGATGCGTTTCCTCGATGCAACAGTGCCAGCGGTACCCGTTGCCGACCCAGCGGCCGCGCGCGCAAAGAATTCCGCGTCTTTCTCCGTATCTCGGTGGGTGACGCGGAACGTTGCCTTACTGTGTGGTTAGCACTCTCCCCCCGAGAGTGCTAATAGTGACCGGGAGTACCGCATGGATCTGCAACCACTCGAGGACCGGATCGTCGTCAAAGCTAAAGACGCCGAAGCCGCTACAGCTAGCGGGCTCGTCATTCCTGATTCGGCGCAAGAGAAGCCCCAGCAGGGAGACGTTCTTGCCGTTGGAGAAGGCCGTCGGGCCGATAACGGCGACCTCGTTCCTATGGAGGTCAAGAAGGGCGACGTCGTCGTCTATTCGAAGTATGGAGGCACGGAAATCTCCCATGAGGGAGACGACCTTCTGATCCTGTCCGCACGCGACGTCCTCGCGATCGTTAAGTGAGCTGAAAGACCAACATGGCAAAAGAACTCAAATTTGACGAACAAGCACGTAGGGCTCTCGAGTCCGGTGTTAACCAACTGGCCGACGCCGTCAAGGTGACCTTGGGACCAAAGGGTCGCAACGTTGTCCTCGACAAGAAGTTCGGTGCGCCGACCATTACCAACGACGGTGTGTCGATTGCTCGTGAGATCGAGCTTTCCGATCCGTTCGAGAACATGGGCGCACAGCTGGTGAAGGAGGTGGCCACCAAGACGAACGACGTGGCCGGCGACGGAACCACCACCGCTACGGTGCTGGCCCAAGCCCTGATCAAGGAAGGCCTGCGCAACGTAGCGGCAGGCGCTAACCCCATGGGGTTGAAGCGGGGAATCGAGGCCGCGGTAGCCGCTGCCGTTGAGTCCATCGCTGCGTCCTCCAAGGAGATCGAGGACAAGAGTGAGATCGCTCAGGTCGCCTCGATCTCCGCCGCCGATGAGAACGTCGGCAAGGTGCTGGCGGATGCCATCGACAAGGTCGGCAAGGACGGCGTTGTCACGATCGAAGAGTCGAACACCTTCGGCATCGACCTCGAATTCACCGAGGGCATGCAGTTCGACAAGGGCTATATCTCTCCCTACTTCGTGACCGATCCGGATCGCCAGGAAACGTCGCTCGACGATCCCTACATCCTGTTCAACCAGGGCAAGATCACCAACGTGCAGGACCTCCTGCCGGTGCTCGAGAAGGTCATGCAGTCGGGTAAGCCGCTGTTGATCATCGCTGAGGACATCGAGGGTGAAGCGCTGGCGACAATGGTGGTCAACAAGATCCGTGGCACGTTTGCTTCGGCTGCTGTCAAGGCCCCTGGCTTTGGCGAGCGTCGCAAGGCAATGATGCAGGACATGGCCATTCTCACCGGCGCAGAGGTGGTCTCGGAAGAGATCGGCCTGAAGCTCGACGGTGTCACCCTCGACATGCTCGGGACGGCTCGCAAGGTGATCATTTCCAAGGACAACACCACCATCATCGAGGGCGCCGGCGCGAAGGCTGATGTCGAAGGCCGTGTCAGCCAGATCAAGGCCGAGATCGACAACACCGATTCGGACTGGGATCGCGAGAAGCTCCAAGAGCGCCTCGCCAAGTTGGCCGGCGGCGTTGCCGTCATTCAGGTCGGCGCAGCCACCGAGGTCGAACTCAAGGAAAAGAAGCACCGCATCGAAGATGCGTTGTCCGCTACTCGGGCTGCTCTCGAAGAGGGCGTTGTCGCCGGTGGCGGGACTGCACTTCTACGGGCACGTCCTGCCGTCGCCAAGGTTGTCAAGAAGCTCAAGGGCGACGAGCGGACAGGCGCCGAGATCGTCTTCCGATCACTCGATGCCCCTACTCGCCTCATCGCCGACAACGCCGGCCTCGAAGTGGCCATCATGGTCGCCAAGGTCGAAGAGGAGGAGGGCAATGTTGGCCTCAACGCCGCAACCGGTGCCATTGAGGACCTCATGAAGGCCGGAATCACCGATCCAGCCAAGGTCACCCGGGCTGCGCTGCAAAACGCGGCCTCTATCGCGGCGCTCGTTCTCACGACCGAGGTGCTCGTCGCCGACGGTCCCGAAGAGAGCGGCGGAATGGGGGGCATGGGGGGCATGGGCGACATGGGCGGCATGGGCGGCATGATGTAACTCGGTTCGCCTCGATTGTTTGGAACGCCGATCCTTCGGGATCGGCGTTTCACGTTTGCGACTGATCAGACGATCGGATCCTCAAGGTCACACGGCGGAATTTGTTCAAGGGATCTCCATTCCAACGCCCATGTCTGCTGCTTTCGGGTCCTGCCCCGGTTCTAGCTGCACCGCAGGACAGCATCTGAGCTCATCCGGCGCTGACTTGGCGCTCATCCCTGACGTGAACCACAACAACGGCATGCTCCGCTGGCAAGGAGGTGTTCGATGGCGACGAGCTTCGGGACGTGGCTCGTGTGCGGCGACTTGGGCCCGCTGTCGGTCGGCGTAGACGACCGGAAGTCGGTACGAGACCGCGGCGAGTGGCCCCGTCACCGCGTCAACTTCAGCGTCGGTCTCTGCTCTGTCTCAAGATCACGGATCGAGCCAGGAAATGTCGCGAGATCGACAGGCGAGAGGGTGACGAAATCGCTCGGTATTGCACCTGGGATCGAGCGAGGTTGTTGTCCGCATTTGAGCACCCAGTCCTAGAGATCTAGGCGGTTCTGGGTCATGTGGACAGTGCTAAAGCGTTGGAGCACGGTTCGCCGGCAAGCGTCGCGGTCGATCTGATGCAGTCGCCCGACAGCTTGGGTGAGGGCTTCGTCGGTATCGCCGAGGAAGCCGTCCCGGCCGGGGGTGATGATCTCGGGGGCGGCGCCTTCGGGGAAGGAGATGACGGGTGTTCCGCAGGCGAGTGCTTCGATCATTACCATCCCAAATGGTTCTGGCCAGCGAATCGGATTGAGGAGTGGCTCGATCTCAGCTTCGAAGCAGCGGCGTTCGGACTCCTCGCGCATCTTGGCTGCGATCACGAGGCGCTTGCCGGCGGCTCGAGCGATTCGTATTGCTCGATGGGCGCCTTTTTCGTGGGCCTTGCGGCCGAGGAATCGGGCACACAGGACCCGATCCCCCCTCTGCGGTGGCGAGGTCGGATCTTCCCGTCTTGGTACGTGATCGAAATGCGACCACCAGCCAAAGGAATCCCGCTCGCGGTGAATCCCTTCAGCGATGAGGCGGGAGACGGCCTCACTCGAACGCTCTGGTTGGGGGCGTTAGACTCGAGGCCGAGTAGCGAACGGACGAGTAGCAGCGGTGCCGCCGCGGCACAGGCCTGAGGTGAGCACGACGATGGGTAGGGGACCGGGGCTGCCAGATCGTTGGCCGCGAATCCTGCGAAGAGCTCTGGAAGCCTCCACTTCGCAGAGGGCGATAGGGGTTTTGGTGATGGTCCCATAGCGGTGGCGGAAGCGGTCCAAGGAGTCTTTCCAACCCTGGTTCTCGAGCCCGGACGGTGATCGGATTCTCGGTTGTCCCTTGAAGCTCGGCCAGAGACTGCAACACCCCACGAGCCAGATCGTGATCGACGAGAAGGGCCATCCAGGCAGCAAGGATCGAGTCTCGGCCGAACAGGGTCATGAACCAGGGAGCGCCGACGGCAACGACCACCCGGTTGGGGGTGATCGGGGTCGAAGATCCGGAGTGCACCGAGGTCCTCGATCGCCTGATCTGTAGCTCGTTGGATTCTCGGATCCGCAGCACTGATACCGGGTACCTCGTTGTGCCATTGGTCGAGGCGCTGTACCGGGATTGCATCGGCAACAGCGTCGCCGCACTTGTAGCTGAGGTCGGTGCTGCTACCGCCGAGTTTTGCACTGATTTCGGTACACAGGCGCCAGGACCCGCGGCCGGGCACGATCACGGCCCAGCCAGCGCCGATGCGGTCGTCGTCGTTGTCGAATAGAGGATGAAATCGAAGCTCGGTGTGGATCGACTGGTCGGGGTTTGAGAAGCTGATGCCACCGGGCGTTGCCCTGCCATGGGCACGAACCGCGAGTCGCGTTCGGCCGCTCTTGACGTCGAAGAGACTGGCGAAGTCAGTGCCCGCTTCCATTCCAACGTGGATGCGCAGCGGGTCGGCGGTGTGGTTGCGAATCTCGAGGTCTTCGCGGATTCCTCGTCCGACATGGCGGCGACGAATCACTGAGAGCGAGGAATCCGCTTGCTCAGTTTTAGGAGAGGTGCGCCCCACGAACGTCGCAGAGAATGGACCGTTGGGGATGACGCTCGGCGGCTCGACTCGGCGAAAATCTCGGGCAGCCTCCGGTGCTTGAATCTGCCGTCTGGGCCGACACGCACATCCGGCCCGTAACTCATCTGTCTCCAATCTCCGTGCGAAGTCTGAACCGGCATCGAGAAGCCGGCTCAGACTCCGGATGATTAGACGACCTTCGCTACCTCTGCTGCGAAGGTCTGCCATGAGGCCTGGAAGTCGGTTCCACCAGCGCTTGTGTCGGCCTTGATGGTCGTCTCGAGCTTGGTGAAATCGGCTTTGAACGTGGTCCACTCGTTGCTCGCCATGTCAGCCTTGGCGTCGACAGCCTTCTGCAAGTCGGCCTTGACTGTTGCCCACTCCTCCTTGGTCGTTCCCGTGAGCGTGTTGCTCGCGGAATCAACCTCGACAGAAGCCGAGCTGATGGCTGTCAGGTCGATGGCGGCCGAAGTCTCGGTGGAGGCCGCTGTAGTTGGGGTAGCGGCGGGCGCCGCGGTGGTTGGAGCCTCTGTAGCTGGGGCGGCGGTTGCACCGTCATCAGCGCCAGAAGCGACTGCGCTATCCGTGGCTTCCGCAGCCGTGGTTGTTGCGTCGTCGGTCGAGCAGGCGCTCATTGCCATAGCGCCTGCGGCAAGAGCGGCCAGCGCCATGGTCCGAACCTTCGTTGAATGGGACATTTCGTGCTCTCCTCGTGATGCACAACACCATGGTGGCGTTGTCTCCTTTGAGGATGGTCGCCGCCTCGGACGCAGTCATGACTGCTGAGCGTCCTCTGGCTGACGCATTCACGTCACGAGGCCTAGCGTCGGCGTGCTTCGCGGTCGCCCCGTTGGCATCTTCTGGATGGTCGATGAGAACGGGCCGTATGCGAAGACCCTGGCCGTCAGTAGCAAGAGGTCGGCTGGTCAGGCCGGGAAGGGGACAAGCACGCGATAGGCAGCCATGAGGACGACCTTCCCCGCGGCTGATGGTGTGCGAAGTAAGGATCGCCAGCAGGGCACCTCACGCTCAGTCCTCCCCACAGCAACAGTTGCGCTGCTCCGATAGTTCTGACCAACCCGATGAGGGTCGCTCACCGTGATGTCGTCGCTGGAACTCAACACCTGAGACGAATCGGCTGCCTGTCTCGGACAACTCATGACCGCACCCTGACACGAAGGATGCCGGTCGATGGACTAGGCGTTTTAGCCTTTCGGCTTCACGATGGGCAAAGGCAGCCCAGCTACTTCAGACCCTTCTGGAGCGGGAAGAAAGACAGGCTCAAATCGCCATCGGTGGACAGGATCTCCTGATCATTTCGGCCAGCGATGTGCTGGCAACCATGGGCGATGTGCCCCAAAGCTGAGAGAAGCAACTGAGATGTCAAAGAGAGTCGTCTATGACGAGTCGGCTCGGCGCCGACTCCAGGCCGGAGTCGACACCTTGGCCGACGCGGTAAAGATCACGCTGGGTCCAAGGGGTCGCAACGTCGTCCTTTCCAAGACCTGGGGCGCTCCGACCATCACGAACGATGGGGTAACCATCGCCAAAGAGATCGATCTCGTCGACCCCTTCGAAAACATGGGTGCGCAACTCGTGAAACAGGTCGCCACCCAAACCAACGATGTAGCCGGCGACGGCACGACCACCGCCACGGTGTTGGCCCAAGCAATGCTTCGTGAGGGGCTCCGCAACATTGCTGCAGGTGCCAACCCGTTGGCGCTCCGGCGCGGCATCGAGCTGGCGACCAGTGCAGCCGTTGTAGCGATTGGGGAGCTCTCAGTTGAGGTAGCTGATCGGTCCGACATCGAAGCCGTGGCCACGATCTCGGCCGCCGACCCGAAGGTCGGCAAGATCCTGGCGAAGGCCTTCGACAAGGTCGGCAAAGACGGAGTGATCACGGTCGAAGACTCGAACACATTCGGTATCGAACTTGAGTTCACCGAAGGGATGCAGTTCGAGAAAGGTTTCATCTCGCCATACTTCGTGACCGACACAGAAGCGATGGAGACCGTGCTGGAGGACTGCTACGTCCTTCTGCACCCGGGCAAGATTTCGAAGGTTGCTGACCTACTCCCGTTGCTAGAGAAGGTCATGCAAGCTGGTAAGCCGCTCGCGATCATCGCCGAGGACGTCGAGGCCGAAGCGCTGGCCACCCTTGTTGTCAACAAGATTCGTGGCACCTTCAACTCTGTCGCTGTCAAGGCCCCTGGCTTCGGAG
>JBLINY010000098.1:0-17007 GCA_047638695.1 Acidimicrobiales bacterium | reverse complement strand
CGGGATCCAGAGCGCGTGTCATGATGAGCGGGAACCTCCACTGCGTCGTCTTGTTGGATGCACCCGACATCAAAACCGGGACAACCCGACGACCGGTGGATGGTCACCTACCCGCGCGGCCCCTAAGGCTGCCGACCATCCTCGGCTCGGTGACCCACCGGCAACATTCAGGGTCACCGGGATCGAGCTGTGTGGCCCGGTCAAGAGTGGCAGGTTCTTGGCCGTCGGTCATTACGGTCCAGCCGTCCTGGGTGGCCCGGTCTGCGAGTTCTTCAAGCACCTCAAGTTGGGTTTCACCCTCGAGCGGATCGAAATTCTGGAACGCACTCGCATACGCCGGACCAGGATCGAACAGACCGCCCGACATCGACGCACTTCTCGATGTCCTGGTCGCAGTGGTCAAGTCATCGATGTTGTCGATGACGAACTCGTCCTCGACGACATCAAGGCTCGACTTGCTGCACCCATTGAGGAGCACCATGGCGCCAAGCACCATCACGGCGACCGCTGCGATGAGCGCGCCCCAGACTCGGCCCGCCGCCATTTCAGATCACCGTGTTCGATCAGCGCCAGCGTGGACGACATCGATTCCGTCACCGCTCACAATGACGTCGTCACCGTTGATCGCGTCGCTCCCGACACCAGTCTCGATCCGATTGTCACCCGATTTGGCATTCACAGTGTTGTCGCCGTTCCCAGCCAGAATCGTGTCAGAACCCGCAGCTTGTGTTGATCTGATCATTGCCGTCTCCGGTGCTGATCAGATGGATGCTCGAACTCGCACATGACAGCACCCAGCTTTCCGGACGCCATGCGCAGGAGGCCACTCGGTAAGGGCCCGCCAGCTACCTGAGGCCTACGCCGACTCAATCGCAGTGCTGGCGAAGTTGAACAGCTGAGAACCGCGCGTTCGAGTACGGCCCTTCCCGAGCACTCGGATGCAACGCCAGCCAAGGAGGCGACCCGGGCCACGCAGGCACCTCACTATCCGGATGGGGCGGGGGTCGGCAGCGCCACTCCATCGACCCGCGGTGTCGAGGGACGCAGCCACCGGAGATGGTCCGGCTCTCGAGTCAACGCCCGGCTCCTGGCTACCCGAGCACCGCTGTATGCAGGTGGGGTAAGTTCGAGAAACGGATGACGGCTACGGCCATCTCGGCCGAGCCAAGAGGGGGAATCATGGCTTGGAGTATCGAAGGTACCTATTACGAGAATTGTTCGTGTGACGCGGTCTGTCCGTGCACGTGGTCGAACATGACCCAACCGGCCACGAACGACGACTGCCGGGTGGCGTTACTGTTCGAGGTCGAAAAAGGGCGCAATCGAGGGAGTCGACGTCGCCGGCACCACGTGTGTCGTGATCATGCAGACCCCGCGTCAGATGCTCGAAGGCGGCTTCAAGGCCGGCCTTGTTGTCGATGACGGCGCCAGCGACGAGCAAGCCGAGGCGCTAGGCAGCGTGTTCGGTGGCGGAGCCGGTGGCCCGATGGCCGGTCTCGCCCCTCTGATAACCGAGTTCGTCGGCATGGAGCGGCTACCGGTATCGGTTAGCCACGAGGGCAAGAACCACCACATCGTTGTCGGCGAAGCGCTCGACTTCGGTCTGGCTATGGAGACCACTCCCGAAGGCGACCCGATCCAGCTCACCAACATCGTGATCCATCCCGCCGGCCCCACACTTGCGGTTGCGGTTGCAGACAACGTGAAGAACTCGGTGTTCGGAATCGAACGGGGCGGGTCAGGCCTGTCGGGGTTCTCCAACGCGTTCGCCTGGGCCGCCTAGATGACGGCGACCCGGCTCGCCACCCGTGCCCCGTTCAGCTCGATCACCCTGGCCTTGATCGGTCTCTCGGTGGCGGCGTGGATCGCCACTGTTGCTTGGGCCCGGTCGGCCGGCATGGGTGCCATGCCGGGAACGATGGGCATGAACCTCGTCACCTTCGTCGTCATGTGGACGTTGATGATGACCGCCATGATGTTGCCCTCCGTCGGCCCGTTCGTCGGTGTTTACCAGCGAACGATCACCGAATCTCGGGTGCCCCGTCTGGTCGGACTCGGGCTCGGCTATCTCGCCGTGTGGGCGGCCGCTGGTGTGGTCGCGTTCGGAATCGCTATCTGGTTCGGCGATCTCGCTGCCGGTAACGCAACCACGGCCCAAGCGGTTGCGGTGGTTGCGTTCGCGCTCGTCGGGGTCTATCAACTCAGCCCCCTCAAGTACCGATGCCTGAGTCACTGCCGCACCCCAATCGGCCACCTCATCCATTACCTCGGATTCACCGGGTCGTGGCGAGACGTCCGGGCCGGCCTCAGCCACGGTTGGTTCTGCCTCGGCTGCTGCTGGGCACTCATGGTGCTCATGGTCGTGTTCGGCGTCATGAACATCGCCGCCATGATCGGCCTCGCGGCCGTCATCGCCATAGAGAAGATCTGGCGCCACGGCGACAGGTTCGCCCGCGTCATCGGCGCAGCTGCGATCGCCTACGCGTTCGCCCTGATCTTCGTGCCGGAACTGGCTCCCGGGCTCGACCCGGGCGGGTTAATGCCCAGGGGCGACATGTCGATGTAGGCCGCCAGGCAGACCAGCAACTCGCTGAATCCCAGGGATACGGGTAACCCACCGTGCCATCTCGCCTCAAAAAGTGTGTGCTCGACCAGTCGTGATTGCCGAGCGTTCCCTCACCTAGCTGCAGCACTGCCGTCACCCACCCGGAAACGACGCTCATAGCCCTCCCAAGTCAGCCACCAACACCGTCCCATCCCAGCCGGTTAGCGGATGGGTGCGTCGGTGACTGGCGGGCAGCTTTGACGCTGGGCACTGACCTTGTCTTCGGCTGCTGGGGAGCGGCGTTGGTGAGCGAGATGCTCGTGGGTCCGGCCCGGCCTCCTCCTCAGGTACCGAAGATCGCTCCGTCGAGGGGAAGACAGGCACCGTTGAGAAAGCCGTTGTCCCAGATGTGCTCGACCATGCCGGCGAACTCCTCGGGCCGCCCCCTGCGATCGGGAAAGGCGTTGACCTTCCCTCGTAGCGACGTGGATTGGTCGTTCACCTGGTCCAGCATCGGGGTGTCGAACGTGCCAGGGGCGATCGACACACACCGGATGCCGAGTGGGGCGAGATCGAGGGCTGCAGTGCTGGTGAGCGCCACGATGCCTGCCTTCGCTGCGCTGTAGGCCGCTGCTCCCTGCATCCCGGTGCGTGCGGCTGAACTCGTGGTGACGATCACCCCACGTTCGCCGTCGACGTTGGGTTTGTTTTGCGCCATGTGATGCCCGGCTGTGGTGATGGTGTTGAAGGTGCCGGTGAGGTGGATATCGATAAGTGGCTGCCAGTCTTCGAGGCCCATTGGCTCGCCCCGACGGCTCACCAGTCGGCGGGGACGTGGTGCCACACCGGCGCACGAGAGGACCACCCGCAGGGGGCCGATGCCGGCGGCGGTCGCTGCCGCGTGATCGAGCGACGAGGCGTCGGTGACGTCGGCTTCCACGAAGAGCGCATCGGGAAGATCGCTCGCCAGGCGACGGCCTGCGTCGGCATCACGGTCCGCGATGACGACGTGGAGGCCGCGATCAGCCAGCCGCCGGGCTGTGGCGGCGCCAAGACCCGAGGCACCCCCGACCAATAGTGCAGATGCGGCAGAAGCAGTCGATGTCATGACCCCAGTACAGGCGACAGGGGTAGCCCGTACTAGTCCACGCAGCCCGAAACCGCGAGAACCGGCATGATCGCTGTGGATTGGTGACGGGCTGGGTTGCGCTGGTTGTCCGGCGCTGGACGATGAGGTCGGTCCTGCGGGACGAGGGTCCAGCTTTCGGGCGGTGCCAGATCGCGTGCCGTGCTGAGAGGTGCTAAAGAAAGAGCATGCGTGCATACCAACTGATGGGTGGCGGATTCGATGGGCTGCAGTTGGTCGATCGGATTACCGGGGAGCCAGGCCCTGGGGAACTCGAGGTTCGGGTCGAGGCCACGTCGCTCAACTACCGCGACCTCATGATGGCGAAACGTTCGGCCGGGGTCATTCCGTTGTCGGACGGTGCGGGCGTGGTGACACGAGTTGGCGAGGGGGTTACCGGGATCGCTGAGGGCGACCGGGTCGCGGGGACGTTCTTTTCGAACTGGGTTGACGGCCGCGCCTTCGCCGCGATGCACGGGGCCGCGCTGGGAGGTTCCGTTGACGGCATGTTGGCGGAGTCGGTGATCCTGCCCGCTCACGGCGTGATCCCGGTACCTGCGGGGTGGACGTCGACCCAGGCCGCCACCTTGCCTTGCGCAGCGTTGACCGCATGGAACGCGATGGTGGAAGGCCAGCGGCTGGGCGCTGGCCAGAGTGTGCTGCTGCTTGGCACCGGCGGCGTGTCCGTGTTCGGCCTCCAGTTCGCCAAGATGTTTGGCGCACGCTCGATTATCACCTCCAGCTCGGACCACAAGCTCGAGGTCATGCGGTCGATGGGAGCTGACGTCACGATCAACTACACCGACACACCCGACTGGGAAAAGGCGGTGCTCGATGCCACCGACGGCGAGGGGGTCGACCTCGTGCTCGAGGTGGGGGGTGCTGGCACTCTGCCCAAATCGATCGCTGCGACGCGCTTCGACGGCCAGGTCGCCCTCATCGGGATCCTTTCCGGTCCCGCCGGTGAGACCAATCCCTTCCCGATCGTGTCACGATCGATCACCATGCGCGGGGTCTACGTCGGGTCGAGGCGGATGTTCGCCGATATGAACGCAGCGATCGAGGTCAACGGTCTCGAGCCGCTGATCGACCGGACCTTCGCCTTCGACCAAGCCCGCGACGCCTACCGGCACCTTGAAAGCCAGTCACACATTGGCAAGGTCTTGATCGACCACACCTGATCAGCCCCCCAACCCAATCCGAGGCAAATCAAGTAGCAAAACTACTCGAATGCTCAGTTCGGGCTAGAAGTCGCAGCGTGCATATGTGATAGGCCCGATCGAGCAAAGCCCCCTGGCATACCGGGGCAGAATCGAACCCGTGCCTACCGTTCTAGGCAGCAGCGTGCCGGTCGCTGTGAGAGGTTGATTGGCATGCCTGCTGTTTTTATTCACGGGAACCATGAGACCGAGGCGATCTGGGGTCCGCTATTCGCAGCGCTCGGACGCGATGACCTTGTCGCGCTGTCGCCCCCGGGTTGCGGCGCGCCCATACCCGATGGGTGGACGGCGACACGCCGGGAGTACATCGACTGGCTCGCTGCCCAATTGGACGCGATCGAGAGCCCAATCGACTTGGTTGGCCACGACTGGGGTGGTGGTCACGTGCTGGGTTTGCTCATAGAACAACCCGAGTTGGCGCGGTCGTGGTGTGTGGACGTTTTGGGCATCTTGCATCCCGACTATGTGTGGCATGAGAGAGCACAGCTATGGCAGACATCGGGTGAAGGTGAGTCTGATGTCGAAGAAATGTTTGCGGCACCGACGGCAGACATCGCGGCTTGGTCTTCGTCGCTCGGGATGACGGACGAAGTGGCCCTAGCTGTCGCTGAGGGAGCGGTCGCAGACTTGGGTTCATGTCTGCTGCGTCTTTACCGCGATGCAGCGCAGCCGGCTCTTGCTGAACTCGGTGAACAGGCTGGCGCGTTGAAGGCCCGGCCCGGTCTCATGATAAATGCCGAGTACGACCACGCTGTCGGCAGCGACGAACAGACCCAGATGATGGCCGATCTGGCTGGGGCCAGGGTTGCCCATCTCGCTGGTGTCGGTCATTGGTGGATGTGTGAGGATCCCGCAGCCGGGGCCACAGCGCTCGAAACGTTCTGGGAGTCGCTCCAATAACCGGTTCTCCTCAGATCGGGTCGCATCTCTGGCCAACGAGTCTCGAGGACGGCGGACACAAACGCTCTGTAGCCGGCATGAGCGGATGGTGGTGGCGGCTGATTTGAGGGGTCCTGGGCGTCGTTCCCGAGCGGCGTGGATGCGATTCCGTGAGCACCGTTGCCGGTCTCGGGGAACTTCGTCGCTCACACGGCTGAGAAACAATACCGATCTGGTCCAGGCCAGGGCAGCTGATCTCCTACCGCCAATCTGTCGTCTCTCAGCTCATGAACACTGGGCCCTGTAGTTCTCGACCGCGAGGTCGACTCCCCGCTGCCACTGGTCTGGAGTGGGATCGTCTGCCTCGGCGGCTTCGGCAAGAAACCCCTGCGCGAGCTCTTTGTCGGTCAGGCCTTCGCCGTCGGTGCAGAAGGTGGCCACATCGAGGGCTGAAAGCCGGTCCCAATCAGCCTCGAGACTCTCGAGAAACGCCGCCTCCCAGGCCTCACCGTCAGAGCCGCCGCAGCTTGCCAAGAGGACGAAACTCACGCCGACCAACACGGTTCGTGCGTAGCTGATCATCGCTGACGATTGCTGGCAGAGTCAGCTGACCAGCACAAACAGTCGTCGATGAGCGTGGAGACCCCGCGATAGCCGGGAGCTGTGGCGAGACCTGCTCGACTACGGCCATGCGTAACTCATGACTGTGTTCACGCTGGTCGGAGCTCACGGCCGAATACTGGCACCCACAAGCTCGACGTCAAGCCCTTTGTGGACGGGGTCTAATAGAGCGCGCCAACCGGCCTCTTGTTCATAATGGGGGTGATTCGAGTCCCTTGTGGTCTCGGGTTGGGGTCCTGGGTTCGCTCGACTCCCGGCTGCCCGACTGTTGTCGTGGCTCCTTATTGGCATGCGGCCCGGGACCTCGTTTTAGGGGTGGGGTTTGTGGCTTGAGAGAGGTTTGCGTTCGCCGAGAGAGGCAGTGCCCTCCCTGCTCGTCTTGTTGGTCAACGAGGAGGAGAAAAGAAATGACTGTGACGATTGGGGTGGATCCCCACAAGGTGTCGAACACGATCGCTGTGCTGGAGTCCGACGAGACAGTTCTGTTGGATCAACGATTCGAGAACTCGGCGGCAGGGTTCGTTGCGATGCTCGACGCGACCAGCGAACTGGGTGACCGGTTGTGGGCGGTGGAGGGTGCGTTCGGGATCGGCCGCGGGCTGGCCCAACGGCTGGTTGCCGCTGGCGAGGTGGTGGTTGATGTGCCGGCCAAGTTGTCGGCCCAGGTCCGGGTCTATTCCCAGGGTCATGGCCGCAAGACCGACAGCCATGGCGCCATCGCTGTCGCTAAGGCGGCGTTACATCCGTCTCGTCTGCGTCGGGTGAGCATCGACGGGGACCAGGTGGCGTTGGAACTCCTTGTGGATCGGCGTCGTGAGCTGACCTCGGCCCGTACTCAGGCTGCGTGTCGCCTGCATCGCTTGTTCGTACTCGACCCGGCTACCGAGTCAGACGAAGAGGCGGAGCGCGTGCTTCATGAACTACTTCTTGATGCCGCCATCGACGCCGAGGCGGCTGGCTGGGACATGGACCAACCGCAGGCGAACGGACTCCGGCTGAGAGGACGGTTCGAGAACGCCGGCCCGGAGGGCGGATTCTGGTGGCTCACTCTTAGGACCGGTTCGCATCCCAACGATTCCTTGACTGCGACGATCAACTACTACTTGGATTGATCTGCGAAAATCACTACCACCCACTGCGATTATCGGGCGCGAGAGAAGGGCCGTTACCGGGCGGTCGCTGATGGATCCGGACAGTGATTCTGGGCGTCGGAGTGTGCGACGCGGTTGTCGAACCCGTTACGACCAGCCTTGGCCCAGATCGACTTCGAGCGAGGTCAGTTCGATCGCACCATCGGGCGCCAGTTGACCGATCACCGTGTAAGCCCGAACAAGGACGCCGGTGGACATCAAGACTCGATAGTCGCTACGGCCAACAATCAGCTCAGGCAGCGCGTCGAATCCTGTAGCGAACCGATCGACGATCTCAACCAGCTCAGATGATTGAAAGTCTGCTGCTGACGGCTGTCCGAGTGGCCCGCGTTCGGGTGCGAGTTGTCGATCGAGATCTTCGAAGAAGGCCAGAGCGACTCGAACGGTGAGCCGTTCTTGGTTCACGTGGTGTCGGCGTCTGCCTTGGCGATCATTGCTTCGAGTTTGGCTTTGGTCCGCTCGAGGAGTGGATCCCCTGCCATGGTGTCGAGATCGGTGACGATGCTCGCTTCGAACAACGCGTGTCGCTCCGCAGGCGTCATTCGCTCAAGTTCAGCTGCCTTCCAGATCTTGGGAGTCATGGGTATCAACGTACCGCAGCGGTGTGACACCGCCAGATGCGATGAGTGCTTGGTCGACCCGCAGCGTGCGTGCTTCGGGGTCGACGTTGGCGCGGGTGAGGCCGGTGAGCTCGCCGAAGCGGAGACCGGACGTCGCTGCCACCCACACGAATGCGCCGAAGCGTGGCTCGATCACCGACGCGAGCTTCTGCACGTCGTCCCAGTCGAGGGCCGGCCGTTCGGCCGCGTGCTCGACGGCCGCACCCTTGATGTGGACCGGGTTCACGCGGAGTAGTCCGTCGTCGGGGGCGGTTTCCATCATCGTGCGGAACAGCCGGTAGATCTTGGCCACCGTGTTCGGGTGCTTCTTCGACTTGGCCTGCTGTCCGTGCCAAGCACGAACGTCCGCCGGAGTGATCTTCCGAAGCTCGACGGTCTCGAACTCTTCGAGGATGTGTGCGAGTTGCGATTCGTAGGTGTCCCGCGTGCGAGGCCGAATATCGCGGGCTTCGAGCCAGCGCCGTGCGTAGTCGCCGAAGGTCTCACGGCCACTTGTTGGGTCGATGTGGCGGCCGCCGAGGATATCGGTCTCCATCGTGGCCAGCCATGCTCGCGCTTCGGCTTTCGTCGCGTACGTCGTGTCGGCCGGCACCTGTTTGCCGAGGTGGAAGTAGCGCGCCTGGTAACGCCCACTCTTCAACTGCCGGATATTCCCGAACGGGTCGTTCGCGTCGCTCACTTACCGAGTTGTTCGGCGGGGCCTCACAACGTCGAGGCCTGTTGAAGAACCGGGAGGCCAACGCGGCGGCGTTTAAGAGAGCGGGTGACGAGAATCGAAGTCGCGTATTCAGCTTGGGAAGCTTCGGACTTGTTCGTTCCGAGATGGCTCTGAACAGGACAAATACGAACGTCTGAGATGGCAGTGCGAGATACGTGAAACATAGGTGCAACAAACTCAGGTCAGTTCTGAGCGGAGCAACGTCGGCGAATCAAGCTGATGTTGTGCCTGGTTCGAATCGCCGACCTCGAGGTCGATCACACGATCACTTCGCCGATTGCTGGGTCGCCGTCAACGACGACGTAGATGCTTTGGCTTCGGACGGTTCCAGCTGCTCGCCCTTCGAGGCGGACGGTCTGGAGACTTGGCTTGACGTCAAGTGGGATCGTGATCTGAGTGGTGATGACGCTGTCGGTCGCAGCGGTGTAGATGCCGAGGTCGACGGGGTGGTGACCGCGAGCTACACCGCTACATCGGACTCATCCTTTCACCGCCGACGGTCTCGCAGATGATCTGTTCACTGTCTCAACCAGCTCCACCCGACGCTTCGGCGTTCGGGCAGCTGGGGCCAGGGCACCGAATTTGCGTTGCATCAGACTTCCCCAGGCGTGCTGGCGTCCCGGCCTACTTCTGTGATCCGCATCTTTGTACCTCCGCCCCTTGAAACTGTGTGAGCGTCAAACGCGAGACTCATCGTGAATCCATGGATGCTTGTGCTCGTCAGGCGCCGCCGGCCGCTGAAGGTGATGCTCAGGTGGCCCATGGCCCGGTCATCATTCCGGACCACCGGATCGCGGTTGCGTGAGGCGCCACTTGTTGCTGCGGCTTCGTCGTTTCTCGCTCGTCGGCTCGACCTGGCCCGCTTCTTCCATGCGGCGAAGCCATTGGCGTACTCCTTCGGGGGTGATTCCGAGTTCGTTGGCTAGGTGTTTGGTGGACTGCGGCCCGTCCTGAAGGAGCGCATGTATCGACGCCCAACGGTCGTTGCGGGGCGGTCGTGGCTCCTCGGCGAAGTTGAGGCGGGGCTGGTGCTCGGTCTCGTTCGCGTCGGCGAGTACCCAGACAGCCCAGCGGCGATCGCTTGTCTTGGCGATGAGTCCTTCGGCGGCGAGCCCGGCCAGTTCTCGTGTCGCTGTGAGCGAGTCAGTTCCGGTCACCGATCGGTATTGCTGATTGGTGATGCGTCCGTTGCGATGGAGAAACGCCATCGCGAGGCGTTGACGGTCGTTGAGTCGAGCCGTGTCGATGCTCGAGAGCCAGGCGACGGCATCGTCGTCCAGCAGCCCGTGGTTGCGGATGACCATGCGAAACTCGCGGACGCTGTCAATGACCTGTGGTGGCTCCATCCCGGCGTTGCGTAACGCCGCTGCGGTCGCCAGGAGACCGGACCCGCGGTTCTCGCAAACGGTCCGGCTCGTCGAATCGATCTCGACATCCTCGAGGAGCTTCGCGAGTCGCGCGTTGCGTGATGAAGAAACGGGTTCGGCAAGAAGGTCTTCCTTCGAGACCGGACCGTGGAGGCCGCCTGGGCTCGACACTTCGAGCCGATCGGGATAGAGGGAGACTCGAACCTGCGTTCCGTGAGCGAGCGGGTGGTAGTCGCGATGCATCAAGGCGTTTGCGACCAACTCTCGGACTGCCTCCTCCGGGTACTCCCATCGGTCCTCGCGTCCGAGCCCGACGATGATTGAGCGGCGCTTCATGTTTCGACGTAGAGCGGCGAGTGTCTCGGCGACCATTCGCGGGATGGGGCCATCGATCGACTGATTGTCTAGGAATCGTGTGCCGTCCTGCAGCGGCTCGCCGGAGGCGGTGGGAAAGGCCACGAAGGTCACATCGAGTTGCGGTACAAATTGCTGGGGGAAGCGGCCAAGCGCGAGAAGTCCCGCGAGCGTTACTCCCCGAATCCCGTCGCGGGTGGCGGTGACACCCATCATGTCGAGCATGTCTTCGTCGGTGGCCGACGCGAACACCTGTCCTCGGGTCGAGCGCAGACGTCGGAGCAGTGCTGCGATGAGGGCTGGATCGAGGTTGTCAAGGCTCACCCCATCGACCACGGCGCCGTCGTCGTTCGGCTGGCCCCGAGAGGACTGTAAAACGTGCACCTCGTAGGTCGACAGGAACCGATCACCGTCGAAGGTTCGGACGAACGATCCCCGTTCGATGCCTCGGGTCTTGACGAAACACGGCTTTTGAGTCGGTGAGAGCTCTTCGACGATGGCGGCGACGATGTTGTGGCCATCGACGTCGATGATCTCGATCTCAGGTCGGATCGGGGGCTCGAGCTGGTCCGCACACGCCGAGGCGAGGTCGGCTGCGAGCTTCGCGGTGTCCACGTCGAGCACGGAGAAATGAGCCCCCTCGTTGAGGCCCAGCAGGATCAACCCACCGTCGGTGTTGGAGAACGCAGAGACGGTCTCCACGATTGATTTCGGCAAGCCTCCAGCCGCAGCCTTGACCTCGACGGTTGCTAGGTCCGTCCCAACTGAACGCAGCTTCGGGATCACCTCCCGTACGTATGCATCGAGATCAGGCAACTTCACTCCTCATACAACTTGTTGGATCTTATCTTCCAAGTTGCATGAGGAGCCGCTGGTTGTGTGTGCATTCTGTTTCGCCGTGTTCGGCGACTGTTTGGAACGCTCAACCAGGACTGCGACTGCTGTCGTCGGCGATCAACCCACGAAGGGCCTCAAACGTAGACAGGTATCGTGCAACACGTGTGCAACCGTGTGTGACGTTTCAGCCGAAAAGCTGACAACTTCCTGTGCTCGATAGGTCTACGACCAGGGCAAATGGAGCGGGTGACGGGAATCGAACCCGCGTATTCAGCTTGGGAAGCTGATGTTCTACCATTGAACTACACCCGCTTGAGCTGCCAATCGTAACGGCCTCGCCGGCAATCATGCGAGCCCTGAGGGCACCAAGGTCTGGGCTACGGGGGCCGCCCTGACGTCTGCGTCTTCCGATCACCCGGAGCTACACGGAAGTAGTCCGACTGACTCATCAGTTTAGGCCTTTATGACTACGCCCGCTTGCCGATAGAGAGGGTGTGAAACTCACGGCCCTCTTATTGTCCGCCCTGTTGGTAACGGCTGCTTGCTCATTGACCGGCGACAAGACAGCAGCGGATGCGGTGACACCGACCACTTCGCAGGCAACGACCACCTCGAGCACGGCAAGCGAGACGGACGCGAAACCCGACTACAACTTGGCCTTCGCGGAAGACTTCGATTTCGAAGCGGACGTCGAGGAAGCGGTCGCGACCCCTCCCAGCGATTCTGGTTCGGCCGTTCCCGCGACCTCCTCGGGCGGCGGTAGCGGGGTCCCGAGCACGCCGGCGAACGTTCCGAAGCCCGGTATTCCTCAGCAGTACACCGGCTTCCTTGGCACCGTCGATATCGACGACATTCTTTACGGCGCTCCGGCGCTCGCCCCGATAGCGGTTCCCGGTACCGGTCCCCTCACCGGGCTTCCGGGTTCCGTACCGAACCACCGGGCCGTGATTGTGAAGATCGACAACAGCTCGAAGGCCCGGCCGCAATCGGGCCTGAACGCGGCGGACATCGTGTTCGAGGAACAGGTCGAGGGCGGCATCACCCGCCTGGCGGCTGTCTTCCACACCAACACACCGACCGTCGGCCCGGTGCGGTCGGGTCGCAGCACTGACATCTCGTTCATCAATGCGTTCGGCGGAGCGGCCCTGGCCTACTCCGGAGCCAACAAGGTCATAGACGCCCTGCTGCTTCGTCAGACCACGATCGTCAACTTCAGTGCCGATCGATCGGCCGGTTATTGGCGAGAGAAGTCGCGTCGAGCTCCCAGCAATCTCTACACCGACGTCGCCAGCTTCGCTGCTGGCGGATCGAACCCTCCTGCACAGTTCGCCTACGGCACGCCAACCGGAGGCACCCCTACCAACACGGTTTCGGTGACGTTCCCGAAGAGCACGGCTGTCTGGAGTTGGAGTGGTGGCGCGTGGACTCGCAAGCAGAACGGCTCGAGTCACACCACGAACGGCGGCGCCCAGGTCTCGGCCGCCAACGTCGTCGTTGTGGTCGTGCCCGAGGTAGCGACCGGTTTGAAAGACTCGGCCGGCTTCGTCGTGCCCGAGTATGTGTTTGCCGGCTCGGGACCGGCCAGCGTGTTCACTGCCGGCCAGCGAATCGACGGCACCTGGACCCGACCCACCCTTCGCAGCCCCGCCATCTTTATCGACACCGCAGGCAACGTCATCGAGCTGACGGCCGGTCGCACTTGGGTCGAACTTGTGGTGGCCGGCGGCTACAGCTCGTCCTAAGACCGATCTAAGGGTTCCACGACCAAGGAGCGTTTCAGAGCCCTGTAGCGGGCGGCAATCCGCACTGTCTGCTGTTGGGGCGAGCGGATAACCTCACCAGCGTGATTCTCTCGGACCGCACCATCAAGGAAGAGATCGCCAAAGGGCGCATAAAGATCGAGCCATACGACGAGCGGTCGATCCAGCCCTCGTCAGTCGATCTTCGCCTCGATCGCTACTTCCGCGTCTTCCGTAACCACACGTTCAGCCATATCGACGTGAAGCAGAACCTGGAAGAACTGACCGAGCTGGTCGAAGCTGACGACAACGATCCCTTTATTCTTCACCCTGGCGAGTTCGTGCTCGGATCTACCGCCGAGCGAATTGCCATCCCGTCCGATCTCGTTGGTCGCATCGAAGGCAAGTCGAGTCTCGGACGCCTCGGGCTTCTCATCCACACCACGGCCGGCTTTGTCGACGCCGGGTGGGACGGCCAGCTCACACTAGAATTCTCGAACGTCGCCAGTCTGCCAATCACCCTGTATCCCGGGATGAAGATCGGTCAGATCAGCTTCATCCAAATGACCAGCGAGGCCGACAACCCGTACGGCACCGGCCAGCTCGGTTCGAAGTATCAGGGTCAGAAGGGCCCGCGGCCCAGCCGCTACTGGGAGAACTTCGACTAGAGGCCGGGCCAGTGTGACGAGCTCGGCCACCGAAGGAAAAGTTCGGGCGAGAGGCGTTGGAAACCGGCATTCGGTAGCGATGAGTAGATCGAACCGAAGGAGTCTCACATGACCGATCAGCCAGCACTTGTTCCGTACCTCACGGTCGATAACGCCCGAGCCGCCATCGGCTGGTACGGCAAGGTCTTTGGTGCCGCCGTCGTCGACGGTGAACTGTTTGAAGAGGTGGGCGGCCACATCGGCCACGCCACCATGCAACTCCCTCACGCCACCTTCTACCTCTCCGACGAGTATCCCGAGCTCGGCGCGAAGTCGCCCGCCCTTCTGGGAGGAAGCACGGCCGCCATGGTGCTTCGTGTGGACGATGCCGACGAGACCTACGACCTCGCCGTCGCCGAGGGGGCATCGGCCGACCGACCGGTCCAGAACCAACACGGGTCCCGAGCGGGTTGGCTCACCGATCCGTGGGGTCACCGGTGGTCACCAACCAGCGACGAGAAGCCCGACCGCGACTAGGAATTCAGCGGGCCCCACCGTCGCGACGGCCTAGTGTCGTCCGGTGGTGCAGCGGCTCCGCCGAGATCCTGCTCGGCTCTATCTCTGGTGGGGGGCGCTGAACACAGCGGTCTTTACGGCCTTCGGGCTGGCCGCGTTGTTGTACTGGGTCATCGACGCCGAGCTTGAACCCCTCCAGCTGGTGCTACTCGGCACAGCCCTCGAGCTCAGCGTGTTCCTGGGCGAGATCCCCACCGGCGTCGTTGCCGACACCCTGAGCCGAAAGTGGTCGATCGTCATCTCGCATCTCGGTATGAGCGCGGGGATGATCCTCACCGGGTTGAGCACCGCCTTCATCCCGCTGGCCCTGGCCCAGATGGTGTGGGGCCTCGGGTGGACCTTCCAGTCCGGAGCCGATGTGGCGTGGATCACTGATGAACTCGATGACCCCGAGCGCATTGATCCGTTGCTGACGGCGAAGAACCGGTGGTCGATCTGGGGCGGCATCGCCGGATCGCTTGTCATCGCCCTCGTCGTGTGGGCGACCAGCCTGTCCACTGCCATTGTCACTGCTGGGGTCGGCAGTGCGTTGCTCAGCGTCACCATTGGTATCTTCTTCACCGAGCACAACTTCACCCGCTCTGACGGTGGCCATCTCGCCGAGTCGAAGCAGATCTTCCTAACCGGTTTCCGCCTTGCTCGCAGCGATCGCCAGTTGTTCACCGTGCTGGCCGCCACCGTGTTGTTCAACAGCGGAGCCGAGGCCGTCGACCGGTTGTTCACCTCTCGACTTGTCGATCTCGGTCTACCCCAAGACCCCGACCCCGTCTTGTGGTTCACCGCCGTCACCGTCACAGGATCGCTGGCCGGAATCGTCACGTTGCACTGGATCGAGCGACGGGTCACGGAAAGCGGAGCTCTGCGCCGCTTCTATGTGGCGGCCGCAATGCTCTCGGCCGTGGCCGCCCTACTGCTTGCTTCGGCGCCCGAAATTCTCAGCGGTCTCGCCGCCGTCTTCCTGGCTCGAGGCATTGGGATGCGGGTGCTTCCCGTCATTGCGTCGATCTGGGTGAACCAGCGAGCCACCAGCGATGTGCGGGCGACGGTGCAATCATTCCTTGGACAGGCTGAGGCAATGGGCGAGGTTGGCGGTGGGATCGCCCTCGGGCTGGTCGCTCAGCGCCTCGGCGTTCCCATCGCACTCACCTGCTCGGCCGCGCTTTTTGTTCTCACGGCTCTTCTGATCGGTCGATCTGGCCGCTTTGCCAGCAGTTCGCTTTCAGTCAGCGACCGTGGTGTCTGAGCTCTCGCCGAAGCCACGACGAGCACCGATCTCCGCCGCGTTGGCCTCACCGGCTTCGATTGCCTCCAACAAGTGCATGGCAATGTCGGCCACCCGCACCTGGTCCTCCTCGACGCCGTGGCCCTTCACGCCGTCGTCCATCATCACATAACAGAACGGGCAGGCGGTGGCGACGCGGCTGGCACCGGTGTCGATCAGCTCCTGTGAACGCTCGTCGTTCACCTTGGTGCCAATGTCTTCTTCCATCCACATGCGGGCGCCACCAGCGCCACAGCACATACCTTTGGTGCCGTTGCGTCCGGCCTCGACGATCTGCACACCCTTGAGCGAGCCGATGACGTTGCGAGGCGAGAGATAGACGTCGTTGTGGCGCCCCAGGTAGCAGCTGTCGTGATAGACGATCCGTTCGTCCAACGTTGCCTCAGCGACATCGAGCTTGCCCTGATCGATAAGCCACTCGAGGAATTGGCTGTGGTGCACCACCTCGTAGTTGCCGCCGAGCTGTGGGTACTCGTTCATGAGCGTGTTGAAGCAGTGCGGGCACTGGGTGATGATTTTCTTTACGCCAATGCCATTGAGGGTTTCGACGTTCTGCTTGGCCAGCATCTGGAAGATGTACTCGTTGCCCGAGCGTCGGGCCGGGTCACCGGTGCAGAGTTCGGCTGGGCCGAGGATGCCGTAGTCGATGCCTGCTCGGTCGAGCAGCTTCGACATTGCTTGGGTGACCTTTTGGTTCTTGTCGTCAAAGCTGCCGGCGCAGCCGACCCAGTAGAGGTACTCGTGGGTGAACGGCTCGCCGGCGGCGATCGATTCGGCTTCGATGATGTCGACGTCGATGTCTTTGGCCCAATCGGCCCGAGTGGTCTGGCTAATGCCCCACGGGTTGGAGGAGTTTTCCATCGAGCGAAACGCACTGCCCAGCTCGGTGGGGAAGTCGGATTCCATCAGCGTGAGGTAGCGGCGCATATCGAGGATCTTGTCGAGGATCTCAATACCGACCGGGCAATTCTCGTCGCACGCCTTGCACGTCGTGCAGGCCCAGACTTCCTCAGTAGTAACTCGCTCGAAGACCCAATCGGCTTTCACCTCGATGTCGTCCTCGATGCCAATGGGGGGCGAGACGACAGGCGATCCGGTGCGGGCCATGACCTCGCCGGTCTTCAGGACGATTTCGCGGGGGTCCAAGGGTTTGCCGGTGGCGTTCGCCGGACACACAGCAGTGCACCGACCGCACATCGTGCAGGCATCGGTATCGAGCAGCTGCTTCCAAGTGAAGGTGCCAATGCTCGAAGCGCCGAAGCTCTCGAGATCGGTGGTTTCGAGATCGGGCATCGCCCGCATGGCGCCCTTCGGCCGATCACGAT
>JBLINY010000097.1:0-17590 GCA_047638695.1 Acidimicrobiales bacterium | reverse complement strand
AAGGAAGGCCAGAACGCACGGCTGGCGCACCGGCTCACCGGTTGGCGCATTGATATCAAGAGCGAGACCCAGCTGGAAGAAGAAGCGCAGGGCATCGAGACCTACGACGGCGAAGAGTGGGCCGAAGGCGAGTGGATCGTTGATGCAGAGACCGGCGAGCAGAAGTGGCAGCCAGCCGACGGCAGCGAGGCAATGACTGCTGAAGAGTGGGCCGAAGGCGATGTTGAGCCAGCTGCCGAGGGCGATGCAGCCGCGGCCGATGGCACTGATGCCGCTGATGGCGACGCAGCTGAGCCTGAAACTGACACAGCTGATGCTGACACAGTCGACGCTGATGCTGACACAGCTGATAACAGCGACGTCGCTGATTCTGAAGTGGCGGCAGCCGATGAGGCTGACGAAACTCCTGCCGTCGATGAGACCGCCGCAACTGAAGAGGCTCCGGCCGCCGATGAGGCAACCGACGACAAGTGAGCCCCGTCGCACCTGCGTCGGGTGCGGTGCCAAGCGGCCACAAAGCGAGCTCCATCGGGCCCGTCGATCTGCCTCCGGGCAGCTCGATCTGGGGTTCGGTGGCCGCGGCGCGTGGTTGTGTTCGGAGAGTCTCATCGTCTGTTGCGATGCCGCCGTCACCCGTCGAGCGTTCGACCGAGCGTTCCGATCGAGCGTCAGCCGTGAGGCCCTCGACAAGCTGCGACTATTGTTAGACGTGGTTCAGTAAGCGGGCGGCGCTAGGATCGATGGGGCCATTCCGCTAACCCTCGAGGGTGAGATCAACACGTGCCAGCCAAAGTCCGGGTCTACGAACTTGCGAGAGAGCTTGGGCTCTCCAACGGTGAAGTAATCGACCTGTGCAACGACCTCGGTATCGGGGTCAAGAGCCACTCGTCCAGCATTGTCGATGCACAGGGCGACCGCATTCGGCGAAAAGCCGAGCGAGAGGGGCTGGTGCGCGAGTCTGTTCCCGAGGAAGCTCCCGAGCCAGAGTTGGTAGAGCCAGCTCCGGCTGCCAAGAGGCCACCGCCGCCCAAGAAGCCATCGCCGGCCAAGGTCGAGTCCTCGATCGTTTCGAAGGACGCGTCGGTGGCTCCGGCCAAGACCGCAGCTCCCACCGTCTCCTCGAAGCCGACGATCTCTTCAAAGCCGGCCTCGCCGCCGCGGCCAGCTCCCGTGAGTTCGAAGCCTGCGACACCGCCTCCACCGAGGATCGCACCGGCTCCCGCCCCGGCTGCACCGGCTCCTGCGCCAGCGGCACCAGCGCCAGTGGCTCCGGCTCCCGCCCCTACTGCTCCGGCTGCTGTCCCCACTCCAGTCGCCGAAACACCAGCGCCCGCAGCGGCCAAGGCCGCACGCACGCCCGCGGCTGCAGCGCCGAGCACGCCGGCACCAAGCGTGCCCGCGCCGGTGGCACCGACTCCCACCACCCCGTCAACTACGCCCGGACCCCCGGCAGCGACTCCGGCTACCTCCGTAGCAGCACAGGCCCCCCCGGCCGCTGCCCCGAGTGCCCCCGGGACCACGCTTGCACCTCCCGGTAGCCCGACTCCTACTCCGCCGGGAACCCCGCGTCCGCCTGACGGCAAGCCAATTCCGCCACCGCCCGGCCCCCCTCGCGGTCGCAGCGGTAAGCCAATTCCACCACCGCCCGGTGGCGGCAAGCCCCCACCCCCACGTCCCGGTGGTCGTTCGGCCGGTGGCGGCGGATTCCGTACCGGCCCTGGTAGCCGTCCTGGCGGTTCGCCCGGTGGAGCTCCCGGTGGTGGCGGCGGCGGTTTCGCTGGTCGTCCTGGTGGCGGCGGTCCCGGCGGTCCCGGTGGTCGTCCTGGTGGCGGTGGTCGTCCTGGTGGCGGCCCCAACCGAGGTCGTCCGCGCCGCAAGAGTCGTCGTCGTCGCAACAGTGACGATCTCCAGCCAATGGCGGTGGCGGCCTATTCAGCGACCGACGCGCCGGTGCCTGAAGGCACGATTGTCATCGAACGAGCTTCAACGGCACAAGATCTCGGGCCAAAGCTGTCACGTACCACGGCCGACGTTGTCCGTTTCTTGCTCACCAATGGCGAGATGGTTACGGCCACTCAGTCGCTAAGCGACGAAATGATCAAGCTCTTCGCGGCCGAGATCGGCGCTGAGATTCGTCTCGTCGACCTTGGCGAAGAGCAAGAGGTCGAACTTCGCAAGATTCTCGACTTCCCTGACGAGGACGATGAAGAGATCGTCTCGTCCTGGCCAATTCGACCACCCGTGATCACGGTGATGGGTCACGTCGACCACGGCAAGACCCTGCTACTCGACCGAATTCGTTCGGCCAATGTGGTCGCGGGCGAAGCCGGCGGTATCACTCAGCACATCGGTGCTTACCAGGTGGAGCGCAACGGCGCCCTGCTCACGTTTATCGATACACCAGGTCACGCTGCCTTCACCTCGATGCGTGCCCGCGGCGCCGACGTCACCGACATTGTTGTGCTCGTCGTCGCTGCCGACGATGGCGTCATGCCACAAACGCTCGAAGCGCTCGATCATGCCCGCGCTGCTGAAGTGCCCATCATCGTGGCCGTCAACAAGATGGACCGCGAAGGCGTCGACCCCGACAAGGTGATGTCGCAGTTGGCGGAACGCAATCTTGTTCCCGAAGAGTGGGGCGGCGACACGATGTTCGTTCGCCTGTCGGCTATGACGGGCGACGGCATCGAGGAATTGCTCGAGAACCTGGCTCTCCTAGCCGAGGTCGAAGACCTCCGGGCTACACCAGAGGGTCGGGCCGCTGGCGCGGTCATCGAGGCTCATCTCGACACTGGTCGCGGCCCCGTGGCCACCGTGTTGGTCGAACGTGGCACCCTGTCAGTCGGCGATCCTTTCGTCGCCGGCGCTGCCTGGGGTCGTGTCCGTGCCCTGATCAACGATAAAGGCGAGAACGTCACCGAAGCTGGCCCGTCCACGCCCGTTCAGGTTCTTGGCCTGAACGAAGTGGCTGAGTCCGGAGACAGTTTCGTTATTGCGCCAAACGAGAAGACGGCGAACAAGGTCGCCGAGACTCGCGAACATTGGCATCGAGTGGCTGGTCTCGGACGCGGTGCATCGGGAGCCACCGGTGGCGGCGCCAGACTCGAAGACATCTTCCAACAGATTCAGTCCGGCGAAACCGCCACGCTGAATCTCATCGTGAAAGCCGACGTGAACGGGTCGCTCGAGGCGGTAATCGACAGCCTCAAGAAGCTCGAGCGTCACGACGTCAAGCTGTCGTTCGTGTTGCGTGGCGTTGGTGGTATCACCGAGAACGACGTGCAGTTGGCGGCGACGTCGAATGCCACGATCCTCGGCTTCAACGTCCGACCCGATCGCAAGGCCCGAGAGCTGGCCGGCACCGAGCAGGTCGAGATTCGCAACTACGAGATCATCTACAAGCTGCTCGAAGACATCGAGAAGGCCATGCTCGGCATGCTGACTCCCGATATCGAGGAAGTCGTCACTGGCGACGCCGAGGTGCGTGAGGTATTCCGTGTGCCTCGTATTGGCTCGATCGCTGGTTGCATGGTCTTGAACGGCACGATCACCCGTAACTCGAAGGTTCGTTTCCTTCGAGAGGGAACGATCATCTGGAAGGGCGAGGTCGAATCGCTCCGCCGGTTCAAGGACGATGTCGCCGAGGTTGCCTCCGGCTTCGAGTGCGGCATTGGCTTGTCGGACTTCCAGGATCTCAAGGGTGGAGACATCATCGAAACCTACGAGGAGCGCGAGATCCCCATCACCTGATGGCGAAACGTCGCAATCCCCGGCCGGTAACAAAACGTCACTTTCCTCGTACGGCGCGCCTTAATGCTCTGCTGCACGAGATCGTTGCCGACTATTTTGAGGTGGTCGAGTCCGAGGAAATCGGCTTCCTGACGATCACTGGTGTCGAGGTCGATTCCGACCTCAACGTGGCCCAGATCTTCGTGTCGGTACTTGGGGACGATCCCTCCGACGATGGCGATGCGAGGATTCTCGACGCATTGGCCGAACACCGGCGCCCCGTGCAGCGGGCCTTTGCTCAGCAAGCCAAGCTCCGCAAGACACCCGAAGCGCTCTTCCTGTTCGACCCTGGGGTGCGCGCTGGCGCCAGGATCGATCAGATCTTGTCGACCATCGAACCGCGACCGGACGAACCGCGACCGGACGAACCGCGACCGGACGAACCGCTGCCGGCCGAGCCGAGCGATGAGGAGGCGGAGTAACTCGATGGGACGTCGCGACGGTAAAAAGAACGACAGCGGTGTATCGGGCTGCGTGGTAGTCGACAAGCCAGCGGGGATGACGAGTCACGATGTGGTCGATCGGGTCCGGAAAGCCTTGGGGACCCGGAAAGTCGGTCACGCCGGCACCCTCGATCCGGATGCCACCGGGGTACTCGTCCTCGGCGTGGGCAAAGGGACGAAGTTGCTGCAGTTCGTGACCGGCGCCGATAAGACGTACATCGGTGAGGTCGTGTTCGGAACGGAGACCTCGACACTCGATGCTGCTGGTGAGATCACTGCCGTCCATGAGATGACGCTCGACCCCGCAGCGGTCGAGACGGCGGCGCAGACCTTTGTCGGTGACATCGAGCAGATCCCGCCGATGGTGTCAGCCGTCAAAGTGGATGGAAAACGCCTCCACGAACTGGCCCGAGAAGGAATCACCATCGAACGAGAGCCGCGCCCGGTCTCCATCCGTTCGTTTTCGACGCAGCCCACCGACGACCCGTTGGTTTACCGGGCTGACGTGTCATGTAGCTCCGGCACCTATGTTCGGACCCTCGCCGCCGATCTAGGTTCAGTGCTCGGTGGAGGCGCTCATCTTCGGAACCTTCGACGTTCTGCGGTCGGTGGGTTTCTTCTCGAGGCAGCATGTCCTCTTGAAGAGCTGATACTCCAGCCAATTGGGCTGCTGCTACGTGACATGCCGACGTTGCAGGTCGATGAGGTCGTTGCCAGTCAAGTGGCTACCGGTCGCTCGCTTGGCCCGGCCCCCGGCACGGGACAGCTCGCCATCGCAGACGCAGAGGGCGACATCATCGCCGTCTACGAAGCTCGCGATGGCGAACTGCGTGCCGTCAAAGTCCTTAACGCTGATTGACCACCGGTGCCGTGCGACGGCGACGAGTGAACAGCACCAACCCGGCACCCAACAACAGCAGGGCCACGCCGGTCGAGACCGCGGCGGCAAGGTTGCCGCCGGTGAAGGCCAGTTGAAGCTGAAGCCGACGATCGGCATAGCAGACGCAGCTGCTCCGCCGCTGATGTCGTCGTCGTAGGTTCCCGTGACGCCGCCGACGATGGTCATGTTGGCCGGGAGCAAATCGCGATAATTGGCGTCGTACAGGGTGACACCGGCCGGAATATCGACGCTGAGCTGATAGGCGACCAGCTCGCCGATTGTGGCTTCGTCAGCTGTTGCCAGAAGGCTGGCGTTCTGGATGTTGCCTGCTTCGGAGATACTCGACTGCTGCAGCTTGACCAGAACGCTGTCGGGAGTCGAGATCTGGGAATTGTCGGTCGTCCCTGGCGTGTAGGTCGTGGTCCCGCCATCGTTGTTGGTCTGGTCGAAGGTCGTGATCGTGGCCGTGTTGGTGTAGGTCTGGCCGGGCGCAACCGTGTCGGGGACATTCACGGTGTAGGTGAGGTCGATCGAGTCTGCGGCATCAAGAACGGCGATGGTCCACTCGATCTGAGATCCAACACAGGTGCCAGTGACGCCGGCGATGACGTCGAGCGTCACATCGGCACAGGTGATCGGAGCGGGGAGATCGTCGGTCACCACGGTGTCCTCGGCTCGCGCATACTCGTCGGACGGCGAGCCGGGGCCGGCATCGGCCACGCTGGCGACGTTGACGGTGTAGTCAACCGTGTCAGCTCCGGTCACGGGAGCGACAGCATTGTTGCTCTTGGCAATCGTAAGTTCCGGTTCGACGGCGATGAATGTGGCCATGTCACGCAGTGAGATGGCGGAGCCGGCGGAGTTGGTTGTGGTCAGCTTCATCAGGTTGGCCTTCTCGAGGCTCAACCCATCACCGGTGGGGGCACCGGTGAATTCGGCGATGCAGCGAACCTCCCAGACACGGGCAACAGGGGAGACGCCCAGACAACGGGCGCCGTTGGTTCCGAGAATTGTCCCGATCTCCCACGCAAGGCTGGTGTCACCAGCGGCAGCGGCGAGGCCGTCGGTGAAGTCAAGACATCGTTGGCTGCCGTCGGTCCGACGGAACTCTGCAGCGTCACGCCGGCGGGCATGAAGTCGCTGACGAGAGCGTCGCGGAACGTCAGGTTGGCAGGGATGTCGACGTGAAGCGTGTAACAAACGATGTCGCCGGAGCGGTAAGCAAAGGGTGCTGCCGCCAAATCGTCGGCGTCGATGTATGTGGCGGTCGAACAATCGAGCATGGCACCCGGCGCGGCCGGCTGCGAGATTGTTTTCTCGATGGTCGGGAGCGTGGCGCTCTGCGACGCCGAAGACGAGTCAAGGTCTGGCGTGTCGTCGGCTTCATCGGCGGGGATACCGGCAATCAGCCGATCGTCGCCGACGAGGGCAGCAGTGTTGGTGAATCCGTCGTTGGTGACAACGGGGTCGGTGTCGGCTCCGCTGGCCTGGTAATAGGTGCGGACGCGGCTCGGGAACGTGAGTACATAGGTTTGGGAGGCCACCATGTCGGGGACGTTGTTCAGACGAGGGTCCAGGTTCCGTCGGCGTTCTCGGTCACGCCCGTGTAGGGGAGTGACGGGTCGACGATGCCGGGTGCACAGTCGGCCTCGTGGCTGTCGTAGTTCACTGCAAGACTGAGGGGGCGGTGGCCGTTGGGAAGCGTGTCGGTGACGACCAGGTCGTCGGCGGTGCGGTACTCCGAGGTTGTGATGGTGAGAGTCCACACCGAGTCGGTGCCCTGCTCGATGACTGACGGGTTCACCGACTTCAGCAGACGAAGGTCCTCGGATGTGATGTCGTGAGTGTCGCTGTCGCCGACGGGATTCGATGTACCAGGTGCGAGTGGACCGGCATAGGTGCCAGCGACCTCAGCAAAGTTCCGATGTAACTGCTCGTCGGTCGTTTCGGCACCGCTGTTGTTGTCGAGGTTGGCCGTCTGCTGGCCGGTTGTGTCGACGGCGCCGGGAAAGGTCAGGGTGTTCTCACGGATCGGGACGCCAGCTGCGTAGTTGATGATCTTGGTCTCGCCGATGGCGAAGTTCACCAAATTCCACTGCACATGGGTGTAGGCGGCGTTCACCATCGGGCCGGCGCCGTCGGGATCGAGCTGCACGGTTTCGACCAGCGTTGGTGCTGGGCAATCGGTCACGATGTCGTCGGTTGAAACGTCAAGGCGGGCGGCGCCGGTGTACTCGACGTTGTTGCCAGCGAAGGTAGGGGCATCGGTTGTGTTGTCGTCGGTGCCGCAACCGAGGAACTCGAGGCCGGCGGGGAGATAGTCATCAACGAGAACCGAGGTGGTCGCGTTCGTCGGGTTGTTCTCGACCGTCAGGGTGTAGACGGTGTCGTGGTCGTGGTCGTGAACGCCGCGCATCAGCTCGGCCTCGGGATTTGGTTCTGACTTTTCGATGGCGATTGCCGTCACGTCAGCGGTCGAGGTGTCGGTGCCCGTTCCCGTCGACCCGGTGCCCGTCACCGTGGGTACAACTCGAGGATCGTCCGACGTATAGGCGGTGGCGGCCACATCGAAGTCGGCTCCAACCGGGAAGGTACCGGTGTCGGCGACGACGGTGAATGTGAGCGTTTCGATGCTGGCAGGTTGCGAGTCGTTGATGTTCTCGAACCACAGCGTGGTCTGGCCAGCACCGGGGGTGTCGGCAAACTCCAGAGGGCTCAATGCGCCCGACCCGAAACTAACGCCGGATTCCAAAACGACGGCGACGCCGGTGTTGTAACCGGCGGTGGCGGTGCCGTTGGTGATGTCGATCGAGACGGTTGCCGCCTGGCCGATCAGCACCGTCTGGTCGGATCCAACGGAAACGGTGAGGGCCGGTGCGGCGGCGGCCGGTTGTTCGGCAACGCTTACGACCGTGATGGTTGTCAACACGAGTAACAACGCTGTTGTCGTCACCCGAATTCGAAGCAGTGTGCGCACACTACGTCATGTGCTTTCGGAGCGGCGATGGGCCCGAAGCGATAACCCATCTCAATTTGTGCCCAAGACGGGCCGTTCGGACCACTAGCCGTCAGCCACTGGAGCTAAGTTCCAGATTGGGCCAGGTGGCGCTACGGTTCTTGCACCGTGGAGATCATTCGGGATCCAGATCGTTGCCCCGAGTCAGGGCAGGGCCATGCCGTCACCGTCGGCGCCTATGACGGCGTCCATCTCGGGCATCAGGCCGTCATTCGCTCGACACAACAACGGGCCGAGTCGCTGGGTGTGTCGATGGCTGTCGTCACCTTCGATCCTCATCCCGCCACCGTTCTGCGGCCGGGGAATGTGCCAAAGCTCCTCACCGATCTCGAACAGAAACTCGAGCTTCTCGAGGCGTGCGGGGTTGACACCGTCGTCGTCGCTCCGTTCGATGAGGAAAGGGCGAGCGAGACAGCCGAACAGTTCGTCGAACGAGTCTTGGTCGACTGCCTGCGGGCCCGATCAGTCATCGTCGGTCACGACTTCCGGTTTGGTGCCAATCGAGCTGGCAACGTCGATGTGTTGCGCGCGATCGGTGCCGACTATGGCTTCGACGTTGAGGGGGTTCAGCTATTGCCCCGACCAGACGGCAAAGTCGAATCCGTTTCGTCGACCGTCATTCGTCGTGCTTTGGCCGGAGGTGAGGTGAGTACCGCGGCCCGAATGCTGGGCCGTCATCACGAAATTCGAGGGCCAGTTGTCGAGGGCGACCAACGAGGCCGAACCATCGGCTTTCCCACGGCGAACGTCGCTGTTCCTCGGGAGATGGCCCTTCCGGCGGACGCTGTCTACGCAGCCTGGTATTTCACACCCGACGGCCAGCGACACCCGGCAGCAGTCAACATTGGCAAGCGGCCAACCTTCTACCAGAACGCCGAACATTCGTTGGTTGAAGCCCATCTCATTGGCTTCGAGGGCGATCTGTACGGCCAGTCGGCCCGGGTACAGATGGTAGAGCTCATCCGATCCGAACAGCGGTTCGATGGTCTCGATGAGCTGAAGGATCAGTTGCAACGTGATATTCAGCGGGCGGGCGACATCCTCGATCGCGACGGATGGTCGGGCTAGCAGTTACCCCGATCGACCTCGAGCCTTTCCGTGTCGGAGGCCCGCAAGAGAAGCGGCGGGTGGTGGCCGCCATCGACGAGGCCTGTCGAGTCACCGGCTTTTTGCAGATCGTCGGCCACGGCATCGAGCCAGCGATCTCCGCCAGGATGCTCGACGTCACAGCGACCTTCTTTGACCAGCCAGTAGAGCTGAAGTCGACCTGCATCGTCGATGACCTCTCGGCCAATCGAGGCTACGCCAGTGAGGGCACGGAGGCGCTGTCGTACAGCCTTGGTGAAGAACCAGCCGCTCCCGACCTGTTCGAGGCATTCAACGCCGGCTGGGATCGGCGCTCGATCGAACCCAAGTATCTCGAGCGATATCGCCGATTTTACGCTCCCAATGTGTGGCCATCAATGCCGCCGGCCATGGCCGGCGTGTGGGCCGAATACCAGGCAGCGGTTGCGTTGGTGGCCGACGATCTTCTCGTTGCCTTCGCTTTGGCCCTCGACGTCGCCCCCACTTTCTTCATCGAGCGCACGCGACGAGCCCTCGTCACGACCCGCGCCATTAACTACCAACGGCGAAGCAATTCGCCCGAACCGCTGCCAGGGCAGATGCGAATGGGGGCGCACACCGATTACGGGATTCTCACCTTGCTTACTGCCGATGATGTGCCGGGACTCGAGGTGTTCCATGACTATCAGTGGAAGCCGGTCACCGTGCCGTTCGGCAGCCTGATGGTGAACATTGGCGACATGCTGGCGACCTGGACCAACGACCGTTGGGTCTCGACCCTTCACCGGGTCGCGCCCATGCCGGCAAACGAGGAACCATCCCGACGCCGGTCGGTGGCTCAGTTCGTCGAAGCAGATCCCGACAGCATCATCCGGTGCCTTCCTAGCTGCACAGACGTCTCGAACCCGCCACGTTATGGGTCGGTAACTGCCGGCGACTACCTCCTCGCCAAGCTCATGGGTCCTCGAGAGATGCGGAAGTCAGAGTTGGGTTAACCGCCGGTACGGTGATGGACTGCTGCTCCTGAGGTGATGTCCTCGGGTGCGGCCGGGCCCAAGGTCCCGATCTCCAAACCCACCCCTTCAGGAGCACCACTATGAGCAAGCCAGCCGCCAATCTGCCGCCCAAAGCCGACACCATCACGAAGCACAAGCGGTCCGATCAAGACACGGGGTCTCCCGAAGTCCAGATCGCCCTGCTCACCGACCGGATCGATCACCTCACCGATCACCTGAAGGCACACAAGAAAGATCACCACAGCCGCCGTGGTCTGCTGATGTTGGTCGGCAAGCGTCGTCGCTTTCTCGACTATCTCGCCGACATCGATGTCGAGCGCTATCGCGCCATCATCGCCGAACTTGGACTCCGTCGCTAACAACTCGGACTCGGTCGCGAACAACTCGGCCTCCGTCGCCAAGGCAGGGTCCTGGGACGCATGCGCGAGATCCGTCGTGCCCGCCGTTGCGGGCTGTAAGCGCTAGGCCCCGAGCCGGGGTCGGAGGTCGCGCCCGTCCGCGTGTTTCGACCCGTGCACCGGTACGATTGGCGAAGCGTATGAAACGTTCATGCGCCTGGTGGATCAGCTGCCAGTTTCCGATTCCTCGCTGTCATGGGCCTGCAGAGCCGATGGTGGGTGATCGAAATCTGGGATCTGGTCTGCCACTTCGAACGATCGTCGTTCGAGCAGACAAGTTCGGCCCTGGTAGGACCAGGCCGGCAGAATAAAGGAGATCCCTCCATGACGGAACCAATTTCCGTTTCTGGGACCATCACCAGTGGTGATGGACCTGACATGTACCTCGAGACCGGCCGCCTGGCCGGACTCGCCAGCGGCTCGGTTCTGGCCCAGGTTGGCGAAACCAGTGTGCTCGTCGCCGCCACCGGCGCCAAGAACGTCCGCGACGGCATCGATTTCTTCCCCCTCACCGTCGATGTCGAAGAGCGGTCATACGCGGCCGGCAAGATTCCCGGTTCGTTCTTCCGTCGTGAAGGTCGGGCATCCGACGAAGCCACTCTCACCTGCCGCCTCATCGACCGGCCGCTGCGCCCGTCATTCCCCGACGATTACCGCAACGAGACCCACATCGTGGTCACGGTCCTGTCGGCTGACATGAAGAACCCGCACGACGTGCTGGCCATTAATGGTGCTTCGGCCGCCTTGATGGTTTCCGACGTGCCTTTCAACGGCCCGATTGGTGCTGTCCGCCTGGCTTACACCATCGATGGCGAGTGGCTTCCTCACCCCACCTACGACGAGGGCGACGCATCGTCGTTCGAGATCGTGGTCGCCGGTCGTGAGCTCGATGATGGCGATGTCGCCATCATGATGGTTGAAGCCGGCGGCACCGCTGTTTCGTGGAAGAACTACGAGAATGGCGCTCCCAAGGTCGACGAGGCCCATTTGGCCGAGGGCCTTCAGGAGTCGAAGCAGTACATCAAAGAGGCCATCGCTCTGCAGTTGCAGCTCGTCGAGGCCAGCGGCGGCCGCAAGCCGTTCATGAGCTACCCCGAGGCCGCCGACTACCCCGCCGACCTTCTCGCCGCCGTCACTGCCGCCGCCGAGACCAAGATGGCCGAGGTCATGTCGATCGGCGACAAAGCAGAACGAGATGGCGCCGAGGGAGCGCTGCGTGACGAGGTTGTGGCCTCGCTTGTTGGCCAATTCGAAGGCCGAGAGAAGGAACTGAAAGCAGCGTTCCGCTCGGTTTCCAAGACCGTCGTGCGACGCCGCATCGTCGAAGACGGCATCCGTATCGATGGACGTGGCCCCACCGACATCCGCCCCCTCTCTTCCGAGGTTGGCGTCATTCCCCGAGTGCACGGCTCGGGCCTGTTCCAGCGGGGCGAGACCCAGGTGCTGAATATCTGCACCCTGGGCATGAAGCGTATGGATCAAATGATCGACGGCATCAGCAACATCGATCGCAAGTCCTACATGCATCACTACAACTTCCCGCCCTTCTCCACCGGCGAAACCGGCTTCATGCGCGGACCGAAGCGCCGAGAGATTGGCCATGGCCTTCTGGCCGAGCGTGCCCTCGTTCCCGTCATTCCGAGCCTCGAAGAGTGGCCCTATACACTGCGGCTCGTCTCCGATGTCCTCAGTTCGAACGGCTCGACTTCGATGGGTTCGGTATGCGGTTCGACCCTGTCGCTGATGGATGCTGGCGTGCCGATCAAGGCCCCCGTCGCCGGTATCGCCATGGGCCTCGTGTTCGCTGAAGGTAAGTACACCACGCTCACCGACATTCTCGGCGCCGAAGACGCCTTCGGCGACATGGACTTCAAGGTGGCCGGAACCTCCGAGTTCGTCACCGCTCTCCAGCTCGACACCAAGATCGACGGCATCCCAGCCGACGTCCTGGCCGCCGCCCTTGATCAGGCCAAAGACGCCCGGTTGAAGATCCTCGCCGTTATGGCTGAGGCCATCGCCGCTCCTCGCGAAGAGGTTCGTGACGGAGCCCCGAAGATCATCAGCTTCGAGATCCCGGTCGACAAGATTGGCGAGGTCATTGGGCCAAAGGGCAAGGTCATCAACTCGATCCAGGGCGAGACCGGCGCCGACATCAGTGTCGACGACGACGGCATGGTTGGCGTTGTCTCAATCTCGGCCACCGAGAAGACCGTTGTCGACGAGGCTGAGCGTCAGATTCGTCTGATCCTTGACCCGCCCACCGCCGATGTTGGCGAGAACTATCCGGGTCGTGTCGTGAATATCACCAAGTTCGGTGCGTTCGTGAACATCCTTCCCGGACGTGACGGTCTATTGCACATCTCGAAGATCGGCCAGGGCAAGCGCATCGACAAGGTCGAAGATGTGCTCGAACTTGGTCAAGAGGTCGAGGTCGTTGTCGAAGACATCGATCCCAACGGCAAGATTTCGCTGGCCCTCGCCGGCGACGCCCCCGCACCTCGCGAGAACAGCGGTGGTGGCGGTAGTAGCAGCCGCGACAGCGGCGGCGGTGGTCGTTCCAGCGGTAGCCGAGAGAGCAGCAGCCGTGATAGCGGTCGCGAGCCGAGCCGAAGCGAATCATCGGACGACGAGCCAGCAGGCGAGTCGATCAAGATGAACTTCGACGAGGACTTTGCCGAGGACTTCGGCGATCTCGGTCCGGAAGGCGCTCCCGTGCCTAGTGACGATGGCGGTAGTCGTCGTCGCGGTGGCGGCGGCGGGCGAGGCCGCAGTGGTGGCGGTGGTGGTGGCGGCGGTCGAGGCCGCGGTCGTCGCGACTGACCCTCTCGTAGTCTGAGAACATACGCAGGGCTCGGGGCATCAGCCTCGGGCCCTGCGGCTTTTTGATCTGTCTGGCTAGAGCTCCTCCAAGAAGCGGGCGGCGACCCACACCAGTTCGCCCTTGTGCGTGACACCCCACCATGCGTTGCCCTTGTAGAGCGCACAGTGGTTTCCGGTCACCTTCACCGGGCTTAATGAGCTGAAGAGCATGACGAAGGCACCGTTGGGATCTGGTGCTGCGCGGCCATTGAGGCCACCGTCGGCATCGTCGGCCGAGATCTGGACAACCCGATAATTGGTGTCGGCTTTGGGCTGCAGTGCAGCTGGGCAATCAGTGTCGACAATGAGGGTCGTGCTGGTGACCGCCGAGGTGGTCGGGGCGCCCTCGACCGATGATGTTGTTGAGTTATTGATCGCCGACTCGCTGTCATCTTGGTCGTTGCCTTGTTGCTGTAGGTACAGCGAGAATGCTCCGGCGATCGCCATCAGCACCACGAGAAAAGCGACTAAAAAGGGCCACCGGCTCGGTGGCTTCGCTGGGGGGAGTGGTGCGGTAGCAACCGGCGCTGTTTTGGCTGAAATCGCAGCGGCTGTGTCGGTACGGGCTGGATCGGTAGTGGCAGGCGGTTGATTCAGCCGCCGGGTCTCGCTGGTCGCGGCATTAACGGCACCGATAGATGGTGGCGTCGGGATCGTTGGCTGATCGAGGGCGGGGACCGCGAGCGTTGGAGGACCCAGCGCCTCAGGGGTTGAGGGGGCGGCGCGGCGTCTTGTCAGGAACTCGGGCTCGGGTTCGTCCGACATTGAGGGGACGGCAGGAAAGTTAGTACCGAGCGACTTTGGTAACTCGATCGGTTCGGACTCCGCGGGCTCGAGCTCTGGCTCACTGGCCGGCTTTAGTGTCTCTGGTGCCACCGGTGTGGGCTCGACATTCGCCGTCAGCATTGCTGCTGCCCCGAGCGCGATTGCGTGCTTCGGATGCGAATCGGTGGTGAGCGGGCGTCCCGTGTGGCTGGCCAACCGCTGAGCGATCAACGGGATCCGGCTTGAGCCACCGACGAGGAGTACTCGGTCGAGCTGATCGGCGGTGACGTTGGCTTTCGCCAGCGTAATGTCGAGTGCCTCCAACGAGCGAGCAATAAGCGGATCGATGGCCGCTTCGAACTCGGCCCGTGTCACCCGAACGGTTTCTTCGATACCGGGCAAGCTGACGGCCACCGTGGTCGCCGTTTCTGATGACAAGACGCGTTTAGCGTCACTACATGCCTCCCGAAGGCGGGCAACGGCCAGTTGGGTCGCAGCATGGGCATCGTCGAAGCCGTCAAGGTCAATAGCTGCGGTGGCCAAGACCTGATGGAACAGGGCGGCATCAAAGTCGATACCGCCGAGCCGTTCAACCCCACCAGGACTACCGAGCATTTCCCAGCCGCCCGGTGTCTTCCGAAGCACTGCCGCGTCGAAGGTGCCACCACCGAGGTCGTATACGGCGACAATTGATCCGACTGCAACTCGTTCCAGCCCGGCGTAGTGGATGGCGGCCGCCTGGGGTTCGCTGACCAAATCGTGCGGGGGAAGGGCCGAGTTTGTGAGCGTGTCGTCGAGCAAGCTCACTTTGAACTGGCCCCAGTTGGCCGGGTGGCAAACGACGAGCCGGTCGGGCCGTTCGCCGACCTGGCCGCTCACTTCGTCGACGACCATGGTCGCCAAATGGAGCATTAGCTCGTTGGCTGCAACGGGTGTGCCCCGCAATAGGATTGGCGTTGGGTCGCCGAACCGGCGCTTGAATTCCCGGGCCACCGCTGTTGGGTCGAGTACTCCATGCCGCACGGCTGCGTCGCCAACCAAGAAACTTCCCGTGTCATCGAGCGCCACCACCGAAGGGATTGCGGTTTCGCCCGCGGTGTGAGTGAACACCGTCGACGCGGTGCCGTCGTTGAGGGCGGCTGTTGTTGTTGTGGTCCCGAGATCGAGACCCAGAATGTACGACACGTAGCCCTCCTGGCGTCAGCGTAGGCTCCAGGACATGGGAATTCGGGTTGCTGTGTTCGGTGCCGGTGGGCGGATGGGAACGGCGGTCTGCGAAGCAGTGGTGTCCGACGCCGATCTTGACCTCGTGGCCGCGATCGACCCTGGTTGTGTTGGGCAGCGAATATCGGCTGGCGAAACCGAGCTGACGGTTTCTGACGATCTCGATGAGTTGCAACGTTCTGATGCCGAGGTGATTATCGACTTCACCCATATCGATGCGGCGAGGGAGACCCTTTCGTATTGCGCCGAACTGGGTATCCACGCGGTCGTTGGAACGTCTGGGTTCACTGAAGCTGACAACGAGCATCTGGCTGCGAGCTTCACCGCGTCGAACTGTCTGATCGCTCCAAATTTTGCCATTGGTGCGGTACTCATGATGCGCTTCGCTGAGATGGCAGCGCCGTTCTTTGAAACAGCTGAGATCATCGAGTTGCATCACGACGGCAAAGTTGATGCGCCAAGCGGCACAGCGGTCTCGACCCTCGAGCGTATGGCAGCAGCTTCCAGCGAGTGGGCACCCGATCCTGTGGTAACGAACACGATCCCCGGAGCTCGGGGAGCTACTGGTCCGGGTGGCATCCAGGTGCACTCGGTACGGATGCGCGGCATGGTCGCTCACCAGGAGGTGCTCCTTGGCACAACCGGTCAGACGCTTACTGTTCGCCATGACTCCTACGACCGGTTGTCATTCATGCCCGGCGTTGTGATGGCGGCCAAACGTATTGCCGATGTCCCCGGTCTCACCATCGGGCTCGATGGTGTTCTCGGGATCTGAGGGTGTGGCATGACCTCACTCGATCCGCTGGCCACTGAGCTCGTACTTCGACGAGCGGTCGAGCTGACCACGGTCGAACCTTCGACGGGCTTGGTCGAGCTCACGCCTTCGGCCGTTGCTGCCATTGCTGCCGAGGTTGGAGTTCCTGCAGCAACGGTTGCTGCCGCCATTGCCGAACATCAGGCGGGGGCTGACGTAAAACGGAACCTGGTCGATCGACTCGTCGGTCCCGGCGTCGTGTGGGCTCGGCGTAGCTCGGGTGCGAGCGAGGCGGCGACGCGTGAGCGAGCCGAGCAATGGCTGTCGGTGGGCCACGGACTCAGCACCCGGGTCCGACCCGACGGCGTGGTCGTGGCTAACAAGAAGCGGGGTGTCGTCGGTGCCATCGCTGCCGGTGCCCGCCGTGCGCGAGGCACGGGCGGGCTTAGCCGAGTTCGTCAGGTACAGGTGGCGGCAGTCGATGTTGATGACACACCCGGTGCGGTTTGCCTGGTTGCCGACATTACGAACAAGCGCTCCGAAGCGGTGGCCGGGGGAGCGGCATTGGCAACGGGAGGGGCACTGTTTGTTGGCCTCGTGGCCATCTTCACCGGCCCGCTGACCTTCATTGCCTTGCCCGCTGTGGCTGGTGCTGGTGCTGCGGTCAGCCGAGTGGCCCATCGATCGACAGTTCGGCGAGTTACCGACGATGTCGAGGTCACGATCGACGGTATTGCGACCGGCGAGTCGCCACAGCGCCCCGTCAACTGGCCCAAACGTTCGTAGCCCAACGCTTCAACAGCAGCTGAACTGTTGGAAGAACTCCCCAGCTGAGTCCGGTGGCGACGTCGACGCTTTCGGTGCAGCCGAAGTCGGCCGCGAACTCAGCGAACTCATCCGGCATGACCTGGTTGAAGAAGGCAACGGTGGCGGCCGCCGTGTCCGCGTCGAGTTCGGCCAGGGCCTCGTTGGTAGCGAGCACGGAATCGCCTCCGTCGAAGGGAACGACATCGTCGGCAGTGCCATGAAAAGGCCAGGTAAGTAGCTGAGGATCGACTGCTGCCCGCCGTTGCTGCCGAGGCCGTGCCAGTTGAGTACGACCGGGAGGGGTAAGCCGTCGAAGTTCGTTGGTACGTAAACCAGCACCCCGTGTGCGGGGCCTTCAGCCTCCAGCACGAACGAGGTATTGCCCTTTGGGACAATGGAGCACTGATCGACCATCTCGGAGGTGGTTGGTGCTTCTTGGGCTTGTTTTTCTTGGGCTTGTTTTTCTTGGGCTTGTTTTTCTTGGGCAGGAGTCGGTTCGGTGCTGGCTTCGGCGACAGCTCCGACGTTATCGGCACTACTGCCGTCCGTGCAGGCGGCGACGGTCAGGGGAAGC
>JBLINY010000096.1:0-17936 GCA_047638695.1 Acidimicrobiales bacterium | reverse complement strand
TGCCAGTATTTCTGGCTGGCCTCGTCTGGCTCGTCTACAACTACCAGGGCTTCAAAGCGCAGGGCTTTGGCTATATAAAGGCCAGTTTGTTTCCTCCTGGCGTGCCGAAAGCCCTCTATATTCTGGTTACACCTATTGAGCTACTTCAGGTGCTGATCATTCGCCCCGCATCATTGGCTATACGGCTTTGGGCGAACATGGTTGCCGGTCACCTTCTGCTCGTGACGTTCGCTATTCTCTCTGCGACATTGTGGGAAAGCACCATCGTTGGAGCGATCGCACCCTTCACTATGCTCGTGATGATGACCGGATTTGAGATACTTGTCTCGTTCCTTCAGGCCTTCATTTTCACTATTCTTACCGCCGTCTACATCGGTGGCTCTATACACCCCGAACATTAGGAGATATTGCGTGGTTAGCCTGCTTGCATTCATTGGATTCTTCGCCGAAATCGAGGCGGGTGAAATGGTCGAAGGCCTCAAGGCGATTGGGGCCGGTTTGGGCTACGGTCTGGCCGCTATCGGACCGGGCATCGGTATCGGCATCGTCGTCGGTAACGCGATTACGGCCATGACCCGTCAGCCTGAGTCAGCGGGCGTCGCCCGTACCACGATGTTCCTCGGTATTGCGTTCACCGAGGCCTTGGCCTTAATCGGGTTCGTCGTCTTTATCCTCCTGCTGCCCTAATCGGAGACTGCCTTGAAACGCACACATTTAGTCGTTGTTCCGCTAGCGACCTTCGCTGGGCTCATGCTCTTGGCGACGCCGGCGAGCGCATCCGAAGAGACCATTGGCTCGTGCATGGTTGAGACCATGGAGGAACTCGGAGGCCCTGAGTCCGTCGAGCACATCATCGAGGCCGGTCACGCAGACGGCGCCTCCGATGAGGCCGGGGAGGAACTCAAGTCCGCTGAGGAGGATCTTGAGGGCTGCCTAGAGGCCCCGAGCCCGATCATCCCCGAGCTCAATGAGATTATTTGGGGCGGCTTGGCGTTTCTGATCCTGCTCGGCCTCATGGTGAAGTTCGCCGTACCAGCGGTGACCTCGGCCATGGAAGGACGCACCCAGAAGATACGGGACGATCTAGAAGCGGCTGAGACAGCCAGAACCGATGCGGTTGCGATCAAAGACCAGCACGGCGCAGAATTGGCGGATGCCAAGAACGAGGCTTCTCGGATCATCGAAGAGGCTCGCCAAGAAGCGGGCGTCGTTCGCGCCGACCTGCAGCAGCGGGCAGAGGCCGACATCGCCGGACTGCGGTCCCAAGGTGAAGCAGACGTCGCAGCCGCACGAGAGCGAGCTATTGCAGATCTGCAGACCGAGGTCTCCGAGATCGTCGTTGGAGCCGCCGAACGTGTAGTCGAAGCGAATCTCGACCCCGCTGCGCAGCGGCAGCTAATTGAGAACTACATCACGAGCGTGGGAAGCCGGTAACAATGGCCAACGATCGCATCACCGGCTACGCCTCGGCCGTGCTGAGCATCGCTGATACAGAGGACGACCCGGCCAGACTTGTCGAGCAGGTCATGCAGGCAGCGGCCGCTCTCGACAGCTCGAGCGAGCTCAAAGCCACGTTGGCCGATAGCGAGATCACGTTGGCTAGGCGACAGCAGATCGTCGAAGACCTTCTGGGCGGCCAGGTTTCCCCGGTGGCCACCTCGATTGTGTCGATGATCGTCGGGGCGGGGCTCACCGGGTCCCTCGGCCAGATCGCCACTCGCATCAGTGAGATCGGGGCTACGAGTCGTGGGGCTTCGTTTGCCCTCGTTCGTTCGGCGATCCCACTCGACGATGATCAGCAGGCTCGACTTGCTCTGGCCTTGACGAAGAGCACAGGCAAACCGGTCGAACTCCAGGTAGTCGTTGATCCCTCCGTAATGGGCGGACTAATCACGCAGATCGATGACGAGATTATCGATGGCAGCGTCCGTAGCCGGCTTGGGCAGCTTCGCAAGGCGTTCTAGCCTTTCTTCGAACCCACACATCCACGTCCGTACGACGGCCCGTTTCGCAGGCGGGCCACCTGAGCAGAGTCCTACACAGAGGACTGGAAGAAACCACATGGCAGATATCACCATCGACACCACCCAGATCAGCGTCGCAATTCGCAAGAACCTCGAAGGCTTCACCCCGGTCGTGACCTCGTCCCAGGTGGGCACGGTCATTGCGGTTGGCGACGGCATTGCCCGGGTGGGCGGCTTGCCCGACGCGGCTGTCAACGAGATGCTCCGCTTCGAGGACGGCACCATCGGCCTGGCGTTGAACCTCGACGAGCATTCGATCGGTGCGGTCGTTCTGGGCGACGTCGATGCGATTGCCGAGGGTCAGACCGTCGAGTCGACGGGCGAGATTCTTTCGGTGCCAGTGGGCGACGGGATGCTCGGTCGGGTTGTCAACATGCTCGGTGAGCCTCTGGACGGGAAGGGTCCACTCACAAACATTCAGACGCGTCGGATGGAGATTCAGGCGCCCGGCATCACGGGTCGCCAGCCTGTTCACGAACCGATGCAGACTGGTATCAAGGCAGTAGATGCCCTGATTCCAATTGGTCGAGGCCAACGCGAGCTGATCATCGGCGATCGGAAGACAGGCAAGACGACCATCGCGATCGACACGATCTTGGCTCAAAAGGGCCTTGGCGTGAAGTGCATTTACGTCGCCATCGGTCAGAAGGCCTCAACGGTGGCCCAGACCGTGGCGTTACTCGAAGAGCACGGCGCAATGGAGTACACCGTTGTTGTCGTTGCGCCTGCATCTGACCCAGCGCCGTTCAAGTTCCTGGCACCCTATTCAGGGTGCGCAATGGGTCAGCATTGGATGGAAAATGGCGAGCATGCGCTCGCTATCTACGACGATCTATCAAAGCAAGCCGAGGCCTATCGCCAGGTTTCCCTGCTCCTGCGCCGACCTCCCGGTCGCGAGGCCTATCCCGGGGACGTCTTCTATCTCCATAGTCGGTTGTTGGAACGGGCAGCGAAGCTCAGCGAAGAGAATGGCGCCGGATCACTCACCGCCCTGCCGGTTATCGAAACTAAGGCTGGCGACGTATCGGCTTACATTCCCACCAACGTGATCTCGATCACCGACGGCCAGATCTACTTGCAGGACGACCTGTTTAAGTCGGGAATTCGGCCGGCCGTCGATGTAGGCATCTCCGTCAGTCGAGTTGGGTCCGCGGCTCAGGTGAAGGCGATGAAGAACGCCGTCGGCACGCTCAAGTCCGACCTGCAGCAGTTTCGTGAACTCGCCGCTTTCGCCGCTTTCGGATCTGACCTCGACGCGGTGTCGCAGGCGCAACTCGACCGTGGTTACCGCCTGACCGAGTTGCTCAAGCAGGGCATCAATGTCCCTGTCCCCGTCGAGGAGCAGTCGGTGATTCTTTATGCCGGGACCCGAGGCTATTTAGATGGCGTCGAGGTCTCCGATGTCGGGCGCTACGAGAAGGAGCTAATCGAATGGTTCCATTCTCGGCACAGCAATCAGCTTCAAGCGATTGTGGATAAGGGCGCAGTAGGGGACGAGGAGGCGCTCGAAGCAGCGATTGCGGCCTTCACCGACCAGTTCGTCGGTGGTGTTGGGGAACCGGCCGCTCCGGTGATCGAAGAACAACCGAGTGCCGAGAGCCGAATGGTCGACGCCACTAATACCCTCCCCGAAGAAGACGTCAGTCGGACCGGAGACTGATCCGTGCCCGGTGGAGCTGAACGAATTCTTCGTCGTCGCATCACGAGTGTGACGAATACCAAAAAGATCACCCGGGCAATGGAACTCATAGCCGCGACACGAGTGGCTCGGGCTCAAGCACGGGCCCGGACGGCGCGGCCTTACGCCGAGCTGCTTACAGGAGTCATCGAAGATCTTGCCGCAGGCGGCGCCGAGGCGAGCCATCCGTTGTTACGTCAGGCCGAAGCCGTCCAGAACGTGGCGTTCATTGTTTGCGCTGGGGACCGGGGGTTGGCCGGCGCATATAATTCGGGAGTGATCCGGTCAGCCGAGCGTGAAATCCAAGCGTTGCGGGCCGAGGGCGGCGGCTATAAGCTCATCGGCATCGGCAAGAAGGTGGGCGACTATTTCCGATTTCGGGGCTTTGAGCTCGATGCCGAGTTCAACGGTTTCAGTGACAATCCCACTTACGAAAATGCACGTGAGGTCGCCCGCCACATCCGCGAGTTGTTTGACTCGGGCGAGGTCGACCAGGTTGAACTGATCTACACCGAGTTCCTTAGCCTTGGCTCGCAACGGCCCGTTGTTCGACGATTTCTTCCTCTCGAGTCCTCCGCGACCATCTCGGCTGAAGGCGGTGGCGACGCCAGTCGTCTCGCTGGTGCCTCGTTCGAACCTTCGCCTGAAGGTGTGCTGGAAGATCTGTTGCCTCGATACGTGGAGGCTCGGCTCTTTGCTGCGCTTCTCGATGCCGCGGCATCGGAGCATGCGAATAGGCAGCGCGCCATGAAAGCGGCAACGGAAAATGCCGAAGACCTCATCGTCAAGTTATCCCGCATCATGAACCGGGCCCGCCAAGAGTCGATTACCACGGAGATCATGGAGATCGTCAGCGGCGCCGAATCGCTCGCGGCGGATCAGGAATCAGGCTCGGAACCACTCATCAATGACGGGCAGCCGGCCGATAACGGCTCAAACGTCTGAACATCTTTTGAACGACTACCACGGACTCGACGGAACAGACGGAGCACCCAGGATATGACAGACACCGAAACCCAGCTCAAGACCGGCCACATTGTCGGCATCGCCGGCCCCGTTGTCGATGTTCAGTTCCCGCTCGGAGCTCTGCCCGAGATCAACTTCGCTATTTCTTTCGAGGTGGAGATCGAAGGCGAGACGACGACGGTAATGGCTGAAGTTGCGCAGCAGTTGGGGGAAGGACGGGTCCGGGCCATTGCGCTGAAGCCCACCGACGGTCTTCGACGGGGCGCGATCGTCACCAACCTGGGTCACGGTATCCAGGTGCCGGTCGGCGACGTGACGCTCGGCCACATCTGGAACGTTATTGGCGAGCCCCTTGATGTGTCGCCTGATGAGGTCAACATCACCGAGCGATGGGAAATTCACCGACCTCCTCCGTCCTTCGACTCCCTTGAGCCCACCAAGCAGGTGCTTGAGACAGGTATCAAGGTCATCGATCTTCTCACCCCTTATTTGCAGGGAGGCAAGATCGGCCTCTTCGGCGGTGCCGGGGTCGGTAAGACCGTGCTCATCACCGAGATGATCACCCGCGTTGCGTCCAACCACGGTGGTGTGTCGGTATTCGCCGGTGTTGGTGAACGCACCCGCGAGGGCACGGATCTCTTCATCGAGATGGGTGAGACCATGATGGGCGACGGCAAGACGTCGGTCCTATCAAAGGCCGCCCTCACGTTCGGTCAGATGGACGAGCCACCCGGTGTACGCTTGCGGGTTGCCCTGTCTGCTCTGACCATGGCCGAGTACTTCCGTGACGTCCAGGGCCAAGACGTCTTGTTGTTCGTGGACAATATTTTCCGGTTCGTCCAGGCCGGTTCTGAGGTGTCGACGCTCCTCGGGCGGATGCCGTCCGCAGTGGGCTACCAACCGACTCTCGCCGACGAGATGGGTACGCTGCAGGAGCGAATTACCTCGACGGGCGGCAAGTCAATCACGTCGCTGCAGGCCGTGTACGTTCCAGCAGACGACTACACCGATCCTGCACCGTTCACGACCTTCACGCACCTCGACGCAACAACGGAGCTGAGCCGCGACATTGCGGCTCTCGGCATCTATCCGGCCGTCGATCCTTTGTCATCTACTTCCAGCATCCTGGCTCCAGAAGTGGTTGGTACCCGGCACTACAACGTTGCTCGCCAAGTCCAAGAGATTCTTCAGCGATACAAGGAGCTCCAGGACATCATCGCCATCCTTGGCCTCGACGAGCTGTCGGAAGAGGACCGCATCACGGTCAATCGTGCACGGAAGGTGCAGAGGTTCTTGTCACAGCCGATGTTTGTTGCCAAGGTATTTACGGGTCTGGACGGCAACTTCACCCCGGTAGAGGAGACAGTCGACAGTTTCGAAGCGCTCGTCCGGGGCGATCTGGATGACCTGCCTGAGCAGGCATTCCTTAACGTTGGTGGAGCCGACTCGGCCCGTGAGAAGGCCGAAAGGCTCCGAGCCGAAGCGGGTTCCTAAGATGGCCTTTCAGGTTGAGTTCGTCTCGCCCGAGGCGTCCCTCTATTCGGGTGAAGGGATCCAGGTCGTTGCCCGTACTCGGGGTGGCGGTGAAATCGCCTTTCTTACGGGCCATGAGTCTTTTGTCGGGAGCCTTCAGGCCAGTGAAGTACGCGTAACCGAGAGCGGTGGCGATGTCCTTTCGTTTGCCGTCCGCAGCGGATTCGTTTCGGTAACAGGAGACAGCGTCACGGTCCTCTCGGACGCAGCCGTGCCATCCCCTGACATTGATGTGACGGTCGCCCAGGCGGAGCTGGAGGCGGCCCAGGCTGCCCTTGCGGTTGACTCCGAGGACGCTTTTGCTGCCGAGGATGTGCAGTGGGCTGAGCTCCTGATTCGGCTCGCTGCTAAGGCGCGAGCGGCTTGACCGAGCGATCCTTCGGCAATCTGACCAGGTTGCTCGATCGGGATGATCGGTTAGCTAGTGGTGGCCTTGGCGAAGGCCTCGCACTGAAGAACTTCGCCGGCTACCAAGAGCGTGTCACCATCACCGACTAGCGTATCGCTGGTGGCGTAGGTGAAGGATCTCCCAGCAGGCTTGACGCATACCACGGTCACGCCGAAAGTTTGGCGCAGGTTCGTCTGGCTTAGCGTCTTGCCAACCATCGAAGCCGGTGCTTCGAGTTCGGTGAGAGCGAAGCCGTCGTCGATCTCGAAATAGTCGAGGACATGCCCGCTGATAGTGTGGGCCACTCGCTCGCCCATGGCTCGCTCCGGGTAGACAACATGATCAGCGCCCACCCGTTCGAGGATGCTGCCGTGCTGTTGGGTTATGGCTTTGGCCCAAATGGTTGGGCCGCCGTCGGGTCCACCGATGTCGAACAGGGCCGACGTGCTGAGCACGCTGGCCTCGATGCCGCTGCCGATCGCCACGACCGCGGCATCGAATTCGACGACACCGAGCTGGTTCAGGGTTGCCATCTGGGTGGCATCGGCGACCCGCACATGGGAGATTCGGTCGGCCCAGGAGTTGACGAGGGCAACATCGGTGTCGATGGCCAGGACCTCGACACCCAGCTCCTCGAGTGTGAGGGCTATCGCGGTGCCGAAACGACCGAGGCCCACCAGAAACACCGAACGAGCCGAAGCTAGGTCGTTGCGCATCGCCTTCGGTGTGGGCGCGGGCGATCCCAGCCAGTTGCGCCGCTTCTTGCTCTGAACCATTCGAATCTCCGTCTGCTAACTGTTGTGCGGTTTCTAGCCGACCAGGAGGTCTTCTTCTGGATACTCGAACCGGCGAGGGTGAGGTCGGAACAACACTGCGGTGCCGAACGTAATTGGCCCGACCCGGCCCATGAACATCAAAACAATCAAGAGGATCCGGCCCAGCTCTCCGAACTCGCCAGTGATACCGGTGGACAAACCGACGGTACCGAAGGCCGAAACGGCTTCGAACAACACCTCTGCCAGGGGCAGCGATGTGTGCGTCAGGGTAAGGAGGAAGGTGCTGATTCCGATGGTTCCCAGGGCAGCCACGACGAGGGCTAAGGCCTGGCGTTGCAGCTCCCGCGAGACGTGACGTTCGTCCAAGACCATCCTGGCGTCGTCGCGTATTTCGGCCAGCGTTGCCTTGATGACGACGGCCACGGTTGACACCTTGATGCCGCCACCGGTTGAGGCACTGCCTGCCCCGATGACCATTAGCGGGATCAGTGTGAGCCAGGTAGCGTTCCGAAGTTCTCCGAACGGGACCGTGTTGAATCCGGCCGTCCGGGCTGTAGCGGACTGAAAGAACGAGGCCAGGAGCCGTTCGTCGGTGTCGAGCGGGCCGAACGTGGCCGGATTGGTCCATTCACTCACGCCAATCATGAGGGTGCCCAGCACAAGCAACGCTGCGGTGACCCCCAGTGTGACACGGGTATGGAGCGACCAGTGCGCTGTGTCGCGTCGTTTACGAGCCACCTCGAACACAACGGGGAATCCAAGGCCGCCCAGGATGAAAGCCCCGGCGAGGACGAGGTTGACGAACCAGTCTCCGACGTAACCCTCGAGGCCACCGTCGATAATGGAGAAGCCGGCGTTGTTGAAGGCGGAGACGGCATGGAACAGGCCGAGGTGGACCGAATGGAGCACGCTGTTTTGTCCCTCGGCGAGAAAGCGGCCGGTCAGTAGTATCGCTACAACAAGCTCGGCGCCGAAGACGAACCGCACCAGGCTGCCAATCAATGTTCGCAGTTCGCCGAGATCAGACACGCCGATCTCGGTGCTGGCAAGCAAACCACCCCGCAGCCCGAGGCGACGATTGAGGGTGATGCCGATGAACCCAGCGAGCGTCATGATCCCCAGACCGCCGATCTGGATCAGTACCAGCAGGACGAATTCGCCGAACGGCGACCAGGCGGTGCCCGTATCGGTAACGCTGAGGCCCGTGACGGTGACGGCGGATGCTGCCGTGAAAAGGCTGTCACTCATCGATGCGGTCTGTTCTGTTCCGGCTTGGCTGATGGGCAAGCGAAGCAGCAGAGCACCAATGGCGATGACCGCGAGGAACCAACCGACAACGACAACGCCGGGGTGTCGAACTCGGCTCTCTCGCCACGTCCGCGCTTCTCGCCACACCGGCGGCCGTCGAGACTTCAATTGAGTTGGTCATTCGTGTAATGACGGCTCTCAATGATTTCGAGGCTCATGGCGGGCAGGCTGCTCTCAGTATCCGGTCTTAGCCGCCGATTCTAGGTACCGTGAACCCAATGAGTGATGAACGGCTGAAACCCGAACGCAACCTCGCCCTTGAGTTGGTGCGCACCACCGAGGCTGCGGCTATGGCCGCAGCCCGTCATGTTGGTATGGGTGACAAGATCAGGGCTGACCAGGCAGCGGTAGACGCCATGCGCCACGTGCTCGGCGGCGTCGAGATGGATGGTCTCGTGGTGATCGGTGAGGGCGAAAAGGACGAAGCGCCCATGCTGTACAACGGTGAGCGGATCGGAAACGGCCGCCCACCAGAGACCGATATCGCCGTCGACCCCATTGATGGCACCACGCTTACGGCGAAGGGTCAGGGCGGTGCGGTGGCAGTGATCGCGGTGGGTGAACGTGGCTCGATGTATAACCCTGGCCCGATCGTTTACATGGAGAAGCTGGCTGTTGGCCCGTCTGGAAACGGCGTTGTCGACATTCGTCTCCCCATCGACAAGAATCTAAGAGCGTTGGCCAAGGCCAAACGTTGCACGGTGGCCGACCTCACCGCCGTCGTGCTCGATCGACCTCGACACGAAGAGATCATCGGCGAGATCCGCCAAGCCGGCGCCCGCATCAACCTCATTGGAGACGGCGACGTCGCTGGTGCCATCGCCTGCGCCATGCCGAACTCTGGCATCGACATCTTGTTCGGCATCGGCGGTACGCCCGAAGGCGTCATTGCCGCCGCAGCGTTGAAGGCCATGGGTGGGGACCTGCAAGGTCGTTTGTACGCCAGAGACGAAGAAGAGAGAGCTCTGGCAGTGGCCGAGGGCTACGACCTCGATGCCATCCTGGGACTCGACGATCTTGTGAAGGGCGACAACTGTTTCTTCGCCGCAACCGGGATCACGACCGGTGAGTTGCTGAAGGGTGTCGGCTATGTGAACAACACCGTGACAACTCAGTCCCTGGTGATGCGCAGCCGCTCCGGCACCGTGCGGATGGTCGACGCTATTCATCAGCCTGAGAAGTTGCGCGGCCTGCCCGACTGACTTCATAACCGACCGAGTTCCCCATGGGGGCTGTTAGTCGGGGATGGTTAGATCGGTGATGTCTGGTGGTGATGGGGGGAACGACATGTCGAGTCCTTCCAGCGCTTGCACCATGATTTCGCTGATCACGAGGTTTCGGTACCACTTTCGATTGGCCGGGACGATGTACCACGGGGCTTCGTCGGTGGTCGTCTCTTCGATCGCGTCGGTGAAGGCGGCCTGATAGTCGTCCCACTTTTCTCGATGAAGCAGATCGCCGGCGTCGAACTTCCAGTTCTTCTCCGGCCGATCGAGTCGATCCTGAAGACGCTCACGTTGCTCGTCCTTTGAGATGTGCAGGAAGATCTTGATAATCGTGGTGCCTTCGTCGGAGAGCATTCGCTCGAAACTCCGGATGTGCTCGTAGCGCTTCTGCCAGTGCTTCTTGGGAACCAGGTCTAAGACCCGGACCACCAAGACATCTTCGTAATGACTCCGATTGAAGATGGTGAGTTCGCCGTTGGCCGGGATGTGCTGGTGGACCCGCCACAGGTAGTCGCGAGCCAACTCTCGTTCGCTCGGCTTCTTGAACGACACCACCTTCACGCCGCTGGGATTCACGTGCTCGAAAACATGCTTGATGGTGCCGTCCTTGCCTCCAGCATCCATGGCCTGGAGAACGACCAGAACTCGGTGTTTTCCCTCGGCGTAAAGCAGCTCCTGAAGTAACTCCAACCGGGCGTTTAGCTCGATTGTTTGAGCCTCGGCATCGGCACGGTCAGCCGGATCCCAGTCGGGAGTGTCCTGAGGGTTGCGTTGGGCAAGTTCGATCTTTTTCCCAGGTTCGGCCCGAAATGCACTGATGTCGATCGGCATGGTCGCAGTGTGTCACGACATCTATCTCCGGGTGCCGCTGATGAGCTGAGCTGCTTCGAGTCATCCAAGGTGCAGCATCCGCTGTACCTTTGTTCGGGTGATCGTTGCAGAGCTCGAGATCTATCACTCTCGTCCCATTGCGCCAACCCGGCGCCTTGCACTCGGCATGCGGAACTTGCCGATCGACCCTGCTCCCGGAGCAGGAGGAGTGCTGCTTGCCGGCATTATCGCTCATACCGCCCGGTTCGTAGAGGCAGAGCTGCGCGAGGATCTTGTTCGGCTCGTTGAGGACCTCGATGCGCGGCGTCATGTTGCGCAGCCTCGGGTGCGCCACCGCCTCCAGCTCGACCGGGTCGGATTGTTGCGCAGCACGCATCGGCTCGTGGCCCATGGCAACAATCTTGATTTCGAGTTCGATGACGAGCTCGGTCGACCAGTTCAGCAGGCACTGGGTGCGCTATACGCTGCCGGGTCGTTGCCCCTAACGGCTCGGGCATCAGTGTTCGAGATCATCAAAAACTCGCTGGTGTGGAGTGGCGATGTCGACTCCCGCTTTATTGCCGCCCTCATGGATGGGGAGACGGGGTCATTGATTGATGTCCAGGCCTGGAACGATCCGGTCGCCTGGGCCCTCGAAGTGCTCGACCTGGACGCTGCTGACCCCAACAAGCGGGCCGTGCAACGCAAGTTTCGCACGCTCTTGCGCGCCGCTCATCCCGACCATGGGGGAATCACCGACGATGCAGCCAATCGCATCGCCGAGCTCACCGAAGCTCGCGACATCTTGCTCTCTACCTCCTGAAGATGTGACCACCTGATGACGGTTGGAGGACTGTTGCTCTTTCATGGCGCTGGGGGAGATCGTGATCATCGACTTTTCCTGGCCCTCGAGGATCAACTCGGGATCCCGGTTGCCCGGTGCAACTTCCCCTATCGCGACAAAGGCCCCGGTCGGCGGCCGCCCGATCGCATGCCGAAGTTGATCGACTCGATCAACAGTCATGTTGCCGATCACGCCAGCGAGTGGAATGTCGCGCCTGAGCGCCTGGTGGTTGGAGGCCGGTCGATGGGAGGTCGAGCGGCGTCGATGGCTATTGCCGAGGGCTTGTCGGTCGCCGGCCTGGTTCTGCTCAGCTACCCGCTGCATCCGCCCGGTAAGCCAGAGAAGCTTCGCACCGAGCATTTGTCCGAGGTAACCGTGCCGACGTTGTTGGTGCAAGGCCACAGCGATCCCTTTGGGAAGCAGCCGGAATTCGACCAGCATTTCACCACCTTCGGAGGCCCTCTTACCCAGGTCTGGCTTGAAAAGACCGGCCACGATCCCAAAGAGAAGCACGATGACGCGATCGTCGAGGCCACCCGGGTATTCCTCGACCTGTTCTAGAGGGCCGGATCGTCGGGGTTGAGCTCTTCGAGCGATGCCTGCGCCGTTTCGGGGTAGACGAAAATGATCAGCATGAGCACGACGAGCGGACCAACCAGCATCAGGGCGATGCCAGGCCCGAGGCGACCCCACCGATCGGCTAGAGCGCTGACAACAAGTAGCCCAACGGCACTGCCACTGACCGCAAATACGTCGAGCCAGCCGCCGATCCGAGCCCGGGCCCTGGTGGGGAAGAGTTCAGTCTGGTAGCTCCGCATCGCAGCGTAGGCACCGGCAGTGAGCCAGCTGCCTGCCATCGCCAGGATCCACAGCGCAGCACCGTCGACGAAGAAGAGGGCGGCGCTGGCCGATGCACCGAACGCGATGCCGATGGCGGCAACCGGCCGACGGCCGGTGCGATCGGCCAGGTAGCCGGCACCAAGGATGAAAAGGGCAACCGGCGAGGTGACGAGTAGCCGGAAGAGACTGATGTCAGTGGCCGAGAAATCCAGCTCGTCGTTCAGATACTCGTTCAGTAACTGCGATGCCGGAGAAAGAAAGATGGTCGAGGCAAATGCGGCGGTTCCCAGCATCCAAAAGTGTTTGCGGTTGATCGTCACGGGGAGGGTGTCCGTATCGGCGGCAGAGGCGGCTGCCACGGAGGCGTCGAAGCGTCGAGTTTCTGGCAACTGACCCCAAGCCCACCACAGCACCGGTAGGAACGTGAGCGGCACCAGGTACGTGATTCGCCAGGCGCCAATTGATAGATCGGCGAGCGGAAGGAGCATCACCATGATCGCGCCTCCCATGCCGGTCGAGAGCGTGATGAGGCCGACACTGAGTGAACGAACGCCGGCGGGAACCTCCTCGGTGACGGCCAAGGTGACGAGGGTGAGGAGACCGGTGGCAAGGCCGCGGGCGAGAGCTTGGGTGATGCCGAGGCTGACCATGCCCTGAGCCAGGGCTCCCAGGGAGGTGAGAATGATTGAGGCGGCTGCGAAACCGATGAGCAGGGGTTTCCGACCGGTGCGATCTGCGCGGCCGATCAACAGCAAACTCAGCAGGATGCCGATGCGGATCGCAGCCAGGGTCCGACCCTGCGTCCCATCGCTGGCCCCGAACTCTTTCGCTGCGAATGTGATGGTCTGGCCAATCAGAACGCCGAGGTATCCGGCTGCGATACTGATCACGGCAACGACCGCGATCAGCCGAGCCGTTTGTTCGGTCACGACTTCGGCGCTTGGCCACCACCACCGGCCTCGCGGCCGCCGGTCGAGATCGACGAGCGCCTTCGACACGAATGGCCGAAAGAGCACTCCCCAGAATGGGATGGCGAGTTTGTACTCGATCTTCTCCCGAACCTCGATCGTGTCGGCATCCGAGGCTTGGTCTGGATCGACGAGCAGCGTTCGGCGGTAAGAAGCGAATGGGCCGACCTCCTGGACCCAGGCGTCACGGCCGTCGGGGACCTCGATGAGGAGGTCACCTCGTGGTTGGCGGACGGCATCGAGTTCCGCCGGCGTCAGCCGGTGGGTGCGGGCAATCCGCGTCACGTGGCGTCAGCGTCGGAGTTCTGCCCCTTGCCGTCCTCTCGGTTCTCGGCGTTTGCCGCATCTAACTTCGCTGACACTCGTCTATTGGCGAGCAGCAGGAGGCTCGCAATCACTAGCAAGGGCAACGCCACGAGCAAGATCTCGTCCCAGCCGCCTTGGTGGGCCAGGATGCCGATGGCCGATGCTCGCTCATACACGATCTAGAGGGTAGAGCGATACGGTGAGTACCCATGAGCGGGTCCTTCCAAGAGCGGGTGGCAGAGGTCGTCGGAGTCGTTGGCGAGGAAGTCATCGACGCCAGCGAAGGCACTGCCGTCTCTCTCTGATTCTCAATGACTACCTCTCGGTCCGACGTCCCCGCTCTCTACAAAGCTGCCAAAGAAGGCCACCGGCCTTCCTTGGCTCGGTGCTTGTCGTTCATCGAGCGAGGCAATGCTGCCGCCCGTACTCTCGGTGCGTTGGCCTACCCAGATGCTGGCAGCGGCTACACCGTTGGCATCACGGGAGCCCCCGGTGCCGGCAAGTCGACGCTGACCTCAGCGGTGGTTGCCCGTATGCGGGCCGACAAGATCCGGCTTGGTGTTCTTGCCATCGATCCGTCGTCCCCGTTCACTGGCGGAGCAATTCTTGGCGACCGAGTCCGGATGCAAGAACATGCGCTCGACGACGACGTCTTCATTCGGTCCATGGCAACCCGCGGCCATCTCGGTGGCCTGGCCTTGGCCGCCCCAGAGGCAGTGCGGCTTCTCGAAGCGACTGGTCGGCCGTGGATCCTCGTCGAGACCGTTGGCGTCGGACAGGTCGAGGTCGAAATCGCAGGCGCAGCTGACACCACGGTTGTCGTGGTGAACCCCGGTTGGGGCGACGCTGTTCAGGCCAACAAGGCCGGCCTTATGGAGATTGCTGACGTCTTTGTCATCAACAAGGCTGATCGAGCGGGCGCCGATGACACTCGCCGCGACCTCGAGTACATGCTTGACTTGACCGGTCACACCGCCGGCAACAAACCGGGCGATGGAGCTTGGCGGCCTCCGGTGTTGTCTACCGTTGCCACTAGTGGCGAGGGTCTCGATGACCTCTGGGCGGCCGTCCAGGCGCACCGAGCTCATATTGAACAGAACGGCGATCTTGAGGCCAGACGACAGCGGCGATTCAACGACGAGTTAGCGCATATCTTGCGGGCCCAGCTCGAAGACCGAGCTCGTCAGTTGCAAAGCGGCGATGACTTCGCCGAACTCCGCAGCCAGGTCGAACAGCGCACCATCGACCCCTGGGAAGCAGTGGGCCGGCTCATCGAGAGCCGGCCCAGCAACTAGCTTCTAAGTTTGAACTGTCTTCAGTTTGAACTGTCTTCAGCTCGTGGGTCTAACGGTCTTAGCCGCGCTTGAGTGAGTCGCGGATTTCGACGAGGAGATCGGTTTCGCTTGGGCCTTCTTCTTCGTCTTCGGCTGGTCCCGTCGACTTGTTGTAGGCCTTCACCAGCATGAAGATCACAAACCCGATGATCACAAACGACAGGATCGTGTTGATAAAGCTGCCGTAGAGAATGGCCGGCTCCTGCATCACAACGGTGCCGTCTTCGAGGGTCACTTCCTGACTTCCGCCCAAACCGATCTTGAGGGCACTGAAATCGGGCTGACCAAAGATGCGGGCAACGACCGGCGTGATGATGTCATCGACCAATGATCCGACAACCGGCACGAATGCCAACGCCATGACCAAACCGACGGCGGCCTCGAAAATGCCACCCTTGTTGATGAATTCTTAAAATTCTTGAAGCACGTGGCCTCCTATGGTTACCTCCGACCGCTCGCAGAGCATGACACAGCTGATCGCACTTTCTGTGAATCCTCCACTACGTCCCGTGTTGTTCGTTCGCTTCGCCCAGTTGGTCAGCCGAAATTCGTCGATCTGGCGCCTGACCTATTCCTGTAGACAATCTTGCGACGACCGACAGATCTACCCCGTTTGTGTGCCCTAGGCTGAGAGCCGTGGTTGCCGAGGATGCTGTCTGTTATCGCCACTCGGACCGCACAGCGGCTGTTGGTTGCCAGCGTTGTGACCGAGCCATATGTAGTTCGTGTATGCATAGCGCATCTGTTGGATTCCATTGCCCAGAGTGCACCAAGACGGGTGCCCAGAAGGTCTATCGGGCCAAGGATCTGAAGTCGGTACCGCGCCTCGTTTATGCCCTTATGGCCATCAATGTCGCAGCCTTCGTGGCCCAGGGCTTGTCGGGACAGGGGCAGGGGTTCACAATCGGGCGCGTGGCGCAGGAGGGCATTCTTTGGGGCCCGCTGGTGGCCCAGGGTGAGGTCTGGCGGATCATCACCGGAGGCTTTCTTCACGGCAGCATCTTGCACGTGGCCATGAACATGTATGCCCTCTACGTCTTTGGCCCGAATCTTGAGACTGGCGTAGGAGCACTGCGCACCGGACTTATCTACGCCGGTGGCCTTCTCGGCGGAAGCGCAGCAGTGTTGTTGTTCAACTACGAGCAACCGACGCTCGGAGCTTCGGGCGCTGTGCTGGGCCTCGCCGGTGGCTTGGCGGCTGTGCTTTGGTCGAGGGGTATCGCTATCACCCAAACATCGCTGGGCGGCCTTTTCTTGATCAACCTGGCGCTTCCCATCCTTGTACCCCGGATCTCGTTCTGGGGTCACCTTGGCGGGATCGCCGGTGGCTTCATCGTCGGCTGGCTCGTCAGCTGGCTTCCTGCCAAGTTCGGTCAGTCGACTGCCGTCGCCAATGCCGCTGGTGCGGGCGCCGTTGTCGTTATGGCCGCCGTTGGTCTGGTTGGAGCTCGGGCCGGCGGCCTTCTCTAAGTTTCGAGTCGGGCCTTCAGTCGTTTCAGATTGCCATTCCAGATGAAGGCCAGAATTGGCTTGCCGATCAGTTCGCCGACGGGCCCGCCAAGCCACCAAGGGAAGCTGAGCTTTTCCTCCCACCGGAAGTTTGTCTTGTGCTTGCCGATCGGGTGCAGGGTGAACTCGCCAACGCCGGTAACGAGGCCAATGTGACGTACACCCATACGGGCCTCGTCCTCCCATGCCGTGATTTCCATCACGTCAGTGAGCGAGATGGGGCCGATCTTGGTGTCGCACTCGAAGGTCGTCCCTACGCCTGACGTCTGCTCATCGGTGAACCGGATGGCGACGGCATCGAGCATCCAGGTGACATGGCTCGAGATGTCAGCAACGTCGTCCCAGACATCGGTGACGCTTCGGTTGATGATGCGACTGACGATAACGTGGGACACAGGAGAAGGATAGGCCACTCGCACGCACCGGCGGGCTGTGTCAGGAAGGGCTGTGTCGGGAAAGAGCTGTGTCAGGAAAGAGCTGTGTAGACCGAGATGTGGAGTTCAGCGTCGTCATTGAACGGCTCGTCCTCCCATCCACCATGACGTTCCACCAACTCCAAGCCCACGTTCGCGGCCATGTCGTCGAGCTGAAGTGGAGTAGTCCATCGAAGCTGCCACGGCCGAAGCACGATGCCGTCGGCGGTGATGTCAACGTGTTGCCCCTCGATGACCTGATCATCGTGGCGCAACGTTGTTGCTGAGAGAACCAACTGGTCGGTGGCCATCTTCGACACACCAACCGAAGATTGCGGCCCGTCGGCCAGGGCTGTCCCCGTGATGGCTTCCACGATGAGCGGTGCTGACGGGGCCAAGACAGATGCCATCGTGGCGAGGAGGCATTGTTGTTGCCCGGCCGTTGGCAGGTTGAACAGCGTGTTGAAGGCGCACAGGGCCCCTCCAACCGGTCCGGCAAGTGGCAGGTTGGCAAGATCGCCAACAACAAGAGGTGTTCGGGGGTGTTGTCGTCGGCAGCGATCCAACATCGCAGCGGAGGCGTCAACTCCGACAACGGTGAGACCGAGGGCTTGCAGGGGGCCGACCAAGCGGCCGCTTCCGACGCCGAGCTCAAGCACCGGTCCTTCGGTAACCCTGGAGGCGACGAAGGCGGCCGTTGCATTGGCGTCGGTGATACCGCTGTACCACTGGTCGTAGACGTCAGCGAAGCCGTCGCCGTAGGTTGCTGGCCCGAATCCCTTCACTCCGACATGGCTAGCAGCACCGCACCCAGGTCACACGGTCGGCCGGACGGCATCACACGGCGGCCGATCGGTGGAGGCCAAACTGGGACCGTGACCAATGCCGGCACCGGGGCGGCCCCGGCTCCCATTGCCGATCGCCCGCTGCCGCTCATCGATCTAATCGATGGAGCTTTCGCCGCTCTACGGCAGCGCCCGCGCACGTTGGTGACGACCGTGGCTGGTCTGGTG
>JBLINY010000095.1:0-18108 GCA_047638695.1 Acidimicrobiales bacterium | reverse complement strand
GTTCGCACACACGACAGATCGTGACCAACGGCCCTAGTCGAAGCAGAGCCGATCCCATACGGTGCGGCCCAGGACGAGCAGGAGGTGTCATGACGCTCCTCGACAACTATTCCTTGGCAGACCGTTACGGACGCGAGGAGGGGCGGGTCTTCCTCACCGGAATCCAAGCCCTAGCTCGAGTCCCAATCGACCAGCTCAGGGCCGACCGAGCCGCCGGGCTGAGAACCTCAGCGTTCGTGTCCGGCTACCCAGGGTCGCCACTCGGCGGGTTCGATCAGGAGATGGCACGGGCGGCGCGCGACGTCGGGACCTACGAAGACGGCGGTCTCGACATCATCTGCCAACCCGCCGTAAACGAAGAGCTGGGGGCCACGGCGGTGATGGGCAGTCAGTTGGCGGCCGAACAACCAGACTTCACTCGCGACGGCGTCCTCGGCATTTGGTACGGCAAGGCTCCAGGCCTCGATCGGGCTGGCGACGCCCTTCGCCACGCGGTGTTTGCTGGCACGAGTCGGCACGGGGGTGCGGTCGCTCTCGTCGGAGACGACCCGGCAGCGAAGAGTTCCACTCTTCCGTCGTCGTCTGACGCGACGTTGTACGACCTCCACATCCCGGTCCTGTATCCGGGCGACGTGCAGGAAGTCATCGACCTTGGTCGCCACGCCGTTGCCCTCAGTCGTATGACCGGCGTCTGGACGTCGCTCAAGATCGTGGCCCCGGTTGCTGACGGCAACGGCACGGTCGACATCACCACCAGCCGGGTCGGCATCGTCGTACCCGATCTCTCCATTCCAGGCTCCGCCGACGGAGCCCCGTACGTCCACCACCCGGACGGCGTTCTGCTCACCCCGCACACCCTTGAACTTGAGAGGGAGTTTCGCGAGATTCGCTCAGTGCTGGTGCAGCGGTACGCCTCTGCCAACCGGCTGAACCACGCGACCATCGACCCCGAGGACGCCTGGATCGGGTTGATCGCGAGTGGCTACACCTACCACGAGCTACTCGAATCACTTCGAAGGTTGGGTTTGGAGGACGACGACGCCATCGCCGCCGCCGGCATCCGTGTGCTGAAGATGCAGATGCCGTTATAGATCGATCCGTCCAACATCCGAAGACTCGCTCGGGGACTGCGAGAGATCATTGTGGTCGAGGAAAAGAACCCGACCCTCGAATGGTTGGTAAAGAACGCTCTCTATGGCAACGCCCACCAACCAACGGTTGTCGGCAAGACCCACGAGGACGGTCGCACGCTGATGCGGAGCTACGGCATCCTCGACGCGGACGCCATGCTCGAGGGCCTCCGAGAACGCCTGAGTCCGACCATTGGCGACCGCCTCCGCCCGCCCGAACCAGCTCCACGAGAGCGGGTCCTCATCCCACTCGCGGTCGAGCGCAAGCCCTTTTTCTGCTCCGGCTGTCCCCACAACCTCAGTACCCAAGTGCCAGACGGTGCGCTCGTCGGCGCCGGGATCGGCTGCCACGGCATGGTGCTGCTGATGGACGAAGACCGGGTCGGCACGACCGCCGGCTTGGCAGCCATGGGTGGCGAAGGAGCGCAGTGGATTGGGATGTCGCCGTTCGTTGAACGAAATCACTTCAGTCAGAACCTCGGCGACGGCACGTACTTCCACTCCGGCCAGTTGGCGATACAGGCGTCGATCGCAGCTGGGGTCAATGTGACGTACAAGTTGCTACACAACGGCACGGTTGCCATGACCGGCGGCCAAGACGCAGTCGGTCGGGTCGGCGTCCCGGGCATTGCGACAATCCTGTTGGCTCAAGGTGCGGCCGACGTGTTGATCACCACCGATGACGTCAGTGCCTATTCCGACGTTGACCTCCCCCGCGGGCCGAACGGCAAAGTCCACGTCTGGGATCGGTCACGCATCATCGAAGCACAAGAGCGTTTGAGTACGATTCCAGGCACCACGATTCTGATCCACGATCAAGCGTGTGCCGCTCAGGTCCGACGCGAACGCAAACGCGGCCGGGCGGTGACTCCGTCGACCCGAGTAGTGATCAACCCAAGAATCTGCGAGGGCTGCGGAGACTGCGGTGTTGTCAGCAACTGCCTGTCGGTACAACCCGTGGACACACCGCTCGGTACAAAAACGACGATCGACCAGGCCACATGCAACCACGATCGCTCCTGCCTCGAAGGTGATTGCCCGAGTTTCATGCTCGTCGAGGTCGCCGAAGAATCCGCCGCTCGGTCGGTTCCAACGACCCGCGGCGAACTGGTGCCCTCCGTACTCCGCGTTGATCGCGATTCAATCGACATTCGGATGATCGGTATCGGTGGAACTGGGGTCGTCACCGCAGCTCAAATCGTGGCGACCGCGGCGATGCTCGACGGCTACGACGTGCGCGGCCTTGATCAGACCGGTCTTTCCCAGAAGGCTGGGCCGGTGGTTGGAGATCTCCGCCTGCGGCGCGGATTAGCGGCGAGATCCAATCTGATCGGCGCTGCCGGTGCAGACGTGATCATCGCCTTTGATCTACTCGGCGCTGCGGGGCCAGCAGCACTCCAGGTGGCTCGGTCCGGGCACACCATCGTTGTTGGGTCCACGACCGAAACCCCGACTGGTTCGATGATCGGCCATCCCGACCTCGACTATCCCGATCTGACGGTCCTGCGGGCTCGAGTTGACGAGGTCTCCCAGCCGGCCACGAACGTTTTCGTCGATGCTCACGCCGAAGTGACCGCTCTCCTGGGCGACACGACTAACGCCAACGTGTTCATGCTCGGTGTAGCCGTGCAGGCAGGGGTCCTGCCCATCGACCCGGACCGCCTGGTCGAGGCAATCGAGTTAAACGGAGTCGCCGTCGAGGCGAACCGTGCTGCGTTCGAGCACGGCAGACAGTGGACGTCGAACGGGACTTCTTTGCCCGGTGCGCCGGGTGCCGATGACATGACCCAGATCTCTACACCGGAACTACCAACCCTGCTGCGAAGTCAGATTCAGGGTCTCAATCTGGCCACCGAGTCCGGCTCGCTCGTGGAGCTACTGGCTGCGGATCTCATCGGCTACCAGAACGTCGCACTTGCTTCCTCGTTCATCAAACAGGTCACCACAGCTCACCTGGCCGCACAGGCTGCCCGCACCGCTGAATGTGAACAGTTCACAGTCGCGGTGGCCCGCGGTCTTCACAAGGTGATGGCGTATAAAGACGAGTACGAGGTGGCTCGCTTGCTCATCGGTCCCGACGCGACCGTGGCAGCAGCAACGATCGGGGGACAACACCCGAAGGTCACTTGGAAACTTCACCCTCCAATGCTCAAGGCCTTGGGCATGAACTCGAAGATCAACATCAACGCCAGGTGGGGCCGACCTGTGATGGCATCGCTGGCGCGCGGCAAACGTCTTCGCGGTACCCGCTTCGATCCGTTCGGCCGAGCAGAGGTACGCAAGGTAGAACGTGCGCTCCTGGAGGAATACGCAGCCGCAGTCAGAACTCTTGCTGCCCACCTCACCGACGACAACTTCGATGCCTCGGTTCGTTTGGCCCAACTGCCGATGGCCGTGACTGGCTACGAGGATTTGAAACTCGAGCGAGCAGCGCTGTGTCGAGCAGAGCTCGCCGCGCTCCTGGACGACACCAACTAGTGGTGTTCGCCGGACTCCTGCCCCTGGTGATTCTCGGTCTCATCGTGTGAGGCGTTTCTAGAGCAGTCACATCCAACGCCGCCAACACCCCCGACGGCGAAACCGTCGATCGGGCAACGTTGGTGAGGAGATGGGTGCTTCATCGTGCCCTGTTCACCGCCCTCATGGTGACCGCGAGCGGCGCCACAGAACTGCTGTCCACACTTGGAGGCCAGGACAGTCGGGATCGCGAGGCAACACTGGCGAGCTCGATTTCGATGATCGTCATCGGGCTACCGACGTTCATTCTCCTCTGGCGCGCGACGTCGAAGTTTTTGAGACCCGACCCTTCCGAGGGCCGAGCCCCTTCATGGAAAGCTCACCTCGATCTCACGCTGGCGGTATCGCTCATCGCGTCCGTCGTTGGTTGGGTGAACCTCTTGAACGCCTTTCTTGGCGGGGGCGAATGGAGCGCCGGCTTGCTGGCGGCACCCATCATCTGGTCGATCGTGTGAGCAATCCATTGGTTCCGAATCCGCCGCCGCCATCGCGGATTGGCCGATCTGTCCCTCGCGTTCGGTAGTTCGGTGGGTATCTTCACCGGCGCTGGAGGCCTCATCGGGGTCCTCTACAGCGACATGACCATCGTCGGAGGCGTCACGTGGCGGTGGTTCTGGCACGACTACCGCCACCAGCAGCGAACTGGCCTCTGGCACACCTATGTGCTGCTCGTCGCGACGCTGCCAGCGTTCGCGGCAATGATCGGGGGAGTCGCAGCGCTGATTCACCAAACCGGTGTTTGGTTGGTCGGCACACCTAACGAATCGGGAGCTGCCGATCACTTCGACTTCATCCCCATAGCGGTGGCCTGGTCATTCGTTGGTTTGGTCGTCTGGTGGCTGCACCAACGGCTCTACCGCAACTCGACCGGGCCGTCGTCGACGAGCCGCCGCTACGTTCACCGTGCTGAGCATTCCTGTCTTTCGTGACCATTGGGCGGCATCGGAAGCGGCCGTCGGGGGCGCTCGTCGTGACGAATTGGCGTCCCCCACACGCCGGGGCTCACACTTCGTGCTGCTGAGTGGCGCCGGCTTGGCAGTCGCTGTTTCGCTGATTGCCGGCCTCACCGGACTGTTGGACCAGTTGCTCAATGACGCACTCGACGGAAAGGCGTGGGCCGATCAGTCACCTGCCATCGGTGTCGCCATCACTTCAGCGGGTCTAGGACTCTGGCGGCTACGCCAGATGGCGGCCGACCGGGTCGAACTCTGCGGGTTGATTCCGCCCCCCGCCATGGACGATACGGCTCGGCCGGCTACCCCGGCATAGGGCAAGACTGCCGTCATGGAACAACAAACAATCCACGACGGCACTCTCGACAGCTACTACCTCGCGTGGGCCAACCGCGACCACGACCTGTACCGGACCCTCTGGACCGAGGACGCAACCATCGCCGATCCGCCCACCGACGGCGTCACCCCACCTACTGGCGTCGACGAAATCCTGGCGGGCATGGAAGAGGTATGGGCACGTGCTCAGTCGATCACCTACACCCGCCATACGACCTGGCATTGCGGCAGTGTGCTCGCGTGTCACCTCACCGTCACCATGCTCTCGAACGGCGCAGAATTGACAGTGCCCTTGATTCACGTGTTCCGGCTACAGGGTGATCGAATCGCCCGGCTCGAGGCGTTTCTCGATCTCGATTTGGCTGAGGTCGTCAGTGGTAACCGACCAGATTGGTTACCAGCCTAGACAGCTCTACCTAGACAGCTTCTTCCTACACAGTTGGAAGCGGGAAGTCGACCAGCGGGTCGCGGTCGTACTGATCGACCAGATCCACTTCCCAGGTCAGGTAACCCTGCATCGCGTCTTTGGCCACCTTGTCGTCGCCCGGGTCATACGGCAACGCCCAAACATCGTCGACTGGTTCGTCTGTATCGAGACCTGTCTCCACTGGGAGCCCAGCACCACGCCAGGCCGCAGTTCCGCCTCTGAGCACCGCTACATCGGCACCGGGCCACGCTGCGGCGGCCTCAGCGTGAGCAAGCGCCCCGAGCAAACCCTCGGGCGATGTAATAACGACTCGATCTGGGTCGAGGTTCCGGCCAGCGCAATCAGCGAGCCGGCCCCTCACCGCCCATACAGAACCCGGAATATGTGCTCGACGATGATCTGTGCTCGACGCCACATCGATGATGAGAGCATCGCCGACACCGCCAACATCGACCATCGCGACTGAAGGGATGTCAACAAGATCTTCACTACGCTCGGGCCCGTGGGCAAGAGTGCCCCCGGACAAGCCGTCGGACAGTACCGCGACCTCCCAGCCCATTTGCAGCAGCCAAGAAGCACTCGTTGAGGCGCGCGTGCCATCGTCATCGACGACGATGACCCGGCTGTTGCGGGTCGCCATGTACTCATCGGTTGCCTGAACCAGCTGGCCACCGGGCGCCGAAACTGAACCCAGCAGATGGGCCGCTTCGTACTCGTCTGGAGTCCGAACATCGAGGAGATACGTGGTGCGCCTGGCATCAGCCAGCCACTGTTCTGCCTCTTCGCGACCAATCGTGGCTACTCCAAAACGTGCCCGTACATCTGCGGCCGCAGCCGCCGCGATCTCGCGACCTTCAGCCGTTGGAAGTGGAGCGACTTCACGGGCGTCATGGTCAAGCTGCAGCCCCGCCAGTTCCCAACCCATGGTGCCGTTCTCGAGCGCTACGACCTCGTTCGTCAGTCCAGCGTTTCGCAACGACTGGGCACCGAGAATGCTGCGAGTTCGTCCAGCACAATTCACAACAACGGTTGTGTCCTCGTCGATCAGATCAAACACCCGACTGACAAGTTCGCCACCGGGACAGGAGCGTCCGGTGGGGATACTCATGCGGCGGTACTCGCGGTGCGTTCGGGAGTCGAGGATCACCATCTTGCGGCCCTCATCGATCCAGCTACGGAGCTCAGCGGGCTTTACGTGCGGGGTGCCGTAGTGATGTTCAACCAGCTCGCCAAACAGCTTCGACGGCACATTCACCCCGGAATACAGCTCGTGCCCAGCAGCCGCCCACGCGTCGTTGCCGCCATCGAGCACAGCAACGTCAGTCCAGCCAAGAGTGGTCAGAGACCGAGCAACGTCGTCGGCCTCTCCCCCACCTGTGTCGACAACGACGATACGGGTATCGCGTCGTGGTATCAGCCGGGGCGAACGCAGCTCGACCCGAGAACGGGGAACGTTCACGGCGAACAGAAGATGCGAATCGCTGTATGCGCCCTGCTCGCGGGCGTCGATCAAGGCCATCTCAGATCCGTCACCAAGCGCGCTGACTAGGTCATCGACGGAAATTCGGGTAGCGAAAATGCTCAACGACGTCCTTCGCGAATGTCAGAAACCGCGTTGAAGACTTTCCATTCCTCGGTCGATTTGTTCCAGTAGTTACGGGAGTGGAGTTCTTCGAGCGCCAATCCGTAGCAGTGGAAGTTGAGTGCCCCGCCATCGATGTGGATGGAATGCACGTCATCGGGCAAGAACGCGATGCCAGTGCCCTCTTCGACTACGAACTCAGATTCAGGTTCTGGCGCTCCGCCCTTCGCCACGCCTGAGTACCGGACGTTGCGTTCCTGACCTTCGATACCGACGATGACGGCCCACGTCGTGTGGTCATGAGGCGGCGCAGCTGACTTGTCGGCGACCGAACTCACGTACAAGGCGAAACGATCGTCGTCATCCTGAGCGATGCGATACATCGCGCTCTTCTTGTCCTCGTCGAGACCTGGAGCCGGAAAGGCCTTGCCGGAGAACTCGCTGCGATGCGCGGCGAGTTCAAGGAGACGGTCGCGAATCGATTCGACAGCGTTGCGATCGACGCCCGCAGCATCGATTGCCCTGATGTCGTCCATCGCCTCGGCAACGAGGGTGGTGGCCTTTTCGCTGAGTGGCAATTACCTGCCCTTCCACTGTGGTGGCCGCTTCTCGGAGAAGGCCCGCGGGCCTTCGATGTAATCGTCACTCTTCGCCATGGCCTTAACAGCCTCGTACTGGCCCTCATGTGCGGCCCGAACGCCGGCTTCGTTAAGACCCTGCATAGCGGCCTGCTTCGTTGCCCGAATCGACATGGGCGAGCATTCCAGAATCATCGCTGCCCAGCGCTTGGCCTCATTGAGAGCTTCGCCCGCAGGCACCACTTCGGTGACGAAGCCGAGTTCTTTACCTTCGGCCGCAGGAACATGACGCCCAGTGAGCATCATGCCCATGGCCTGCTTCAGACCGATCTGACGGGGCAGGCGATGTACGCCCGCTGCCAATGCAGCGAGGCCGACCTTGGGCTCGGGCAACGCCAACTTGGCGTTCTCGCTGGCGATGATGATGTCGCATGCCAGTGCGATCTCGAAACCGCCGCCCATCGCCACACCGTTCACTGCTGCGATAACGGGCTTGTCGAGGTCCCAACGGGCCGTAAGTCCCCCGAACCCGCTGGCAGGAGCGGCCGAGCGGTCGCCGCCCTCGGCTTGGTACCGAAGATCGTTTCCAGCGCAAAACGCCCGATCTCCAGCGCCCGTGACGATCGCAACCCAAAGGTCAGGATCGTTCTGAAACTCGTCGAAAACGTCCGACATTTCAGCGTTCCCAGGCGGGTGCAACGCGTTCATCCGCTCAGGCCGGTTAATGGTGACGATGAACACGTTCCCGTCACGTTCAGTACTACAAAATTCCCCCATGCCTGAACGGTACTCGCGCCCGGCTGGCAGGGCTCGTTGGCCCAGCTCTCACACTCTGGAGAGCGCCTCCCCGATTTCGGTGACTCGGGCCTGCATCTCGCCAGACGGAGCAACCCGAAAGCCGGCGTGGCCGTAGTAGTCAGCCAAACGTTGCCCATCGAGCAGACCGGCCGGATCGACCACTACCAAGTCCTCGCCCGGAAGATGATTGATGAGATGTGTCAGTAGATCACGGCCCACTCCACGGCCTCGATGACCGTGGGCAACAACATGCTCCCAGAGCTCAACTCGATCTGTGCCCGACTGGGTGGCCACTAAGTAGCCAACGAGTTCACCCTCATCGTGAGCCGACAACACCTCGGCATGATCGCCGAGCGAGTCAAGCACGCTGTCCATCCCGGGGAATGCCTCGTCGTAGAGAACGTGGATTTGAGCGTGTTCACTCTGGCTCAGCGGCCCAACGGTCCAGGTGATCGGTTGATGTTGCACAGCTCCTCCTTCGAAACGTGTACCCAATTCTACTAAACGATCGTTAGACATGCACGGCGGACGTCCGCTGCATCACCAGGATGGCCACCCACGCTCCGATCGCTCCCCCTGCTGTGCTGAGCATCAGATCCGAGATCGTGTCGACGTACGTCAGGTTCAGCCCAGTCGTGCCCGTCTCCTGCACGACGTACTCCATGAACTCCCACAGCACGATCGCCACTCCACCGAATCCAGTACCGAGAGCGGCCAAGTTCCAACGTGCCAGCCCGAGCCCGCCCATCAACACCACCACAGCAGCCACCAGGAAAGCCCAATTAAAAAAGTGGAGGGCGTCATCGAAATTAGTCACGTTGTCGAAGAAGCCAAAGAGGTTGCCAGCCAGGTCAAGCATGAACGGGGTGACCAGCAACCCATTGGACAGGTACGGGAAGATCGAACGTCGTCCACGGAGGTGCCACACCGAGGGCGCGATCAACGCAGAGATTGGATACGTCACGGCACGAGCAGGCCAGCCCTTGCCGTCCAAACGATCCATTGGCACCACCAGGCCGACGATCAGACAAGCAGCAAGCGCACCGATCATCGCCCACATGAACGTCCGGTGACCCTTGGGCGTGTTGCTGCTCATTTCAACCATCGTGCCACCAGTCGACCCCCACCCCCGAGACCTGACCAGGCGCCAAAACGAAGAGAGCCCCGAGCGACAAGCGCTCGGGGCTCTCAGATGTGGGCCGAGGAGGATTCGAACCTCCGTAGGCTCTCGCCGACGGGTTTACAGCCCGTTCCCATTGGCCGCTCGGGCACCGACCCAACGGAGTGAACAATAGCGACTCACGGCGCCGTTTCCGAAATCAGATGTCAACGAACTTCCCTACCGGCAGTAGCGTTCGGGACGGCTCACCGAAGGGAACTCTGATGGCTTCATTTGATGTGGTGTCCGAACTCGACATGCAAGAGGTCCGTAACGCTGTGGACCAGGCAGCGCGCGAGATCGGCAATCGATTCGATTTCAAGGGCACGGGCTCATCGATCGAGCTCGGCGACGACGAACTCACCATGCGTTCAGTCAGCGAAGATCGCCTCATTGCCCTCCGTCAGGTCGTCGAAGAGAAGTTCGTTCGCCGTCAGGTCAGCCTAAAAAGCCTCGAATTCGGCGGCGTCGAAGAAGCAGCCGGGGCGACCGTGCGCCAGGTCGCCAAACTGCAGGCCGGGATCTCGTCCGACAAAGCCAAAGAGATCAACAAGTTCATCAAGGCCCTCGGTATCAAGGGCATCCAGTCCCAGACTCAGGGCGAGCAGCTGCGGGTGAACGGCAAGAAGCGTGACCAGCTTCAGGAAACCATCGCCGCTCTCAAAGACAACGACTTCGACATCCCCCTGCAGTTCAACAACTTCCGAGACTGACGTTGGTCGCTCGCTGGGCGAGCTCCTCACTTACCGACTTGTTCGCTGGCGCTCACAACCCGCACACCAACTCAGCCTCGCGACTCGCTCCCAGCGTCCATCAGTGGGGGTGGTAGCCCGACTCTAGGTACAGGGTCGGGAGTCCTTCGTTGCGATACATCCGGACGTTGCGCATGTCGTCGTCGATGGCCAGCATCACGTCGTAGCCAATCTTCTGTAGCTCGAGCAGCTCGTAGCGCTTGAAGCCTGGAGACGGTTGGTAGTCACCCGGCGGTCGCATGATGAGGAGGTCCCAGCGAATGTGGAACTTTTTCAGCCACTCGACCGTGATCTTCTGAATCCAGGTTGGGCGCGAGGTAAGCAACACCACGGCAACGTCGGGATCGAGCAACCCGAGCATTACCGCTGTTTCGACAAATACATCGTCGCCGTCAGCGTCGGAGAAAAACGCATCCCAGTTCCGCCACGGCGAATCAAGATGGTGCTGTCGATGGGCGGCATTTGCGAGGACACCATCGATGTCGACCACCGCACAGGTGCTCGGCTCGACTTCAGCCCCACGCCACCGCCAATGGTGCGGAATTTTCAGGGCGATCAGTCCTCTTGTGGTGTTTCTTCGGCCCGGCGGCGGATCTCATCCACAACCGACGCATCAGCCAGGGTGGTCGTATCGCCAAGCTTGCGACCCTCGGCAACGTCGCGTAAGAGGCGACGCATGATCTTGCCACTACGAGTCTTCGGCAGATCAGGGACCAGAACAACCGCCTTCGGTCGGGCGATAGCACCAAGTTTGCTGGCGACATGCTGGCGGATCTCCTCGCCGAGCTCGGGCGACGCTTCATGGGTCCCACGCAGAATCACGTAGCCGACAATGGCCTGCCCGGTGGTTTCGTCATTGGCGCCCACGACGGCCGCCTCAGCAACAGCTGGGTGGTCAACGAGTGCTGACTCGACCTCGGCGGTCGAGATGCGGTGCCCTGAAACGTTCATGACGTCATCGACCCGGCCAAGCAGCCACAGGTAACCGTCCTCGTCGAGTTTTGCCCCGTCACCTGCGAAGTACTTGCCTTCGTACGTGCTCCAGTACGTCTCCATGTAGCGCTCTGGATCTCCCCAGATGCCACGCAACATTGCCGGCCATGGCTCAGTAATGGTGAGGTAGCCGCCGCCACGCTCGACCTTGTTGCCGTCATCATCGACGACTTCCATGACCACCCCAGGAATCGGCCCGACGGCCGAGCCAGGTTTAGTAGTGGTGACGCCTGGCATCGGGGTGATCATGTGACCACCAGTCTCGGTCTGCCACCAGGTGTCAACAATCGGGCAGCGCTCGCCGCCGATGTGTTCGTGGTACCACATCCATGCCTCAGGGTTAATAGGCTCGCCCACCGTGCCGAGGACCCGCAGCTTGGAAAGATCGTGGCGTTCGACCTCTTGTGCGCCCCACTTCATGAATGTGCGGATGGCAGTGGGCGCCGTGTAGAGCTGGGTGACGCCATAACGTTCAGCGATGTCCCACAGTCGGTCTTTAGGCCAATCGGCCCGATCGCCTTCGCGGAACTGAGGGCGAGGAGTGTCCGGGGTCCCCTCGTACATCACGGATGTGGCGCCGTTCGTGAGAGGTCCGTAAACGATGTAGCTGTGCCCCGTTACCCAGCCGATGTCGGCCGCGCACCAATACACGTCGTCATCGGGTTTCAGGTCGAAGATGTACTTGTGGGTGAACGCCACCTGGGTGAGGTAGCCACCCGTGGTGTGCATAATGCCCTTGGGTTTCGCCGTGGTACCCGAGGTGTACAGCAGGTAAAGGAGATCCTCGGAGTCCATGTGTTCGGGTGGGCAGTCGGTTGACGCGCTCGCCATGAGCTCGTGATACCAGTGATCGCGACCGTCTTCCCACGCCACCTCCTGGCTGGTGCGTTCGACCACCACGACGCTCTCGATAGTCGGACTGGTGAGGCAGGCCTCATCGGCAACGACCTTGAGACCAAACGGATCACCTCGGCGATAGCCGCCGTCGGAAGTGATGAGCACCTTCGCCTCAGCGTCGTTGCAACGATCCGCGAGGGAGTCCGCAGAAAAGCCACCGAAAACGATCGAATGAGCAGCACCGATACGGGTGCAAGCCAACATTGCGACGGGCAACTCGGGAATCATCGGCATATAAATGCAGACCCGATCGCCCTTCTCAACGCCGAGCCCCTTCAACACATTGGCGAAGCTGCTGACCTCTGCCAGTAAGTCGCTATAGGTGATCGTGCGGGTGTCTCCCGGCTCGCCCTCCCAATGGAAGGCGACCCTGTCGCCACAGCCGGCGTCAACATGACGGTCGAGGCAGTTGTAGGAGACGTTGAGCTTGCCGCCGACAAACCACTTGGCGAACGGCAGCTGCCAATCGAGAACCTGATCGAAGTCCTCGTACCAGCTGACAAGCTCCCGAGCCTGACGGGCCCAGAACCCGAGGCGATCAGCCTCAGCCTCTTCGTACAACGAACGATCGGCGACCAGCGCCTGTGCCTTGAACTCCGCTGAAGGCGGGAAGACCCGATCCTCGGTGTAGTAGTCCTCAATCGTCGGCTCAGACATCCCCGGTCTCCCTGTCAGCTGTGTAGCAACCCGTCCTGCACACTACTGCTCAAGGTCGCCGGACTAAATCTGACGTGTCGGCGTCATTGGAGTGGCGGCCGAGTTCACGTCGAATCTCGCCGCCCCGTACTGTCGAATTTCAGCCTTGAACAGGAGACAACGAATGACGACTGGCGTCATGTGGTTTCGCAGAGACCTGCGCCTGCTCGACAACCCGGCGTGGAATGACGCCCTCTCGCTTCACGACTTCGTGGTAGCGCTGTTCGTTCTCGACGCTCGGCTGCTGGCCACCAGCTCCCGTCGCGCCAATCGCCTCCGAAGCGAGCTGCTCTGTCTCGACGCCGCGATCGCTGAGCGCGGTGGGCGTCTACGGGTCGAGACCGGGCGCCCAGATAAGGCGTTGAGCCGAATCCTGGTCGAAACCAGCGCTGCTGCACTTCACCTCAACCTCGACGTCACACCGTTTGCGACTGCTCGCGACGCCCTCGTCGAAAGCCAGGTGACCGAAATGGGAACCGACTTTCGCGGTTGGTGGGGGTCGCTCTACCACCGACCTGGCGACATCCTCACGAGCAAGGGCACCGTGTCCCAGGTATTCACCCCATTCAGCAAGGTCTGGACGACGACCGATCCAAACCCTTGGCCCGATGCCGGCGACGCAGCGCTCGCTAGCGATCCTGGTGAGTGGTCCAGAGCCGACGTGCGGCCTGATCCGGATGCCGGAGAATCAGCTGCCCATGACCGGCTGCACGATTTCAACAGCAAGGTCGACGACTATTTAGATCTGCGAGACATCCCCGGGGTCGACGGCACATCGCAGCTATCGACCGATCTACGGTTCGGCACCCTGTCACCTCGTACGGTCGCCGACGTCATCGGCGGACACACCGCAGGGCGCGCTGGGTTCGTCCGACAACTCGCCTGGCGCGACTGGTGGGCTCACACCCTGCACGTGCGGCCTGAGCTCACTACCGAGCCGGTGAATCCGAAGTATCGGAACCTCCAGTGGCGCAACGACGACGACGACATCAAGGCCTGGAAGACCGGAACCACCGGCTACCCAATTGTCGACGCCGGCATGCGAGAGCTCGCATCTACCGGCTGGATGCACAACCGGGTCCGGATGATCGTCGGGTCGTTCCTCGTCAAACACTTACTCGTGGATTGGCGTATCGGCGAGGCCCACTTCCGCCGAGAGTTGCTCGATGGCGATGTTCCGCAGAACGTCGGCAATTGGCAATGGATTGCTGGCACTGGACCCGATGCTGCACCGTACTTCCGGATCTTCAATCCAATCACCCAGAGCAAGAAGTTCGACCCGAACGGCCGTTACATCAAGCAATGGGTGCCCGAACTGGCCGGAGTTGCAGCGAGAGACGTACATGCGCCATGGAAGGCGGCGCCTCTCGACCTAGCGACTGCCGATGTGACACTCGGCAGCGACTATCCGTTCCCGGTCGTGGATCACTCCGCGGCCCGTGAGCGCGCCCTCGCCACCTACAAGAACGCTCACGGCTAATGAATCAGCGAGCCACCACATATCCCACTGACTCTCGGTCCCACACCTCAGCCGCTACACCCTCGTCACGTAGTGCCTGCTTGCGGATCTTGCCCGAAGCGGTTTTGTCGAGCTCATCGACGAACTGTAGGTAGCGGGGAACGGTGTGCCGCGGCATTCGCGGCCCACACCAGTCAAGGAAATCGACCGGATCAGGTGCCTCGCCAGAGATGGCAACGACGGCCTTGATTTCCTCTTCGCCGCCGGCGCCTTCGACCCGCAGGCCAACAACCGCACTCTCGGTCACCCCGGGGAAATCGTTGAGGACCTGCTCCAGTTCGTAGCTCGAAATATTCTCACCCCGCCGGCGGATTCGATCGTTGAGCCGGTCAACGAAATGGAGCCGCCCTTGGCTGTCCATGCGCCCGGCATCCCCGGTGTGGAACCACAAGTTGCGCCAGGCCTCGACCGTCTTGTCGGGCATCTTGAAATAGCCGACGTTAAAACACGACGGAACCTTCGGCCGGATCAGGATCTCACCCACTTCGTTCACTGCGAGCTCTTCATCGGTGGCGGGGTTGCCAATGATCACATCAAAGTATTCGCGAAGCGGCGGCCCCGAACAGCCTGGGGTAACCGGATCGGCTGGGTCGCTGAACGCGACCATGTTGACTTCGGTCATGCCGAAGCCCTGCACCAGGGTCACGCCGAAACGTTCCTCCATCGCCTCGCCCCATTCTTCGGCGATCGGGATGGCCATGATCTTCTTCAACTGATGCGAACGATCACGGTCGGAGGGCGGGCTGCGGTAGATGAACTCGGGCATCACGCCGAGAGCGTTTGTCATAGTGGCGTTCTGCTCGATGACCGTGTCGAGCCAACTGCCGACGCTGAATCGTTTGACGACGTGGATTGAAGCGCCCGCGACGAGACACGCGTACACCTGCATGAACAGACCATTGGCGTGAAACAGCGGCATGCAGCAGAAGTAGCGATCGTCCTTGGTGAGATCCATCGCCCCGACGGTGCCCAGGCCAAACAGGTAGCAGTGACCCTGGGGCATCAGCACGCCCTTCGCAGGGCCAGTGGTGCCTGACGTGTACATGATCGTGCATACGTCGGAAGGCTCTGGCTTCAACAGCTGCTCAGGGTCGGTCGCTCGCTGTTCGAGCTCGCCGAAGCCAAGGAGCTCCGTGTGCGCCAGCGAGTCGGGCAGCGTGCTGTCGAGCTGGTCCCCAACAACGACTGTCGCGGTCATGTCGATGCCCGAAGTGTCGACTGCGTCAAAACGACCGAGAAGTTCGGCGTCGACAGCGACAATGCGAGGTTCGCTGTTATGAACCTGGTGTTCGAGGAAGGCGCCCTTCAGCTCGGTGTTCAAAGGTACAAAGATCGCCCGCCGTTTGTGGGTGGCGATCATCAGGACCATAAATGCCCGGCTGTTGGTGAGGAGCCCGAGCAGACGATCGCCAGGTTCCAGCCCCAACTCGGCCAGGGCCGTCGCCACCTGATCAGTGACTCGATCCAGCTCGGCGAACGTCAGGCTCGCCCCATCCTCGAACGACATGAACTGCCGTTCCCCGTGCTGTTGTGCCTGGACCCGTACGAGATCGACAAGAGTCCACCTCGAACGCGACAGCGCCGGACCCAACCCATCGAGCGACGCACCGCTGAATATCTGTTCCGCCTGTTGCACGGCTATAACCGTAATCCCCCGCCACCGATCGTTCAGGACCAGCGCCCTCAAACTCGGCCCGGATCCAATCCCAAGGCTCCGGCTCGAAGTAATCCCGTACACCGGCGAGTTACGAACGCCGGCGAGTAAGTCGGTAAGTGAGTGAGGCGCCCGGGCCGAAGCAACGACAGTGAGGAGATCCCCTAGGGCCGCGGAGCGACGAGGTCCCAGGTGGCGACGAAGAAACCGCCCAGGGCTGCTGGATCGAGAAGGGCGGCGGCTTCGTCGAGACGGACTCGGGCTGCGAGGGTGGCTCGATCGGGCTTGGCCCTGCCGGTCTCCCAGGCTTCACGGGAAGTGGCAGTGAGATCGTCGATGCCAACTAAGCGAAGCCAGTCGGCCTGTGTCGTGATGATCGGCGCACCTGGAAGCTGGTCGGTGGCCACATCGAAGGTGATGTCCTGTTGGCCAACAGCTTCGAACAACCCTGCACCGTGGCGATGGTTGCGGTAGGTGCGAACCCATTCCGGCCAGCCGCGTTCGGCCAATTCAGCGGTGGGTGCGCCGTAGTCGAAAACGGCGATCTTGCCCCGCTCCAGAAGCCGCTGCGCCTTGGTAATCCACACTGCTCCGCCGACCTGGAGTGGGATCCGGGTGCCGACGGCGGCGCCGGACATCAGACTTGAAGCCATTCGCGACGCAGCCTCGTCGGCGGGAACCAGGACCGGTTCGCCGTCGTCGACGAACAGCTCTGACCAGCCGTCGGCAGTTCGTTCAACCACCCGACTCGAGACGTTGTCGAGAAGTTCGTTCGCGATCACCACTCCAGTGAGCGGACCAGTTGGAAGGTCGGCAACTGCCGCCAAGGGCACTTCCGCGATATCGATGAAGGCTTCGCTCACCACACGGTCGAACGCGAACGTTCTTTGACGTACGCTGCGCTCGACCATCACATAACGCAATGCCTCACGGCAGTCATCCACCGCCGCCCACAGATTGCGACACAGGGTGCCGACACCCGAACCGCCTTCGACGATGACGAACGGATCAGGTCGACCCAGCTCGTGCCACCAAGCGTCGATTTGTACAGCGAGGGCTTCAGCGAAGAGGGTGCCCGATTCGACGCTGGTGACAAAGTCGCCGTCGGCTGTGCCGGCGCGGCCCGTCGTGGAATAGAACCCGTCCGGGCCGTAGAGGGCCTCGTCGACCCACCGATCGAATCGAAGCATCAGATCGAACCGGGCCTACAGATGGAAGATGCCGTGCTGAGCCAGCACTATGACTTCACCAAAGTGTCCGACGAAGTTGCCGAGCACACCAAAGACCAGGGTGGCCAACGCGGTGATACCGAGCGCTGCCCTGATCGAACCTGTGACTTCAATCGGCCGATCGTCGCCTTCAGCGACCGGGCTGAACCACATCGCCATGAGCACTCGTGCGTAGTAAGCGAAGGCAATGACCGTGTTGATTGCCACGATGACCGCCAGCAGAACCGCCGAAGCCGAACCGGCATCAAGCAGCGCACGGAACACGGTGAACTTGGCCAACCAACCACCTGCTGGTGGGATGCCAGCGAGCGACGCGAGGAACAAGGTCATCAGAGCCGTCAGCCCTGGGGCGTAGTGGAAGAGTCCACTCATCGACTCGATCTCCCCGGAACGGGTCTTGCGTGACACCGCCAACACGATCGAGAAGGCACCCAAGTTCATGAAGGCGTAAATGATCAAGTAGACGACCACTGACTGCTGAGCGAGCTCAGTGGCATCGCCGGCAACCGCGAACGGCACCAGCATGAAGCCACCCTGAGCAATACCCGAGTAGGCCAAGAGGCGAACGATGTTGGTCTGGCGCAGGGCGATCAGGTTGCCGATGGTCATCGTTAGCGCGGCGAGGATCCAGAAGAACGGCTCGACAACATCTGCACGGCCCAAGAAACCAACGAACACCAGTTGAAGCAGCGCAACGAAACCAGCGGCCTTCGAAGCAACGGCCAAGAACGCAGTGACAGGGGTGGGGGCACCTTCGTAGGTGTCAGGAGCCCAGGTGTGGAACGGAACCGCTGAGACCTTGAATGCGAAACCAATCAGCACGAACAAGATGCCGACGATCACGACGGGGCTCGCTTCGCCTTCGGCCAGCGAAGCATTTATTTCGGT
>JBLINY010000094.1:0-18569 GCA_047638695.1 Acidimicrobiales bacterium | reverse complement strand
AGGCAACGAAGAAGGCGCCGGCCAAGAAGACCACCGCGAAGAAGGCGGTGAAGAAGGCCACGACCAAGAAGGCCGTCAAGGCTGTGAAGAAAGCACCAGCCAAAAAGGCAACGGCCAAGAAAGCCGTAAAGAAAGCACCAGCCAAAAAGGCAACGGCCAAGAAAGCCGTAAAGAAAGCACCAGCCAAAAAGGCAACGGCCAAGAAAGCCGTAAAGAAAGCACCAGCCAAGAAAGCAACGGCCAAGAAAGCCGTAAAGAAAGCACCAGCCAAGAAAGCTGCGAAGAAGACGCCAGCCAAAAAGCGCTAGGCGCCAGCCGAAACGAAATGCGGACAGCCCCGGCCTCGGCCGGGGCTGTCCCGCGTCCGGGTGGCGGTCGGTAGCCTCCTGCCTGTGGCTGCTCAGTTCATTTACACGATGCACAAGGTCGGACGATTTCATCCGCCCGACCGACAGGTGCTCGACAACATCTCCTTGTCGTTCTACCCCGGTGTCAAGATCGGCGTTCTCGGATCCAACGGCGCCGGCAAGTCTTCGCTGCTTCGCATCATGGCCGGCCTCGATGACGGATTCACCGGTGACGCCAGGCTCACACCTGACTTCGTCGCCGGCTATCTCGAACAGGAACCGCAGCTCGACCCCGGCAAGGACGTCCGGGGCAACGTGATGGACGGGGCCGGTGAGACGGTGACTCTCCTGGCTCGCTACGAGGAAGTCCTGGCCGGCTGGGCCGACCCCGACGCCGACTACGACAAGCTCGGTGTGGACCAAGCTGACCTCGAGGCCAAGATCGAAGCGGTCCAAGGTTGGGATCTCCAGCGGACCATCGAGATCGCTATGGAGGCCCTACGGCTACCTCCCGGTGACGCAGGCGTCGAGAACCTGTCCGGTGGCGAACGTCGCCGAGTGGCACTGTGTCGTTTGCTCCTGTCCCAGCCCGACCTCCTTCTGCTGGATGAGCCAACCAACCACCTCGACGCCGAATCAGTTAGTTGGCTCGAGCGCCATCTCAGCCTGTACCCCGGCACCGTGGTTGCCATCACCCACGATCGGTACTTCCTCGACAACGTGGCCCAGTGGATTCTGGAACTCGACCGAGGGAAGGGGATCCCTTTCGAGGGGAACTACTCGAGCTGGCTCGAACAAAAGGCGGACCGACTCGACTCTGAGCAACGAGCTCAGGCGGTTCGCAAGCGCACCCTGTCTCGCGAGCTCGACTGGGTTCGGATGGGAGCCAAGGCCAGGCAAGCGAAGGGCAAGGCGCGGCTATCCAGCTACGAGACGTTGCAGGCCGAAGCCGAGGCCTACGATCCTCAAGAAGAGAAGGTCCAGATTCACATCCCTCCCGGTCCGCGGTTGGGCGATCAAGTGATCGAGGTCAAAAACCTCAGCAAGGCATTCGACGATCGTCTGCTCATCGAAGATCTATCGTTCTCTCTTCCGCCAGCCGGCATCGTCGGCGTCATAGGCGGCAACGGTGCCGGCAAGACCACGTTGTTCAACATGCTCATCAAGGCGGCCACCGGCGACGGGGATCTCACGCACGACGAAGGTTCCATCACCATCGGCGCCACGGTGCAGTTGGCCTATGTTGATCAGTCGCGCGACACCCTCGATCCCGACAAGACGATCTACCAGGAGATAACCGACGGACTCGACAACATCGAGGTCGGCGGCAAAGAGATCAACGGCCGGGCCTACGTCGCTTCGCTGAACTTCAAGGGAGCCGATCAGCAGAAGAAGGTCGGTGTCCTTTCGGGTGGCGAACGCAATCGTCTACACCTGGCCAAGATGTTGCGGCGGGGCGGCAACGTGCTGTTCCTTGATGAGCCAACGAACGATCTCGATGTCGACACGCTGCGAGCGCTCGAAGATGCGCTCGAGCGCTTTCCCGGTTGCGCCGTCGTGATCAGCCATGATCGATGGTTTCTCGACCGGGTTGCTACCCACATCCTCGCCTTCGAGGGCAACTCGCAGGTGCGTTGGTTCGAGGGCAACTTCTCGGAATACGCCGAGTTTATTGAGGCCGAGTTGGGGGCCGACGCCGGCCCAGCTCCCGTTACCTACAAACCACTCACCCGTTGACGCGTTAAAGACCACTTCCGGCATGCCGATAAAAAGGCATGGCTCCAAGATCTGCATCCACCAGCGCCGTCAAGGTCCAGCCCACCAGCCGCGCCGTCGTGCGCCTGATCGAGGCTGGATCGATGGTCGACTGCAGGCGCTGTGACAAGCAGGTCAAATTCCGGGCCCGACAGCGCGACCAGCAGGTCATCTGCAACATCTACGAAAAGGGCGCGTGGAAGCGGGTCGAGCACTATCACCTCGAGTGTTACGGCGAAGTTGACTCGCCCTACGGCGTTCCCGAAGAGAAGACCTAGCACCGAGCGGCGAGGGACACTGCCCGACTTCGCACAGCAGAGCGGCATGGCACGGCAATCCGACCCCACCGCAATACAGTCGCGAAGATGACCGCGACTGCTGATGACCACCGACTGGCTCACGACCTGGCCACCGAAACCGGTGCCCTGCTCCTCAATGTCCGCCGCCAGAAGGTGGCCGACGGTGTCAGTACCGGCGAACTCAAGGATGCTGGCGACCAAGCAGCGCACAACCTGATCGTCGAGCGGTTGGCTGAACTTCGACCCGATGACGCGGTTCTGTCCGAGGAAGGCAAGGACGATCTCGGTCGGCTCAATGCCAACCGGGTATGGATCGTCGACCCGCTTGACGGCACTCGCGAGTTCTCCGAAGCCGGCCGAAGCGATTGGGCCGTCCACATCGCTCTGGTGACCAATGGATTACCGATCGCCGGCGCAGTCGCCCTGCCAGCTCAGGGCGTGACGTTCAGCACGGTGGACGCGCCGCTGCTGCCGGCGCAGAGTCCCGACGCCCCGCGCGTCATCGTGAGTCGAACCCGCCGACCGCCTGCGGCCGTCACGTTGGCCGAAGAGTTGGGGGCTCAGTACATCGAGATGGGCTCGGCGGGGGCCAAGGCCATGGCCGTTCTGCAAGGTGAGGCTGACATCTACGCCCACTCCGGTGGACAGTACGAGTGGGACAACTGCGCGCCGGTGGCCGTGTGCGTTGCTGCCGGGCTGCACTGCTCACGCCTCGACGGATCGCCGCTCCTTTACAACAACGCCGACACCTATCTGCCCGATCTTCTGATCTGTCGACCCGAATGGGTCGAACGGTCGCTCGAGATTCTCAACAAGTGAACGGGGAAGTTCTGTGGAGCTGAAGGCTACGACCTACGAGGTCGTCGGGCGCGTTGGTCTGATCACTCTCAACAAGCCCGAACGAGGAAATGCCTGGACGGGCCGGATCGACACCGAGTACCGGTGGTGCCTGAGCCAAGCCGATGCTGACCCCGCAGTCCGGGTCATCGTCGTCACCGGAGCAGGAAACCGCTTCTGTGTCGGTGGCGACAGTCAAGCCCTCGAGGGACATGTCGAAAAGGGCGGCTACGACCGGGGCCTTTCTGATGAGCAGGCCAATCCCGGCTACGGCCTGTCGCCTGATTTCGATCAACCATTCGCTGCTCACTTCGGTCTCAGCAAACCGGTGATCGCCGCGGTGAACGGAGCCGCCGCCGGCATCGGCATGGCCCTTGCCGCTTTCGCCGATCTTCGTTTCGCGACCCCCGGAGCAAAGTTCACAACCGCTCATGGCAAGCTCGGCCTGCCACCCGAGTACGGACTCTCGTGGATCCTGCCTCGCGTCATGGGCCTCACCCGAGCCATGGACGTGTTGATGACTTCGCGGGTGATGTTGGCCGAAGAGGCACTCGAGTGGGGATTCATCAACGCCATTCACCCCGCCGAAGAGCTGCTTCCTCGCACACTCGAATACGCCGAACAACTCGCCAGCTCGGTGGCAGCCGGGTCACTGCGCGAGACACGCCAGCAGGTCTATCTCGACCTTCATCGTGACGTCGGAACGTCAATCACGGAATCGCTACGTTTGCTCGACAAGCTCATGAAACACTCCGAGTATCGCCAAGGCGTCGAAGCCCTCGTCAACAAGTTGCCACCGAACTACTGATGGCTACCGACGATCTGCACGTTGGTGCTTTCAGCGATCACCCACCCTGGAGTGTTGCCGACCTCGACGCGACCTGGCTCCGCCGCGTTCCATCGCTGCGCCGCGAGCAGGCCCGTCTCCTTCCTCGGCTCACGAAGCCTCCGTGGTTTCCACCCGTCGCCCGCGCCTTCACAGTCATTCGCATTCTCGGCGTGGCCGTCGCTATCTGGGCCGTAACCGCTCGGGGTAAGAGCCATTCTCGAGCCGACATTTCGCGGCGTGTGCGCGAGTCGGCGGAGAAGCTTGGCACTACATACATCAAGTTGGCGCAGATCATCAGCGCCGGCGAGGGCGTGTTTCCCCGCGAGCTTGTCGACGAGTGCAAGAAGTGCCGCGATCAAGTTCCCGCCGAGCCCTACCAAACCGTTGTGTCGGTAGTCGAGGCCGAGCTCGGGCGACCAATGCACGAGATCTTCCGATCCTTCGAGCCAACCCCGCTCGCGGCCGCATCGATCGCCCAGGTTCACGCCGCCGTACTGCGTACGGGCGAGAGCGTCGTGGTGAAGGTTCAGCGACCGGGCATAGACGACCTCGTGAAACGAGACCTCCGGGTGCTCGCCTGGCTGGCCCAGTTCTTGGTCGGCCGAATCCCCGTTTCAGCGTTGGCCAATCCCCCTGCATTGGTCGAGCTCTTCGCCGAGACAATCGTTGAGGAACTCGACTTCCGAGTGGAGGCGGCCAACATGCTCGACGTCGCCAAGATGATGGTCGACCTCGACCAACGTGGCTTCGTGATTCCTCGACCCCATCCTGAGCATGTCACTCAACGCATCTTGGTCATGGAGAGGCTCAGCGGATTCAAGTTCGACGACGTCGCGGGAATGAAGGACGCAGGCGTCGACACCCACGCAGTGATCAAGACCGGCATGCTCGGCTTTCTCGAAGGGGCATTCCTCCACGGCATCTTCCATGGAGACCTCCATGGCGGGAACCTGTTCGTGATGGCCGACGGGCGGACGGCCCTCCTCGACTTCGGCATCACCGGACGCCTCAGCCAGAAGGAACGTCTCGCCTTTCTCCGGATGATGATGACGGCAACGACGAATGACGTCACGGGCCAGGTTGAGGCGCTGCGCGACCTCGGCGCCCTTCCCGAAGACACCGATATCGAGGCGGTGATCAAGGATCTTGGCCTAGACGGTCCGCCGCTCGACCCGACCCAGCTCGACCCTGACCAACTCGTGAAGGAACTCCAACGGGTCATCAAGGCGCTGCTTGGCTACGGCGCCCGGATGCCAAAGTCTCTGATGCTCTACGTCAAGAACCTGATCTTCATCGATGGTGCCATCGCCTCACTGGCGCCCGAACTCGACATGTTCGCAGTAGTAACCGAGATCGGAACACATTTCGCCACAACCCATGGCGCTGCCATCGCAGTCCAGCTTGGCTTGCCGGCTGAGAGCTGGGATGTCGATCTCGACGGTGTGAAGGCCGGATTCGGCGTCGATCCCGCCACCACAGACCGGCTCACCTACGCAGAGCTTCAGGAACGGCGGGCCCTCATCCACAAACGACTCACCGGCCGCAAGGTCGACTAAAGCCGGTCCGAGCGGGCTAAACAGTTCGAATGCGTTTGGTTATTTCAGAGTGCACCGTCGACTACGACGGTCGGCTCACCGCTCATCTTCCTCGGGCTACTCGGCTCATCATGGTCAAAGCCGACGGCTGCGTCGCTATCCATGCCGATGGCGGTGCCTATAAGCCCTTGAACTGGATGAATGCGCCCAACGTCCTGACCGAGTACGACGACCACTGGACCGTGGTAAGCCCCAAGGGCGAGGAGCTACTGATCACACTTCACGAGGTCATCAGCGACAGCGCCCATGATCTCGGCACCGACCCCGGCCTCCAGAAGGACGGCGTCGAGGCTCACCTACAAGAGCTCCTGGCAGTCGAGCCCGACTACATGGAAGAGGGCCTCAAGCTGATTCGACGAGAGTTCCCGACCGAAGTGGGGCCGGTCGACCTGCTGTGTCGAGATTCCGAGGGCCAGACCGTAGCCATTGAGATCAAGCGCCGGGGCGAGATCGATGGTGTCGAGCAGCTCACTCGCTACCTCGACTTCCTCAACCGCGACGCCAATCTCGCTCCGGTGCGAGGGATGTTCGTCGCCCAGGAGATCAAGCCCCAAGCCAAGACGCTGGCGCATGACCGCAACATCGGCACCCAAGAGGTCGACTATGACGTCCTGCGTGGAATTGAACGACCGCAACAAAAACTCTTCTAGGCCGCGCTACCTCTCCAAAGTGGCAGCGCCCAACGGGGATAAACCCGAGATGGGAGCTGCCGGTTTGGCTCAGGAGTAGGTGAGGCCGCCATTGTTGAGGACAATTCGGCCGTCGCCGCCCTGAGTTTGGAAGATGGCATGGCCATCACCATTTTCCCACATTTTGACGGTGAGGGCTTCGCCGGGCATGACCGGCGAGCTGAAGCGCCCCTCCATACCCTTGAAACGACTGGAGTCACCATCACACATGCCGTGAAGCAGTGCTCGTCCCGTGAACCCGTAGGTGCACAGACCGTGCAGGATCGGACGGGGAAAACCGCCAACATCGCTGAACTGCTTGTCGGAATGCAGCGGGTTCTTGTCCCCCGAGAGACGGTAGAGAAGCGCTTGGTCTTCTCGGGTCTGGTACGTGATCGTCACGTCAGGGTCGCGATCGGGGGCAACGTTTGCCTTTTCTTGTGGACCGCGGTCGCCGCCCCAACCACCCTCACCGTTGATGAAGAGGGAAGAGGTGGTCTCGAAGAGCGGATCGCTTTCACCGACCAGCGTGGCGACGGTCTTCGTAGACACCACTGCACCCTTGCCCTTGTCGAAGATCCCGGTGATCTCGTCGATGGTCTCGATCTCGCCCTCGACCGGGATCTCCTTGTGCAACACGATGCCCTGCTCGCCATGCACCATCATGCGGGTGTCGTACGTGCCAAGTTCCGACATTGCCGACTTTCCGCCGGTGGACGTGAAGCCGCTGACCACGACGAAGGTGGGCAGCACCTTCTGCTGGACACCGGCGGTATTTTCGGTGGTGTACTCGAGTTCGGATCCAACGGGATCTTCTGCACCCGCACCAACGCCGACCGCGTAGAGCAAGCAACGATCTTTGTCCCATGAAGCTTGGCGTGGTTCGCCTTTAGCTCCGACGGCATCGTGATTGATGGGCATGGTGTGTCTCCTTGAGCTGAGGTGATCGTTATTCGTTGGGTTCCGGGGCAACTGACCGAGCGGTCAGGAACTGGCTAGTACGCGGTTGGGAAGCCGGGACCGGTCGTCGGCTTGCCGGCCATATCGCTGTTGGGCTGGGCCTCGCCCATCATCCGCTGCACGACAGGGCCGATGACGGTGGGGTCGTCGAGAGCATCGTTCATCGGACCCTGGTGCCAGGTGTTCGCGATGCCGAGGCCGCGACCGCTGGCCTGGAAGACCCGGCCCGTCACCGGAGCCGATTCCTTGCTGACCAGCCAGGTGGCGATCGGAGCGATCCAACGAGGACTCATCATTTCCTTGCCCTCCTCGTCCATCTCGCCCATCCCAAGATTCTCGGTCATGCGGGTAAGCGCGCCAGGAGAAATCGCATTCACGGTGACGCCGTAGCGTGCCAACTCCTGAGCCGCGATGACGGTGAAAGAAGCGATGCCAGCCTTGGCCGCGCCGTAGTTTGTCTGGCCCGGGTTGCCGTAGATACCAGACACCGATGTGGTGTTGATAATACGACCGTCGTTGGTTTCCCCGGCCTTCGAGCGTTCGCGCCAGTAGGCGGCAGCCCAACGAGATGGAGCGAAGGTGCCTTTGAGGTGCACCTTGATAACGGCATCCCATTCAGCTTCGGTCATGTTCGTGAGCATGCGGTCACGCAAGATGCCAGCATTGTTGACCACGGCGTCGAGGCCGCCGAAGGTCTCGACCGCTTGGTTGATCAGACGCTGAGCGCCTTCCCAATCAGAAACGTCATCGCCGTTTACAACCGCTTCGCCGCCCATAGCGGCGATCTCGTTGGCTACTTGCTGGGCAGGCGAATCGTCGTCGCCCGTACCGTCGACGTTCCCGCCGAGATCGTTCACGACCACTTTCGCACCGTGCTCGGCCATCATTAGCGCATGCTCGCGCCCGATGCCGCGGCCAGCTCCGGTGACGATGACCACACGACCTTCACACAGTCGACTCATGATTCGGGGGACTCCTCTGGATAGTCGTTTTCGGGATGTATACAGCGCGGCCGGCCACTGCCTGCCGCTCCGTTCGTGTGGATCTTGTCACAGCCACGCCGTTCATTGAAAAGCTGACACCGACTGTGCTGCTCTCCGTGCCAGACTCGATCACTATGTCTAAGCGTCGGCGAGCGGGAATGATCGGAGGGGGCATCACCCTTGGCCTCTTACTTCTTCTCGTCGCCGGCTGGGGAATCGACAGCGCCGTCTCGGGCGACCGGGCAGCCAGGAAGATCACCGTCGCCGGCATGTCAGTTGGCGGACTCGATCATGACGACATCATCGCCGTCGCTGGCGATCTCACTGCCAGCCTGTCACAAGCTTCCGCCACGCTGAACGTTGGCGACCGCGTCATTGAAACCGACCCTGTGGCTCTTGGGGTTCGCGTCGACGGCGAAACACTGGCCGACGATGCGCTCACCGCTCGGCGAGGTGGTTTCTTCCTCGCTCGACCGTTTCGCTGGCTGGGCAGCTTTTTCGGCGAGGAAGAACTCGACGTCCCTTACTTGATCGAGAAAGAGTCGGCGGCGCAGGCCGTCATCCAGCTGGTCGAGAATGAGCTGGACGGGCCCCTCGAACCGATTCTCGACATAGTCGGCGGAGAACTCGTCGTTGTTCCCGGAGCCGACGGGGCAACGCTGGCTGACGACGTGATGGCCGAAGCCCTCCCCGACATGTTGGAAGCGGGGCAGCCGTACGAACTCACACTCGATCCACAGCCGCTGCTACCAGACCTCGATACCGACCAATTGGTCGAGCTCGCAGACGAGGCCAATGAGCGCACGGCTGACGACATCATTGTGCAGGTGCTCGCCTCTCAGGCCGTGATCTCGTCGGAGCAAATGCGCAGCTGGGTTCTGCTCAACTTTGACGACGAAGAGCCGGTATGGATATTCGACGAAGCGACCCTCATCGCCGAGCTGAAGCCGCAATTCACGGGACTTGGCAGTGAGGATCAACAGGCCCGTTTCGAGGTTGTGAACGGCAAGCCGGTCATCATTCCCGCTTCGGAGTCAGTTGTTTGCTGCGAGGAGGGGTCGGCTGATGCCCTCAAGGCGGCCCTTGCTGAGCCGCTGCCTGAACCGTCCGAGAATGAGGACGAGGACCAAGACGACGCCTCGTCGCCGGACGACGACGAGGACGTCGAGCCCGAACTTCCCGAACGCATCGTTGAGCTTGCTCCCGTTGTCTCGGGTAGCACCGAGGGTGTCGCCGAACTCGAGGTGCTCGGCATCGTTGAAGAAGTCGCCACCTTTACGACCAACCACAGCTGCTGTGAGAACCGAGTCACAAACATTCAGCTCATGGCCGACATCGTCAAGGGAGCGGTCATCAAGCCCGGCGAGACCTTCAGCCTGAACGCCTACGTCGGCAAGCGCACGTCGGAGCGAGGGTTCCTTCCAGCCGGCGCCATCGCCCGAGGCGTACTCGAGGCTCAAGTCGGAGGCGGCGTCAGTCAGTTCACCACCACCATCTTCAACGCTGCGTTCTTCGCTGGCATCGAGTTCGTCGAATACCAGAGCCACTCGCTCTACTTCAGCCGTTACCCCCGTGGCCGGGAGGCCACCATCTCGTGGCCGAAACCCGACTTCAAGATTCGCAACGACACGCCCTACGGCATCCTCGTGTGGCCGACCTATGACGACACCTCAATCACCGTCACCCTTTATTCGACCAAGCACATTGAGGTCGAAGACATCGGCCGCACCGAGACCTCACAGGGAGCTTGCACGCGCGTCACCACCACCCGACAGCGGGTATGGGAAGACGGCACGGAAAAGATTGACTCGGTGTTTGCCGTGTACCGGCCTGGTCAGGGTCTCGACTGTGCGGGTAACCCGACGGTGCCGCCAGCGACAACCACCACCGTGCCTGGCGACACCACGCCAACATCGGTAGGCGACACGACACCAACGTCGGTAGGCGACACCACTCCAACGACGGCAGGCGAGGGCGAGACAACCACTACTCCTGTGCCGACCCCAGCCCCTCCGTCATCGCCAACCACCAGTGGCGACGGCTGACCGCGGGTGGCAGCAAACCAATCTGATCTGCTGGTAATCGGTGCCGGCCCTGCGGGGGCGGCCGCAGCCATCGAGGGCCGGCAACGTGGACTCGACGTAACGGTGATCGACAAGGCGTCATTCCCGCGCGACAAGTGTTGCGGTGATGGTCTCACCGCGGGAGCGCTCCGCCATCTCGACCAGCTCGGACTCGACCCTGCCCGCGTTCCCAGCTGGAAGGTCGTCAACGACGTTCACATAACGGCACCGAATGGGCGGTCGCGGATGTTCCCGCTGCCCCGAGACAACGGTCAGTTTGCTGCCATCGCCCGGCGTCGAGAGCTCGACGCCGCGCTCGTCGACCTTGCACGCGCCGGCGGCGCTCGCGTGCTCGAGCAGACTTCCCTCGAGGCCATTTCCCCATCGGCGGACCGAGTCACGGTACGCGCCGGGGGGACCACCTTCGATGCTCAATTCGTGGTCGCCGCCGACGGCATGTGGTCCCCGACCAGAAGGATGTTGGGACTAAATGTTCCCGACTACCGGGGCGAGTGGCACGCCTTTCGCCAGTACTTCCGCAATGTGTCGAGTCGGGCCGCCAACGACCTGATGGTTTGGTTCGACGCAGATCTTTTGCCCGGCTACATCTGGTCGTTCCCGCTGGCCGATGGCAGCGCCAACGTCGGCTTCGGGATTCAGCGTGGGCGCAATCACTCGATCCAGCAGATGAAGGCCCTGTGGCCAGAAATCCTCGCCCGTCCCCACGTCGCCGGCTTCCTCGGCGAAAAGGCCGTCGCCGAGAACCGACACAGCGCCTGGCCCATCCCTGCGCGCCTTGGCCGCTCTCCCCTCACAGCCGAGCGGGTGTTGTTCGTTGGCGACGCGGCCACCGCAACCGATCCAATGACGGGAGAGGGCATCGGCCAGGCGATCGAGACCGGACGCCTAGCTGCCTCCGTCATCGCCGACGCTGGCCCGCGCTCGACGAACCGAGCGAAGGCCACCTCGGCGTTTGAGCTGCATCTGACCCAGGGCATGGTTCGCGACCACGCCCTCGCCCAAACCTTGTCGACCGCACTCGGTTCGAAAGCCGGTGCCAACGCAGCTATCGCTACCGCCGGGCTTACCTCCTGGACGCGTCGAAACTTCTCACGGTGGCTGTTCGAGGATTACCCGCGAGCCGTCATCGGCACACCACGTCGGTGGCATCGTCAGGTGTTCACCAGCCCTGGGGCTTACCGCTAGCCGCGACGCGTTGAGCGTTATTTCGACGATCCGCCTCCCGGCGACATCGGCCAGTCGAAGCTGTCCGCTATGCCGAAACTCCCACGAATTCGAACCCTGGGGGGTCTAGATCTACTCTCTCAACCGTGCCTGGTTGGACGTATGCCGATGTATTCGAATCCGTGGCCGTTGCTCTCCCTGAGGCTCCGGCGCTACTTCATGGAGCCGCGAGTCTCACATGGGGGGAAGTCGACACCCGAGCTGATGGGATTGCCCGCTTCTTGTTGGACGCCGGGTGTGGTCATCAGGACAAGGTGGCCTTCTACCTCTACAACCGCCCTGAGTACCTCGAGCTTTTCTACGCCTGCTCGAAGGCGTCACTTGTGCACGTCAACACCAACTACCGCTACGCCGACGACGAGCTGGTCTACATCTGGGAAAACGCCGATGCCAGCGCGGTCGTCTTCCAGGGAACGTTTACCGACGTCGTCGAGGGGATACGCGACCGCGTCCCGTCAGTACGCACCTGGCTGTGGGTCGACGACGGGGTTGGCTCGTGCCCCGACTGGGCAACGCCGTATGAAGAAGCTGCAGCCACACCACACGAAGGCAGCGTCAGGGGGCCGAAGGGTCGCAGCGGTGACGATCTGATCTTCCTGTACACGGGTGGCACCACCGGTATGCCGAAGGGCGTCATGTGGCGCCAGGACGATCTCTTCGTGGCGACAGACAAGAGCAATCGTCAGGCCCTTCCCATTTCCCCTGACCTCGACGCCAAAGGTCTGTCCCCCGCTGTCCTAGCTCGGACCACCAAACCCGGGCCGCTTAGCTTGCCCGCGTGCCCCCTGATGCACGGCACGGGCTTGTTCAACGCGCTGAACACACTTGCGCTGGGCGGCTCGGTGGTGACACTCGTGGGTCTTCGGTTCGACATCGACGAGTTTCTCGACGTCATCGACCATCAGCGGGTCAAGAGCACTTTCATTGTCGGAGATGCCTTCGCCAAGCCGATCCTGAAGGCACTCGACGCGGCGCCTGATCGCTGGGACATCTCGTCGCTCCGAGTCATCATCTCTTCCGGTGTGATGTGGAGCAGTGAATCAAAGCTGGGCCTCCTCCGGCACAACGACGGTCTGGTTCTGGTCGACGCATACGGATCGTCGGAGGCCGTCGGCATGGGTTCATCGGTCTCGTCCGGCGCAGCCGCAGCCAAGACTGCCACCTTCAGCCTCAGCCCCGACTCTGTAGTAATCACCGAAGACGGACGCCTGGTCGAAGCTGGATCGGGCGATATCGGGAAAGTCGGCGTCAAGGGCCGCACCCCTGTGGGCTACTACAAGGACCCCGAGAAGTCGGCGGTCACGTTCCCCGTGATTGACGGCATCCGCTATTCGGTTCCCGGCGACTTCGCCACCATTGAGGCCGACGGATCGATCACCCTGCTGGGCCGCGGTTCGGTATGCATCAATAGTGGTGGCGAGAAGATCTTCCCTGAGGAGGTCGAAGAGGTTCTCAAGCTTCACCCGGGCATCAGCGATGCGGTGGCCGTCGGCATCCCCGACGACCGCTTCGGACAAGCGGTCATCGCCGTCGTCGAAACAGGCGATGGCGTCGACGAAGACGACGTGATCGCCCATGTAAAGAGCCACCTTGCTGCCTACAAGGCCCCGAAACGAGTGTTTCCTGTGGCCAGCCTCGAGCGGGCCGCCAACGGTAAGGTTGACTACAAGCGCTGGACTTCTCACGCCGAAGCCCAGGCGTAGCCAGGAGGCGCACATGAGCGAAATGAAGACCGGTCGTTCCCCACTCGCACCGGCCGACTACATCGGAGAAACAAAACGCTTGTACGACGGGCTCGGCTACGACTCGTACCGCTGGGCCGATCGCACCGACACCGCTCCCGCTTGGGCACGCATCACGAAGCCCCTCGCCGAGTCGAAAATCATGATGGTCGCTTCGGGCGGTCTGTACGAGGCGGGTCAGATTGCTTTCCACACCAACGATGACACTTCAATCAGACTGATCGATTCCGAGGTCTCAACTGATGACCTCCGGACCGCCCACTTCGCCTATGACCAAGCCGATGCCCGCACGGACCCGAACTGCGTCTTCCCCATCGACGTCCTTCGCTCGATGGTTGCCGATGGTGAAGTTGGGTCGCTCACGCCGAAGCACGCCACGTTCATGGGCGGCATCTACTCGGTTCGTCGGCTCGAGGCCGACACCGTTCCTCTCATCCTCGAACAGTGTCGGGCGCAAGAACCCGACCTGGTCATGCTGGTGCCTGTTTGACCGGTCTGCCATCAGTCGGTCGGACTGATTGCACGCCATCTCGAAGAAGCCGGGTTCCCCACCATCGGCTTCAGCTCGGCACGAACCATCACCGCCAGCGCCAACCCGCCACGATCGATCTTCACGGACCTTCCGTTGGGCCACACCACCGGCGTGCCCAATGATCGCGACGGCCAGCGCTCCATCGTCAGTCAGGGTCTGGCTGCAGGAGTTGCCATGACGACCCCTGCTTTCCACGAGCTCGACTTCCAGTTCGTCGATGACGAATGGAAGGCCGATCCATTGGGGTGGAGCCGGAAGCGTCAGAACCGTCGCTCTGAGAACAACGAGGCACCGAAGATCGACGGAACGACAGCAAGCTCGGGCGACAGCCGCACCGGCCGTTCAAGCGACCCCGTTTGGCAGACCGAAGCCGACGCAGAAGCTGCCGCCGCCGTCAACTGGGACGAGCAGTGCCTTGTCTGCATCGGCCTGCCACAAGATGCTCGGCCCAACACTGCGTCCGCGAGCGGGTAGCCAGAACTTCGTGCTGCTGGCGAAAGCTACGAGCCGGTGTACGGATCGAACTGCGGCGGACGCTTCTCGAGGAAGCTAGAGACGCCTTCCTTGAAGTCTGGCCGTTTCAGCGACTCCTTCATGAACCGGTTCGACTCGACCATGGCATCGGCCAGAGCCATACCCGGGTGGTTATAGACCTGCTGCTTGATCACTGCGATCGAGCCCGGTGCAACATTCGCGGCGACGTCCTTGGCGTAGGCCATTGTCTCGTCAATCAATGACTCAGCTGGGAACACCTTGTTGACCAGGCCCATTTCAAGCGCTTCCTCAGCCAAGAAGACTCGCCCAGAGACCAAGAGATCCATAGCGGTTGCCTGGCCAACCAGGCGAGGAAGAGTCCACGAGCTGCCGTGCTCGGCAATGAGGCCCCGGCGGCTGAAAGCCGAGGTGAACTTGGCGCCGGCGGCAGCGAAACGCATGTCGCAGGCAACGGCGTGCACGAAGCCAAGACCAGCGCAGGCGCCGTTTACTGCGGCAATGATCAACTTGCCCTTTCCCATGGCGTAGGTGGCATCGCGAGTTTCTCGCGGTCCACTCGAGCCCCCCGCCTCGATCCCTTGCAGCACATCCATGTCAGCGCCGGCACAAAAGCCTCGACCAGCACCGGTGACCACAATGACCTTTACTTCTGGGTCGGCTTCGGCCTGGTCGAGATAGTTGAAGTAGGCGGTGCCCAGTTCGCCATTCCAAGCGTTCAGCCGTTCGGGGCGATTAAGGGTCACGAGAGCGACGCTGTCACGCACCTCGTACAGGACGGGATCGTTCGCGTTCTCAGTGGTCATAGTCGTCTTCCTCTGCGTGAGTTGCCGGTCAGGCTCGGGTGCCTGGCCGGGCGTTACGGATGATGAGGTCGAAGCTACTGCTGAACCCGTAGAGCGTGCGAGGCGAGGGCCCGAAGTGCAGCGGTGGCGCGTGCCCGTATGCTCGACGCCGTTCGATAAACCGGCGCTCCGTTGATGAGCGCATTCCCACTGGAGTTATTCACTTTCATGGCAGATCTCGGGTTCGAGGGCAAAGTTGCGATCATCACGGGTGGTGGCGGCGGTCTCGGTCGCGAGCACGCCCTCGAATTCGCTCGCCGCGGCGCCCGTGTTGTCGTAAACGACTTGGGTGGAGCGGTAGATGGTTCTGGTGAATCGAAGTCGGCTGCCGAATTGGTCGTTACCGAGATCCAGGGCCTTGGTGGAGAAGCCTTCGCCAACGGCGACAGCGTTGCCACCCAGGCAGGTGGCGAAGCGATCGTCAAGTCCGCAATCGACGCATTCGGCCAGGTCGACATAGTCGTGAACAACGCCGGCATCTTGCGGGACAAGACCTTCCACAACATGACCGATGACTTTCTTACACCTGTTGTCGACGTTCACCTGAAGGCCGCCTTCTACGTGACCCGGCCAGCCTGGATCCACTTCCGCGAGCAAGGTTCGGGTCGTGTCATCAACACGTCATCCAACTCGGGTTTGCTCGGTAACTTCGGCCAGACCAATTACGCAGCGGCCAAACTCGGGCTCGTCGGCCTCACTCGCGTGCTTGCAGCCGAGGGAGCGAAGTACAACATCAAGGCCAACGCAATTGCTCCGGTTGCCCGCACTCGCATGACCGAGGATCTGCTCGGTTCCATGGCCGATGCCCTCGACCCCAAGCTGGTAACACCTCTCGTCGTTTGGCTCGCCCATGAGAGCTGCGAGACGTCCGGCAACGTCTACAGCGCTGCCGGCGGCACCGTCGCTCGGTTCTTCATCGGTCTTACCCAAGGAACCCACCGAGGTGCTGACATCAGCGTCGAGAGCGTTCGGGACGACTGGGACCAAATCAATGATGAGGCCGGCTACATCGTGCCCGGCAGCCCAGCCGACGAGTTCGCCAAGCTTCTCAAACAATGGAAGGCCTAGTCGCTGCGCTCGACGATGGCATCGATCGTCTGTTTTCACCCCTGCGAGGATTGAAGAGCGCGGACACCGTCGCCTACCTCGCCAGTGAACTGGCCGACTACTCCGTTGGGTGGCATCTCCTCAACCTCACGACTGCATTGATCGACCCGCGACTTGAACGTAAGGCGCTGCGAATGGCCCTCGCTCTTGGGATCGAGTCGGCTGTTGTCAACGGAGGGATCAAACCTCTGTTCAACCGGCCTCGACCCGCCGACTGGGAGGACGCTGCAGGCAAACAGGTCAGGAGACCCAAAACCGCCTCGTTTCCGAGTGGTCATGCCAGCTCTGGGGCAGTGGCGGCAGTGCTGCTGAGCGACGCGGTTCCGGCCCTACGCCCCGTCTGGTGGGGCTTGGCGGCAACCGTGGCCGCGAGCCGCATCCACACCCGCATGCACCACGCCTCCGACGTCCTTGCCGGAGCGGTTGTCGGCACCGCGATCGGCCTGGTCGCCCGCTCTTTGGCCCCCGGAGACTGACCGTGATGATGACCAATCTCGCGAAAGCCCGATCGTGGAGTTGGCGTCCGGGCTGGGATTTGTGAACATGGTGCCAATGGACGACGCCGCCCTACGCTTCGAGGTAACGCTGCGCGCCATTAGCGAGCATGTTGGCCTCCGGCGCGAGACCACAGTCGAAGCGGTTGGGGTACCACTCTGGCTGGCTCGTCTCCACGCGGCGCTACCGGTCGGCGACACCGTTCGCTTTTCCCTCTCCGGAGAGCTGCCGGTATCGCTCGATCTCCTTCTGGAGGGCGCGGGTTTCAGTCCCGACAACGGCGACTTACTTCGACTAGAGACGCTGCCTGACGTGGTCGGTCCAAATATGAGAACCCTCGTGTGCGGACTCAATCCCAGCCCTCACGCTGCCGCGTCAGGCGTCGGCTTCTCCCACCCCGGCAACCGCTTCTGGCCTGCGGCGCAAACAGCCGGCCTCACAGAAGTAGCCAACGACCCCCACCGAGCGCTGCTCCGGGATGGCGTTGGCTTCACTGACCTCGTAAAACGCACCACCCAGCGAGCCGACGAAATCACCACCCACGAGTTCGAGGCGGGTGCCAGTCGACTCCAACGCCTCGTTCGTTGGCTTCGCCCGGAGTCGATCGTGATGGTCGGTCTCACCGGTTGGCGGCAGGCCATCGATGCATCGGCCACAGCTGGTTGGCAGAGCGACCTGTTCGCCGATACTCCGATCTACTTGATGCCGAGCACCAGCGGTCTGAACGCCCACGAAACGAAGGAATCGCTGGCCGAACACCTACGGGTGGTTCAAGACCAACCTCCGATTGTCGACCGGATCGCCTAATCAGCCTCAAGGACCGCCGCTTTCCCGACGACATCGGTGAGGTGGAAAGGACGAGATGACGGAGGGTCGACAACCCAGGCGACGCCGGATCCACGACGCGCTGATTGCGACAGCCTTTGGCGCGCTCGTCTTGTCCGCAGGCGCGCTTGCCGTTTCTTCACTCTTCACCAGCCGATCGAACGACCAAGACCAAGTCCGCGGTGAGCTCGCCTATGACGCCCCTCGTGTCTCGTTCACCGGGGCCCGGTCGAGTGCGCTCGGAGCGGCAGCACTCGACCAGCTCGACTACCCCTGGCAGACCCAACTGGAGGGCTGGACCATCGAGTTCGTCGACGCCGAAGGCGACGTTGCCGGCTACGCCTGGTCACAAGAACGCCGCATCGAGGTCTTTGTGCGACCCGGTGACGATGCATCAGTGGTGGCACGCGTGCTGGCGCACGAATTGGGTCATGCTGTGGACGTCAGCCTTTTCGACGGCGATAACCGGCGAGCATGGCTCGAGCAGCGGCAGGCCGAAGATGTTGACTGGTGGCCCACAAGCGGGGCCGCTGACTTCGAAACAGGTGCGGGGGACTTTGCCGAGTGCTTCGCAGCGTGGTTCGTTGGAACCCGCGATTTCCGGAGCCGAGTCGCGGGCAAGCCGACTCCGGAGGATTTCGCGTTCATCGAGCGAATATCGCTCGACTGAAGGTTCTCAGCCTTCTTCGCCGTCAATCTTGTCTGCGGCATCCTGAACCTTGTCGATCGGATCACTGAACTTGCCGCCAGTTGCCGAGTCAGCCAGATCAGCTGCCTTGTCAACCGCGCCCTCAACGACTCCACCGACGGTCTCACGCAGATCGCCAGCCTTGTCGGTAACACTGCCCAGGCCCCCTCCAGCGGCATCTTTCGCGCCACCAAACAGACCCTTGATCGTGTCTATCAACCCCATGACAGCTCCTTCATACAAGCATTGGAGACACCGAATC
>JBLINY010000093.1:0-18625 GCA_047638695.1 Acidimicrobiales bacterium | reverse complement strand
GGGTCCCAGTCGCCCCGCTCGACCATCGCCTGGAGCGTTGCCGTCTTCCCACCAACATCGGTTATCAGGTGGCCGCCAGGATCCATTAGTTGCGATGTGGCCGCATAGACCCCGAGCAGCACCAGCGCTATGACCCACCAGCGGCTAAGGAGATCGGCCAGGGCTCGCGACCCCGAGGCCGGCCAGCGAGCGACCCGCGGCCGTCGATCATCGGCCGTCCCGACCTCGGTTTGAGGCGCAGTGGTCGTCACGAATTGACTCGTTCAAAGTTGGTCACACGAACCTCGTCACCGCGCAGAATCGGGATGACCCGCGAGTCGGTAATGGCAAACCCGTCAAAGCCAGGCACCGCCCGATCGTCGTCAGGACCGACGAAGCCAAACCGGTCGATTCGTCGCTCTCTGAAGACATCGTTCACGAGCGAACGATCGGCATCGGTGGCTGCCACCAACCAGCTCTGTTCCAGGGCTACAGGTCCGAACTCAGGAGGAAGAAAGTCGTCAAAGAAGACCAACGGCTCGTCGTATCCGGCCAGCTGCTGGCCAACGGCGGCGAAGGTCTGGGTGCGCTCGATCGACCAGGCCGATCCAAAGCCGGCCAGCGTGGCTGACACCACAAAGGCCACGGTCAACGCCCGCTGGTGGTCTCGTTCGAGAGCGACAACGGCGCACACCGCTAGGACAAAGCCTGACGTGAGCAGGTATCGGCCGCCCCATTGGGGTACGGCGCCAGCCACATGTTGGAACAACATCACAAGCGGAAGACCGGCAACAGCGGCACCCCAGGCAATGCGACCGGCCGGATCGACGGGCCGTAACCCCAGGCCAAGGCCGGCGAACGGTGCAACCACAATCAGACCGGGAAGGAAATTGGTGCCGTTCATGCTCCAGCTGAGTGCGATGATCAGATATGCCGCGCCAGCCACCACGACGAACCGTCGGGGATCGCTGCCTCGGGCGAGCGAGAAACCGATGCCAACGAGCGACACGGTGAACAGGGCGGCCACGACCAGAACCATCACGGCTGGCCCGCCCCCTGGGCTGGCGAAGGTAATCGCACCGGCGAGCAGACGGTCGGTCACCGAGGTCGTCGATGCCTCGAGCGTCGCAGCGCCCCGACCCGACCTGATGCCGCCGCCAAGCATGGCCGCCTCGAGGGCGCCGTTAGCCACCAAGGCCGCCAAGGCACCAAACGGGCCAGGTGCCAGTCGTCCGACTGCGGCGATGAAACCGCTACTTCGAGTCACGCTAAGCGCGGCGGCCAGACCGGTGACCAGCCCATACACAAGAGCTTCTTGACGCATCGTTGCTGCCGACCCGAAGGCAAGGCCGCCCGCAAGGGCGAAGGCTGGCGCGCTCCAGCGCGGCGCGCCTCGTCCGCTCGCAGCGTCGGTGAACCACACAACGCCCCAGGCCATCAGCGCCAGGCCGACGCTGTGCTCCCACAAGTCGACCGCATAGATCAAGGCGGGCGACGCCAAACCAACGGCCCAGATGGCAAGCACGCCATCGTGTGAGCCGAGACGCCGAGCCAACGCCCAAGCGGCTCCGGACACGGCGACGAGACCACCGACGGGAAGCAGAAGCGCCAGCCGGATGCCTCCAAGGGCCACCAACGGCTTGGCCGCGTAAAGCATCGGCAACGTCGTCACAGCCACATAGCCCGTGTCGCCGTTCGGCAGTTCGACCCGATCGAGACTGTGACGGAAAGGGTGCAACAGCCCGGCGGGGTCTTCGGCTTCGGCCCAATAACCAACGAAAGGGCTGTTGGTATTGGAGGCGACCATGGCCTCGATAGTCGCCACCTTGGGGCCGGTGTCCGACGTGAGGTAGCCAGATGGCGACGCCAGTTGGGCTGCCGCCATGGCCAGTGTGAAAACCATGAACAGCGCAACGATGGGCCGCTCGAACCATCGGGCATCACCGAGAGCATCAACCGCTTCGGGAGCAGCCCGAACACGTGACGCGGCGCCGGTCGTGGTGGCCATTGGTATCCATCGGCCGCGAATTGGCAGCCTGAAGCTCGATACCGAGCTATTCCGAGGGTGGAATTAGACCATTTCCCGCAGCTCGCGCTGAAGGTCACGGATCTCATCCCGCAGACGCGCTGCATACTCGAACCGAAGGTCGCTCGATGCCTCCTGCATCTCCTCCTGAAGCGTGAGAATGAGGCGTTTCAGCTCGTCCTCGGGGAGGTCCGCCAGTTCACGAAGACGCTTCTCCTCGTCGGGGCGGCGCTTGCGTTTGTCGCCCGAACGGGCATCGCCGGGCACCGGAGCGGTCTCTGAGTTCGGACGCAGCATGGCCAGAATGTCGGTGACGGCCTTGCGAATCGTCTGTGGATCGATGCCATGTTTCTCGTTGTGGGCCAGCTGCAGGCCGCGACGGCGGTTGGTCTCTGAGATCGCCCGCTGCATCGAATTGGTCATTTTGTCGGCGTACATGATGACTCGACCGTCGACGTTACGGGCTGCTCGTCCCATTGTCTGGATGAGCGACGTTTCGGACCGCAGGAAACCTTCCTTGTCGGCATCGAGAATGGTGACCAGTTGCACCTCGGGGAGATCGAGCCCCTCCCGAAGCAAGTTGATGCCAACGAGAACATCGAACTCGCCCAAACGCAGGCCGCGAAGCGTCTCGATACGAGCGATGGTGTCGATCTCGCTGTGGAGATAGCGCACTCGCAGACCCTGTTCGAGCAGATAGTCGGTGAGATCTTCCGACATCTTCTTGGTCAGGGTGGTGACCAGCACCCTGCCGTCATTGGCGATGGTCGTCGCTATCTCTTCCATCAGATCATCGATCTGGCCCTTCGTTGGGCGAATGACGACCTCGGGGTCGACGAGGCCAGTGGGACGCACGATCTGCTCGACGATCTGTGACGAATGCTCGAGCTCATACGGGCTGGGTGTTGCTGAAAGAAAGACGACCTGCCCCGTGTTCTCGAGCCACTCCTCGAACCGGAGGGGACGATTGTCGACGGCCGAGGGCAGACGGAACCCGTGCTCGACCAGCGTGTCCTTGCGGCTGCGGTCGCCGGCGTACTGGCCATGCAACTGTGGAATAGCGACGTGACTCTCATCGATGATGGTGAGGTAGTCGTCGGGAAAGAAGTCGAGCAAGGTGAAAGGTGCCTGACCTGGCTCACGACCATCGAGGTGACGGCTGTAGTTCTCGATGCCGTTGCAGAAGCCCATCTCGGCCATCATCTCGAGGTCGTACTGGGTGCGCATACGAAGGCGCTGCGCCTCGAGCAGTTTGTTCTGGCTCTCGAACTCTGCCAGCCGTTGCTGAAGTTCCTCTTCAATGGTCCCAATGGCCCGCTGCATCAGCTCGTCGGAGGTCGTGTAATGCGTGTTCGGGAAGACGACGAGTTCGTTGAGATCGTGGAGCTTTTCACCCGTGAGAGGATCGACAGAGGTGATCGACTCGATCTCGTCGCCGAACAACTCGATCCGCACCAGGAACTCTTCGTAGGCGGGATGGACCTCGATGGTGTCGCCGCGCACCCTGAACTTTCCCCGAACGAGATTTAGGTCGTTGCGCTCGTAGCGCATCTTGACCAGATCGGACAGGATGGCCCGCTGGTCGTATTCTTCACCCTTCTTTACGATGAGCAGCTTACTTCGGTACTCCTCGGGAGAGCCGAGACCGTAGATACATGACACCGAGGCCACGACGATCGTGTCGCGACGGGTGAGCAGAGCAGCAGTACTGGCGTGCCGAAGGCGATCGATCTCGTCGTTCACCGACGAGTCCTTCTCAATGTAGGTGTCGGAAGACGCTATGTAGGCCTCCGGCTGGTAGTAGTCGTAGTAACTCACGAAGTACTCGACCCGGTTCTCGGGGAAAAACTCGCGGAACTCGTTTGCTAGCTGGGCTGCCAGCGACTTGTTGGGGGCAATCACCAGCGTTGGGCGCTGCACCTGCTCGATGGTCCAGGCCATCGTGGCCGACTTACCCGACCCCGTGATGCCAAGCAGCGTCTGGGCCTTGTCGCCTCGCTCGATGCCTTCGGACAGCGAGCTGATCGCTGTTGGCTGATCACCAGAGGGCTCGAACTCCGAAACGACCTTGAACGGCGGCATTGTCCCACCCTACTGAGGAGGTCTGACAGCCAGTGATCTCAACAAAGTCGTGGCGGAGAGCACCGACCAAACGGCCAGGGCCAGCAGTCCACAGAACTTGGCTCCGTCCTCTGCGATGATGCGAACACTCGGATCTTGACCGGTTCCAGTCACGTCGATCCCCAGTGACACACCGAAGGCGCCGCCGGCTGCCAGTAGCAGCTCCCATCGCGTGCGGGCGAGTTCCGAGCGGTGGCGAAACACCCAGTAGGCGGCAACGCTGGCTTCGATACCTTGCGTCAGGTTCTTCGGTATCCCGAGAATATGGGGGCCAACATCGCTGTGGAACAGGAAGAGGTCGTCGAACATAAGCAACGCCAGCAGGACGGCGCCAAAGGTAAAGGCTCTCGTCGCACCCGAGCGTTGGGCCAGCCGGCTGACATAGCCGGCGACTGCCAACCCGCCTGTGGCCGTCGCCCAAGCGAGGACACCGAGTGAAGTCACCGCTCCCACGTACCATCGACCGCCCGATGCAGTAGCGGCGTCGAGCAGCAGGACCTCGGGGGCAACGGCGCCTTGCAGAGCAACGGCACCAATCACGAGCGCCCCGAAGAGCCACGCCACAAGCACCGGCGTCAGCGACTTCGACCGCTCACCAATGGTCGAACGGCTCCGACGATCGCTCGCAGGCCACGGGTTCTTGGCGCGCTCGTGATCGGAGAGCGCACCGTCATTGGAGACAGCTGGTTGAACAACTCCCAATTCGTCGGACGCTGTTGGCGCGTCAGATGAAGCAGGTCTCAACGCAACCGATCCTGGGCCAAACGCATCATGCCCCCATCGGCCTCAGGGAAGTGCGCCGTGAGCCGTGAGCCACCATTTCTCTACAGACCGGCAATTGTCTGCGGATCGGCCACTTGTCGGCCGCATTCTTCGGAGGTAGCAGCTGTTGAGAGCTAGGTAGTGGAGCTAGGTAGTGTGCTCCAAAGTCATCAGCCACTCCCAGCAGCGTTCGACCTCGCTCATCAAGGCTGAGAGCTCGCCGCTGTTGTCGACCACGAGATCAGCCAGTTCACGACGTTCTTCCCTGGTCGCTTGTGAGGCCACTCTGGCTTCGGCGTCCTCCCGAGAGAATCCCCGGTGTTCCATCAGCCGACCGACCGCGATATCAGTCGGGCAATCGACGACAATCACGGCGCTCGCTCCGTGGCGATTCCCCGTCTCCGCTAACAAAGGAATATCGAGCACGACCACCTCAGCGCCATTCTTTGCCGCAGCGTCGACTCTTGCCCTGGTCTCGTGCTTCACCGCCGGGTGAACAATGCCGTTGATGGCATCCAGCTCGGCCTTGTCGCCAAACACGATCCCAGCAACAGCGGGTCGGTCCAGCGAGCCATCGGCAGAAACAATGCGATCACCCCAACGCTCGACCATGGCCAAGAACACCGGCTGACCTGGTTCCTGCAGTTCCCTGACCATCAGGTCTGAGTCGACGATCGTCGCCCCGCGCTCGGCCAGCTGCTCCGCAACTGACGACTTCCCTGAACCAATCCCACCGGTCAACGCAACCAATCTCATTCACAGAAGATAGCCAACTGACGAAAGAGAGCCGGTTGGCCCAGAAGAACCGGCCCGAAGACTCAAGTCTGGGCCGGATGGGCCGAACGGGTAGGGCGAACGACTGCAGCGCTCCCCTGCCCTCCAGGTCAGAGCCTGCCGTCCCCGTTCCTTCATGACCCAGACCATCGCTTCCATCGATCCGGCCGTGCAATCCGAGCCGTCGACGTCTCTCGAGCGCTTGCGCACCGAGGGCCGCCAACGAATTGGCGATGATTCGTGGGACTTGATTGGTTCGAACGATCGACTTGTTCCCTTCGGACAGGCCATCTTGGCCATCCGGTGGTCGACGACGATGGTCTCGATCGCCCTCGCCGCGGATGCCTTCATTACTGCCGACCTCGGTGTCGTGGCGTGGGTCGTCGTTGTGCTCGCCAACACCGTCATTCGCACCATCAGCCCTCTCGAATACACCGGAAGCACGCGCAGCCTCGTCAATCTCGTTCTGGAAATTGCGCTTCACGTCCTGGCCTTGGCGGCCACGGGGTATTGGCACTCCCCGCTCGTCTTCTCGCTGGTCAACGCGGTAATGCTGGCTGGATTCGCCCGCGGGTTCGGATTCGCCATCCGTATCGGAGCCGCTGCAGCCATCGCTGTGACACTGCCAGGTCTCGAAACCGCCGGCTGGACCCGCGACTCCTTCACGTTTGCCGGCCAGTGGACAACGGTCGTGATTCTGGTGGGTATTATCGCCGGATACGCCCGCCGGATCTCTGGCGAGGCGACCAGACAGCATTCCATCGCTATCGGCCGCTTGAATGCCCTCGCCGATGCCAACGCCCTCCTGTTCAACCTCCATCGCATAGCCCAGACGCTGCCGGCGTCGCTCGACCAGAACGAAGTACTGGACTCGACACTCGTTCGACTCCGAGGGCTCATCGACTTCGATTCAGCCTGCATTCTGATCATCGACGAGACCGACGGATCGTGGATCGTGGCCCGCCGCCAGGCAATGAGTCTCGGCCAGATCCTGCATGAGGAGGAGCTGCCTGATCCGGCCCGTCTTGCTGTGACCAGCCGGGCCGTTGGGCTCAGTGGTGACCTCAGTACGGATGGTCCGGGTTTCAACCAAGGCTCGAGGAGCGGCATCTACGCCCCCCTCTTTGCCCGCGGCGCCCTGATCGGACTGCTGAGTGTCGAAGGCCGCGACTCAGGCGCCTTCGAGGCACGCGACCAGCAAGTCATGCAGAGTTTCATCGAACCGGTCGCCCTGGCCATCGACAACTCCCGCTGGTTTTCTCGTCTTCGCACGGTCGGGGCAGACGAAGAACGGACTCGCATCGCCCGTGACCTGCACGACCGGATCGGCCAATCGCTCGCCTATCTGGGGTTCGAGCTCGATCGAGTTGTTCGTCAGAACGAACAGGGCGTCGAGCTTTCCGACAGCCTCTCTGACCTGCGAAGAGACCTTCGCGGCGTGACCAGCGAGGTCCGCGACACCCTCTATGACCTACGCACAGACGTAGGGAACGAAAAAGACTTTGCAGCGACGATCGAGGAGTTCGCCGGCCGAGTGGCTGAACGAAGCAACCTTGTCATCGAGCTCAATTGCGACGAAGGAGCTCGTCTCCCGATTCTGCAAGAGAGAGAGATGTGGCGTATCGCCCAAGAGGCGCTCGTCAACATCGAACGTCACGCTGAGGCCCAGTCGGTCTCTGTTTCGTGGCGCTGCAATGGAGCCGACGCGGTTCTCGAGATCGTCGATGACGGTCGCGGGTTCCCTGTCGGAAAAACCGGACGCCAGGACTCCTACGGGATCCTCGGCATGCGGGAACGGGCGTCGAGCATCGGCGCCACGTTGGAGCTGAGTTCCAGCCCAGGAGAAGGGACAACCGTACAGTGCAACCTCGCACAGGGGTGATGTCGCAAGTCGACACACCAACAACCGCTACGCCCTCGAGAACTTTCGAGGGCGGACCATCCACTATTCGTCTCATGTTGGCCGACGACCATCGAATGCTTCGTGAAGGGCTACGGCGTTCCATGGCTGAACGAGGTTTCGAAATCGTCGGTGAGGCTCGTGACGGTGCTGAAGCAGTCGAACTGGCCGCTGCTCTACGTCCCGATGTCATCCTCATGGACGTCACCATGCCCGGGCTTGACGGCGTCGAAGCTACGCGCCAGATCAAAAGCCGGCAGAGTGATGTTCGGATCATCATGCTCACCATGCACGCCGATCAAGATGTCTTGGCCGAGGCCATACGTGCCGGAGCCAATGGCTACCTCGTCAAGGACTGTTCGACTGATGAAATAGCATCGGCAATCGAAACGGTCGCTGGAGGCGAGACGGCCCTCTCCCCTCGCCTAGCGGCCTCGATGTTGGCTGAGGTCCGCCGACAGGGCGATAGCGCCGAGGCCGACCGCATCATCACCAAGCGTGAGGAAGAGGTCCTGCAGCTCATCGCTGATGGTTGCTCGACCCCTGAGGTGGCCGAACAGCTCTACATCAGTCAGAAGACGGTGAAGAACCATCTGGCCTCGATCTACCAGAAGCTGGACGCTCGAGACCGTACGCAGGCCGTATTGGCTGCGGTGCGCATGGGCATCGTCACCCTGGACTGACACTACGCCTCTCGGATTGAGACAAACGGCCCATATAGAAGAACTCCGTGCAGGCCGATCTTTATTCCGGGTCCGAGTAACAACACACAACGGAGAAATCCAAAATGCTTCACTACGAATTCCTCAGCGCCTGGATGCGGGCACAGGCCAAGACCGAGCGTGGCGCCAGCCTCGTCGAGTACGCCCTCCTCGTCGCCCTCATCGCCGTCGTCTGCATCGCAGCCGTCACCGTGCTCGGTAAGAGCGCCTCCGCCAAGTTCAGCCAGGTCGACTCCTCGATCTCGTAATTCCGGTGCCTGAGACCCCGTCTCAGGATCAAATCAAGAACGAACAGAGGAGAGAGCGCTTCGGCGCTCTCTCCTCTGCCGTTTTAACCCCGTCATGTCCTGTGCAGCCGCCCCTACCCAGGCGTTAGGGCCAAGTGACCTAGATAGTTCCGCCCGCTCGAGCCGATGGAAAAGAGGTCAAGCCCACTCCGGGTCCGAGTAACAAACACAACGGAGAAATCCAAAATGCTTCACTACGAATTCCTCAGCGCCTGGATGCGGGCACAGGCCAAGACCGAGCGTGGCGCCAGCCTCGTCGAGTACGCCCTCCTCGTCGCCCTCATCGCCGTCGTCTGCATCGCAGCCGTCACCGTGCTCGGTAAGAGCGCCTCCGCCAAGTTCAGCCAGGTCGACTCCTCGATCTCAGGCTGATCGTCCTTACTCCCGGTTTGGTTCAACCCAGCACAGGGTCGGACCACGCTGGTGGTAGGACAGTACCGATGGTTCTTTTCCATCGCTTTAGCTACTCGCTGCGAGATACGGATGACGAACGAGGCGCAAGCCTCGTTGAGTACGCCCTGTTAATTGCGCTACTTGCCGTCGTTATCGTCAGCGCTGTAACCGTGCTTGGCGGCACAACTTCGGCGCAGTTCAGCGAGATCCAAAGCGGAGTCTCATCAAACTAACCGGATCTTGACGTCCGAAGCGTCACAGAGGTTCGAACGAAAGCGGAGCCCCCTCGAGGGCTCCGCTTTTGGTTGTGCCTGTCGATTGACCCTCGGGTCGGTCAGGCGACGAGTTGTCAGGTGAACCGCGGCATCACTTTCTCTGCGAAGAGTTCGATACTTGGGTTCAGCTGCTCCGGTCCGTGGATCCCTTGCGGGATCAGCAACATAATCTCGTTGATCGGCACGATCTCGGTTGCCGCCTCGATCTCCCGGGTGATCGTGTCGGGGCTACCAACCAGCAGTCGGGCCATTGGTTGACCGAACGGAACCGACCACGAGTCAAAGAACCACTTGCAGTCCTCGAGCTGGGCCTGCGCTTCTTCATCGGTTTCGGCGCAAATCATGAAACCGCCCCAGCAGGCTTGCTCGCCCGGTAGGACCGTGCGCCCGTACTCGGCTGCGGTGTCGTCATAGGCCTTCCAGATCGCCTTGAGAAGGTCTGGCCCTCCCCCGAGGACGATCGATTTGCCTCCGTACCGTCCCCAAAAGCCGGCTGTACGAGCGGATCCGGTGAAACCGGAGTAGATCTTGGGGTGCGGCGTCTGGAAGGGCCGAGGGGCGATGCCGGTCTCGGTGACCGTCATGTCGTCCTCTACCCCCACGCCGTACTTGCTGTAGACATCGTGGGGATGCGGGTTCTTGTCAAGGTTGGGGAACTTCCAGAACTCGCCCTCATGCGAGAAGGTCTCGTTCAACAACGCGGTATAGACGATGTCGACGTATTCCTCGAAATAGCGCCGGTTGGTCTCATCCTCATCAGAGTTCTTGTTCCACGGGCCGACTGGTCCGACGTTGTCCTTCAACTTGAAGTTGTCGACCCAGCGGGCCTGATAGCCCCGAACCAAGCCAACAGAGAACTTCCCCCGGTGCATGTGGTCGAGGGTTGCAATGTTCTCCGCAACACGCAGCGGGTTGTGTGTTGTCGAGACAAAACCGCACGTCAGGATATTCATCTGCTTACGAAACTGCCCCAGGTACATCGACATGGCACACGGATCGTTGATGATCTCGAAGCCCTCGACCTGTAGGTGATGTTCCGGGTGCCCCAAGGTCGAGTACCCGGCTGCGTCTGCTGTCTCAACCAGGTCTGCTAGCTCACCGAGCATCCTCTGGTAGAGATCGTTTCGAAGGCCCGCCTTACCAGCCTCGAGTTCGGCCCGTCGACCGATGGTGCCATAGACGAAGAGATCAAAATCCATGCCCCAATATCGCACGAGAACGCCGAGGCAGGTAAGTCCGCTGGCCACCCATTCGCTCGCTCTAGGTCACGAACAGCGAGCGACGACCGAGGAGCCGGTGTGGCAGGCGATGATCCAGGCCTCCGAGCGCTCGACGTCGACGCCCGGTGGTCCTTCGTTGACGCCGTCGTAGGCCACAATCCAGTCCTCGTTCTCGAGGATCCAGGTCGTGAAGTCACTGTCTCCGCGCCAAAGCACCACATTGACGTTGTACTGCTCAATGACGGCGGCGTAGTCGCCACCAAATATGAAGACGTCGTGGGCATCGAGCACGTCGAACGGGTAAAAGTCGAAGCGGTCGTCGACAAACACATTGGCATCGGCGCCGTACTGAAGCTCGAGGTAGTTACCGACGATGTCTCGATGGACGATCCTCACCTCATCGTTCGCCACCAGGTCCCGCTCTTCGAGCCAGGCAACCTCGTCAACCGGATAACGACGGAAGTCGAACGCCCCCTGCTGGGTGATCGACAGTGCAATCAATGCGACGCCGGCTACGGCCACCAACCGAAGGGCGCGAGGCACGAGTCCCGTTACATCCCCATCGATCGTGAGCTTCGGCACGCTGAAGAACGGAGCGATGACCGCCACCAATACGAAGGAGGCCATGGGCAGGTTGCGATAGGCGTAGATACCGGCGGCTATGAAGATGACGCCAGGAACGATCGAACGCGCGGAAGCACCACGCTTCAGCGTCACGACAAACATCACGATCAGGCAAGCAAAGCCCCACTCGGACGCTGAATCGAAGTCGGTGTGGCGCCACTCGACCACGTTCTCGAGCGCCTCACTCCGCGACAGCAGGCTGATCGGAAACGTCAGCAGGCGAAAACCCAGCGGGTTCAATGCGCCCAGTGCGGTCCCCGACACGGCGAAGGCAAAGACACGAAGTTCAGCGACCGGCAGAGTCTTCTTACCGGCCCTGAGGTCGTCGACGAACTGACCGAGGCCGGTCGCACCGATAAGGACCAGGGCGATTGGGAACGACCCATGGCTGTTGACCCAAATCCACATGACGCCCAGAAGAGTCCATGCAGGCAACTCCGAACGGAGCACGTGGAGCACCGCAGCAAAGCAGAGCAGGCCGAAGAGCAGCGGCCGAGGGGTCCAGAGCCCAGCGCCAACAACGATCGCAGCACCCACCAGCAGCACGCGCGGCAGTAGTTGTTTCGTTCCGGCCGCCAACCGCCAAAGGGACGCAATCAGCAGAGCGCAGATGGCGCCGTTCAACAGACGAAGGGCCCATCCTCCCAACGTGTCGTGCAGTCCGACATAGATCCAGCTGGGCAACCAACTCTGCACGGTCACCGACTCACCGGCCGCGGTGAAGGAGTAGGGGTCGACTATTGGAATCCCTCCGCCGTCCCAAATCAGGCGACCGTTGGCGAAGTGCGTGAACAGGCTGTTGTCAGCGATAACCCGGCTGCCTATCAGAAAGCCAAGAAGCCCATAAAGCATGCCAATCGCACTCGAGAGCGAGATCCCCGACGCTGGGGTTCCGCTATCCCGCGGGCTGGAGTCCGACGGGTCGGTCCGTGATAATTCTCTCGATCTGCGAGCGATGGCAACCATCGTGATTAATCGGCCATCTCAGTCGGCTTGTTAGAACGCCTGGCTGATGTTGATGACGGCAGGGCCGATCACCACGACGAACAGTGCAGGGAAGATACAGAAGACCATCGGAATCATCATCTTCACCGGAGCCTTCTGAGCCTGCTCCTGTGCCTTCTGGCGACGCTTGACGCGGAGCTCATCGGCCTGGGCCCGGAGGACACGACCGATACTCACACCGAAGGTGTCTGCCTGGATCATGGCCAGTACGAACGATCGAATCTCAGGGCTTCCGCACCGCTCTTCCATGGCCCGCAGGGCATCGGAACGGTTCGATCCAGCCCTGCTCTCACCCAAGACCCGAGCGAACTCGTCGGAGAGCTCGCCGGGCACATTCGTGATGACTCGGTCAAGTGCCTGCTCGAAACCGAGACCGGCCTCGACAGAGATGACGAGGAGGTCCATGACGTCGGGAAGCGAGCGGCTGATCGCTTTCTGGCGAGCCTCCACCTTCTTGTTCAACGACGACGCTGGGCCCATCACGGCGATCATGACGCCGAGGCCAAGCATGGCCCACTTCAGCAGCCCACCGACACCAAGTGGGTTCCAGAACAACATGACGATGACCCATACCGGGGCAAACACGAAACCAATGAGCCGCACGGCCAGAAAGCGCTCGACTTTGTCCGGCGAGTTGATACCGGCTTGGACGTGCCGTTTTCGGATTCCCTCGACGTAGTCGGGCGGGTTGAAACGAGAGCCAAGCTTGGCGATGCTCTCGGCAACGGGCCCGAGCAGACGTTCACGCATCGGAGCGAGAAGCTCAGCGTCGCGAACGTTCTCGACCTCGTATTCGTCCAGCTGTCGAAGCGACGACCGCAGCGCAGCCTTCTCTTCCATCTGAGCCAGCACGGCGTAGACCACCATGCCAAAGGCGATGGTAAGACCACCAACCATGAACTTCGGATCAAGACTTCCCAGTAGATCAAACATCGATCGTGATCACTTTCTTCATCCAGGCCATCCCTGCGGTCATCGAAACAAGTCCCAAGCCCACGAAGATCTTTCCGAGAGTCGCGGTGAAGAGCACATTGATGTACTCGGGGTTCATGACCCACATGATCACACCGAGACCGGGCGGAAGACCGCCGAGAATCATGGCCGACATCCGGCCTTCCGCAGTGAGCGCAGCCACTTCGCCCTTGAGTCGCTCTCGAGCGATCATGGTGTCGGCGACCGTCATGAGGAGTTCGTTCAAGTTGCCGCCGACCTCGCGCTGAATGCCGATGGCCATGACGGCCCAAGCGAAGTCAGGGCTCGATAGCCGCTCGGCTGTCGAGCCGAGGGCATCCTCGAGCTCACGACCAAGGCGGGCCTCGGTCATTACTCGTCGGAGCTCGTAGCCCATTGGGTCAGAGATCTCGTGCGAGACCGCCTCGAAGCCCTGAGGCAATGAGTAACCAGCCCGGAGTGTGCCCGCCAATAGCGTCAGCGTGTCAGGGAGCTGACCTTCGAAGGCACGAATGCGGCGCTTGGCCTTCATCTGCGCCCCGACGATCATGATGACGCCACTGAGGAAAGCAGAGAGAAGGAGCCCGATGATACCGCCGATCACAGCGAATCCGAGACCTGCGCAGAGGACGACGGCGGCGGCGAAGAATGACATTGCCTCACCGGGTCGGAGTGGCAGTTTGGCCCGCTCGAGCAATTCTTCGATCTTGCCGAGGAATCCACGATCCTCAGCGAAGGTTTCCGAGAACTCAACAGCCCGCTTCACCAACGCCGTTTGGACCAGCGCCTGTTCGTCGTCATCAAGTTCGGTGCCATCGTTCTCACCGCTATAGCGATCGAGCAAGCGCTGCAGCGAGGTTTCGCCGCTGGCGAACAGGAGACCGAGGGAGTAGATAGCGAGACCGATGCCGGCGAAGGCAAGGCCGATGGCGATCAACAGGCCTTGTTCGGAACGGAAGAAGGCGATGCCGCCAGGGTCAACGATTTCACGGGCGACCAGGGCCACCGTGCGATCGGTCAGCACACCACCAGGATACGAATACGACGTCTCGACATCGCCGAGGTTGATCGTGGCATCGCCGAGCTTTGTTGACTCGGTTGCGCCGGGGTAGGTAACAAGCAGGCGATCACTCGCCACCTGTGTGGCGACCTTTAGTGCAGGAGCGATATCAGCTGGTCCGCCAGCGACGATGTTGGTGCCACCGATCCGGGAGACGATTTCGGTCAAGCCGAGTTCGCCGCCCGCATACTCGACTGCCACCATCTGAGCGCCACGTTGCACGAGGCTGACTCGAGATTGCCCGGCCTCGATGGGCGAACCGGCGTCGGGTCCGGCGGTAAAGACGACAACGGTGCTAATCCAACCGGGATCCGCTGTCACCATCTCGCCCGCTCGGGTGATGGCGTTGAAGAGGACGGCGTTCTCTGACAGCTCTAGGCCCTCGACGGCACCAGCTGCAGCGGCCAGGTCAAGGGTTGGCTCCATAGCGATGGCGGCGCTGTCACCAGCGACGACAACGCCGACCCGTGTACCGTTCGGCAGCGAGCGAATGTCGCTCGCTATCTGCTCTTTGGCCTTGACGAACACATCGCCCTGCGCAGTGCGTTGGCTGGTGTCAATCACATACACGATCTCGATGCTGCGGCCGGCCGATGTTGCCTTCCGGGCCGACGAGGCGGCGACACCGTTGCCGTTCTCGGTGATCGAAAGATCGCCCGCCGAACGGCTGTAGTCGTGGGTCAGAACCGAGATCTCGACCTCGGCCCCTGTTGCATCGACCTGGTGGACAACGGCAACCGGCGGGATGCTCTGGAATCCCTGTTGTTCAGATTCAGTCGTCTGCGCGCTGATCGCAGGCGCCATCACCAGCGTCAGAACGACGCCGAGAAGGACCAGCAGCAGCCGGGGCCGGCGGATCATCGCTTGCGTCCTGCCGCTGGAGCCGACTCGCCGCCGGTGGAGAACATCTCGGGTCCGAGGCGAATGCCGTTGTCCGCGAGCTTCTGGGAGAACTTGGGTCGGACGCCGGTGGGCTTGAGTTGGCCCTTGAAGCGGCCCTGCTCATCTACGCCAGCGGCAAAGTCGAAGAGGAAGACGTCCTGCAATGTGATGATCTCACCTTCCATGCCGGCGACCTCGGTGATATGGGTGATTCGACGGCTGCCGTCACGCAAACGCTGCAGCTGCACGATCATGTCGACCGCACTCGAGATCTGCTCACGAATGGCTCGCACCGGCAGGTCGTAACCCGCCATCAGCACGAGTGTCTCCAGGCGACTCAGCGAGTCGCGAGGGTTGTTTGCATGCAGCGTGGTTAGCGAACCATCGTGGCCCGTATTCATGGCCTGGAGCATGTCCAGTGCTTCACCAGAGCGACACTCACCAACGACGATTCTGTCGGGCCGCATACGAAGGGTGTTCTTCACCAAGTCGCGGATGGTCACCTCACCCTTGCCCTCTACGTTCGCTGGCCTGGTCTCGAGTGAAAGAACGTGGTCCTGGATCAGCTGCAGTTCCTTCGCATCTTCCACGGTGATGATTCGCTCGTCCGTCGGAATGAACGCCGACAGAACATTGAGCGTCGTCGTCTTACCGGTGCCGGTACCGCCGGACACCACAACGTTGAGTTTGCCAACGATGCAGGCCTGCAAGAATCGAGCTGAGTGGACACCGAGCGTGCCGAAACGAATCAGATCGTCGATACGGAGAGGGTCAGCGGCAAACTTTCGGATGGTGAGGAACGGGCCACCAACCGCGAGCGGTGAGATCACTGCGTTCACCCGTGAACCGTCGGGCAGACGGGCGTCGCAGAGGGGCGACGACTCGTCGATGCGGCGACCAACCTGGGCCACGATCTTGTCGATGATGCGCCGGAGGTGCAGCTCATCAACAAACGTGACCTCGTCGAGCGTCAGCTTACCGGCGCGTTCGACATAGATCTGTTTCGGACCATTGCACATGATCTCCGAGACATCTTCGTCTCGAAGCAGCTTGTCGATCGGGCCGTAGCCGAGAATGTCATCAGAGACGTCCTGGATCAGCTGCGCCTTATCAGCCGCCGACAGCGGCGTCCGCTCCTGAGCGATGGCGACGTGAAGGGCCTCGTGGACCTTCTTTCGCAGCTCATCCTCGCCCATACGCTTGTCGTACAGGATCGGACCGAGTTCATCGATCAGGGAGCTGTGGACCCGATGCCGTAGCTCGTCCAGTGCCGGGTCGGCACGGCCGGACATCGTGGCGCCAGCGGTTTCCCCGCCAGCTCCGTTGTCGTTTAAGCGCTTATATAGAGACATAGGTCAAGCCGCTCCGTTGTTCCTCATCCACCAAAGAATCTGCGCCGGCCAGAAGCTGACTCGGCCCGTACTTCGGCACCGACCATGAATCGGGCCGCTAACTGCTCGAATGCTCGAGCGACGTCCTTGTTCGGTGCCGACAAGACAACAGGGACACCCTTGTTAACCGAGATCGGCACGGCGACATCGGAGGGGACATGAGCCACTGCGGTAATCTGCAGCGTCTTTTCCACCTCGCCGACATCCAACTTAACTTTCGAGTCGGCCCGGTTGAGAACCACATGCAGCTGCTCACGGGGGATGTTCAGCAACGACAGCGTGCTGAGGCCGATCTTGATGTTCTTGATGTTCGGAATGTCGAGTCCGGCGACGAGGACTATTTCGTCGCTCGCCTCGAGAATGCTGAGAACCACGTCATTGAAGAAGGACGGCAGATCGATCACGACATGGCCGGCCATTCCCTTGAGAATTTCGACCAGGCGAACCATCTGCTCACCGGTGATCTGGTCAGCGAACGTCGGTTCGAGCGGTGCCGGTAGTACCAGCAAGCCTGAAGCCTCGTGAACAGTCAAGAGCGAATGAAGCATGCCGGGATCGAGCTTGTCGATCTGGGACACGGCGTCGGCCACGGTGTGCTGCGGCTGCAACTTCAGCATCACGGCCACATCGCCGAACTGCAGGTGGCCATCTATGAGCACGACCGGGTCGTTCGACGACTTGGCGAGCGCAACGGCCACATTGGTCGCCGTCACCGACTTCCCAGAGCCCCCCTTGGTCGAGAAGATGGTGATGACTCTGCCCGGATCCCCCTCCAATTCTACAAGCGGATCCGGACCACCAGGAGTAGCTGGCGCTGGAACGGGAGACGGAGCGACCGTTAGGCCTTCGGCGACACGGCTAACCGTGTCCACCAATTGGATCTGATCGATCGGAGCCGAAAGCACATCCTTTACACCAGCCCGCAGAGCCGTATGCAGAAGAGTCGTCGACAATTCACTCGTCACCAAGATGGTGCCAACTTCAGGATTGCTCCGGCTCCACCGTTCGACGGCAGCAAGATCTGTTGGGTCGATACAGGACGGTCCTAGGACTGCCACGATCGGACCGTTCCCGAATCGAGTCTCGAGCTCGGCCAGCGATTGGATCGTGGTGATCCCGCCACCCAGCTGCTCGGCCAGATAGTCCCGGACGGCCTGATCTGCGTCGACGACAGCCAGGATGGCTCCGTTCGGCAGGCTCAGATCTCCCTCCAAGTCACCCGCGGGTGACGATTGACCTTCGGGGGACAATGTGTCGAGGTTTCCCTCGTCACTCGAGAAGTCATCGAATCCAAAGCTCTCGAACTCACTGAATTCTTCGGTCATTTCTTGGTGCTCCACTGTCGGGTCGGTGTGATGCGGGCAGCTCCCAGCCGCCATCGACGGCCGGGAGATGGTTGAGTCTTACTGCTCGTCTTCAGAGGTCTGCGGCTGGCCGGACGGCGGGCCGTAAGGGGTCAGACGGGCAACGTCTTCGCCTGGAAGAACCGTCTGCTCCAGGTCGATCGGGGGCAGGGCGTAAGGCACGTAGTTAGCCGGCAGCAGCGACAGGTACAGGCTGTCGATACCAATGGAGAGCATGAGCTGGGCAGCCTCCGGCGGGACGGCCAGAGTGATCAGGCCCGATCCGCCAGTAGCGGCGACTTCACCCTCGGCCGCAGGCGTATCGCCCAGCTCGGAGGGAAGCGCTCCACCAATTGCGAGAACCTCTACCTGTTGGAAGAGGTAGCGGACGTCGGTAGTGAACAGCGGCTCAGTGCGAGTGACCGTGCCGTCTTCGCCGACAACCTCAGCCGAGTCTTCGGCCCCATTCGTGTCTTCCTCTTCAGCGGCCAGGCTCTTCTTCGTCATGATGTTGACGTGATCGCCGGGCTCAATGAGGTAGGCCACGGCTGATACCTGATCGAGAGTGAAGGTCAGCGTGACCATGCCACGCTCTTTCAGACGATCGGTGATTCCCGTATTGACGACGCCGGGAGCGACGAAGTTGCCGGTGACCAGCACACTGTTGGGTGCGAGGTTGGTCACGGCGACGAGGCCGGCCAGCTCTTCCCCGGGATTCTCGATGGCAGTCGCAGGCCGGAATTCGACCGGAACCTCTTCTTGGGCGATAAGGCCGCCTGAGATCACTTGCTGGGCAGGCGTTCCCTTAGGGATCACGTCCTTTACGACCCAGACGGACTCAAGTTGGCTGCCCTCATAGGCCTCGCCCTCAAGTCCTTTGACGTAGCTGAGCAAGCCGAGACTCGCCGCT
>JBLINY010000092.1:0-18625 GCA_047638695.1 Acidimicrobiales bacterium | reverse complement strand
GCTCCCCCCGCGTCTCGAAGCAGTGAACGAGCATCATCAGGATGGTAGATGCAGGCCATGTTGCAGGCCCCGTACCGGAACCCGGCGGTCGAAGCTCCGGCCACCCCGTCGGCGGTAAAACCAGCGGTAGGCAGCTCTTCCAGCACGGCGGGCCGATCGATGGAAATCAGGGCCGCTTCACGCACCCGCGGGTCCCACAAGTCTTCAGAAGCGAGATTGAGTCCGTAGAAGCGCACGATCGAACGAGCCGACGGTCGCTGTCCAAAGCGGTTGGCAGCATCTCGAGAAACAGTGGGGTCGACCACAGCAGCCTCAGCCTGGCCGAGCGTCAGCTGCTGGTACGTCGCCTTGCCATCTGGATGCCAAGAGATGGTGATGTCCGCAAACTTCGACGAAGCCAACACCATCTGTTCGGCGCTGTCTTCAACGATGGCGTAGCGGCCGGTGGGGCCGGGCACAGTGATCGAGTACTGCACTCCACTTAATAACCAGGCAAACCCGGCGTTCGGGTTTCGCAGCGTGAACCTGACCGCATTGTCCCCAGACGCGGAGATCTCCTCGACATCGCCCAACAAAGCCACGGCGGCTGAATCGGCCGCTTCAACAATCAGGCGGTCGAAGCTGCTGACGACATCGGCGGGAGAGACTCGGTCGGTGTCGAGCGCGAACGTCCATCGGGTGAAGTCACTGTTCGCTGTCCACGAGGCAGCCAACGCGGGAGCGAGCGTTGCACCTGAGGCTTCGGTGAGCCCGTCATACAGCAAGTCGGCCAACACAACCGCGTTCTGATCGGTGAGGGAGAGCTGCGCCGGGGTCCAGTTTGCTGGGCGGGTCAATGCCAGATGAAGTGTGGCGTCGGGATCGGCTTCGTCGACAAAGGCCAGCCCATCGGGCACCGTCGTTGAAGTCACCTGAGTGTCAACCGTTGACCGGTCGACCTCCCCCAACGGAGATGAGCAAGCACCGGCTACAAGAGCCAGGCCAAACAATGATGCGATAACCGAACGATGCGCCACAGCTATCTATCGGCTGCGCTACATGGTTCGTTAGGCCTATGACGGCGCCACCAGCAGCCGGGAGCGGGCCGAGATCAGGTTTCGATGAGGAACGCGAGCGTCAGCGTCAGAAACGAGAAGACCAGTGAGAAGACCACCGTGAGACGATCGAGGTTTCGCTCCATCGACGTTGAAGAGGCAGCGCTTGCGCCCATACCACCGCCGAACATGTCGGACATACCGCCGCCACGCCCACTGTGCAGCAGGACCAGCACGATGGTGATGATTCCGATGATGATGTAGAAGGAACCGAAGAGCCAGACCATGAGACGGATCAGGATAGCAGCCCTGTGCCGCTCATTGGCGCCAAGAAGCGGCAACCCGGCGACTCCACTCCCCCGCTACAGAAACGAGCTTTTGCGCCTACTTGAACGAGAAGTCGACAACGTTTGCCAGTGGGCCAGCATCATCGGCATCAGACGCGATTCCTGCCCCTGACAACACACTGGACAAGTACCCGTAATACGCCGGCCTCTGAGTGATGGGGATGAGCACCAACCCGTCATCACCCTTCTCGAGGGTGGTAAGAAATAGGTCGAGATCGTTGTAACACCCCGCCCGATCGGACGCATCGACGGTCGCATCACATTCGGCCGCTTGAACAACAAAGTCCTCGTTGGCGAATCCGTATGGATTGGTGTTCTGCCCGGCCAAGTAGTTCTTCGAGTTGGCGCCCGGCCACGGGCTTCCGGCCCAGGCGAACTGCGCGATGTCCCAAACGCCGGCGTCACCTTCATCGCCAGCGGTTACCGAGGCAAGCAGTGCCGCGCCCGAGAACGGGCGTTCAGTGAAGTAGTCCGATCCCTCAACGTTGTCGATGGTCACCTCGATGCCGATCGCTCGCAGTTGCTCGGCCAACAGCTCTTGTTGTCGTTCGCGCATGGCATCGCCACCGGTCGTACCGACCCTCAGCGATAGTGGCCCCCGGTCAGCGTGGACGAACATATCGTCCTCGGCAAGCGCATAACCGGCCTCGACCAAACGCTCGGTGGCCTCTCGCTTTTGCGCTCGGGCATAGCCGGCCTGGTGGTCTTCGTAAGCCCGTTGGTTCGTCATCCAGTAGGCGTTGCCCAAACCCTCAGACGGCAGAACAGCCCCGAAGAGCGGCCGGTACAGTTCGTCGACCACAGCCGACTTGTCGATGGCGAACGCAATCGCCTCCCGCACGGCCGGATCGGCAAGATGCCGGTTGAGAAGATTGAAGCTCCAGTGCTCGAACACCGGCCCAGCAGCCGAAGCAGCCGTGAAGGTTTCACTGCTGGTCAGCCGGGGCCCGAACTCGACCTGGGCATCGGTCATCAGCACATGGGCCTCGCCGGCCTCGATCGCGGCGATCAAGGTCTCGGTATCGGCGACGAATCGCACAAGCACACCATCGACCGAGGCTGCCCCTCGGTTACGCGCGTCCGGGCTCATCGAGCCGTGATAGCGATCGTTGCGAATCAGCCCGATGTGTAGCCCTCGTTCCCAGGAAGAGAACACCATCGGCCCCGCAGCCACCAACGGCTCGCCATCCTCTGTGGTCCATTCGGTGAGCGATTGGTTGACCTCAGCTGCGTCGTCGCCAAACGAGGGGTGAAAGATCTCGTCAAACAAGCCCTTCCAACCAGCATGGAACGACACGAAAGTGATGGCTAGGTCAGTGTCGTTCAACACCTCAACATCGGAGATGAGGTCCAGCCCGGCCCGATCTCCACCCGCATAACGGCAACCGCTGCCATCAGCGATGGTGCCATCGTCTTCGAGCTGGCAGCCTTCGCTCCAAATCTCCCACGTGTACCCGACATGATCGGCCGTCAACCGGTCGCCGTTCGACCACATCAAGTCACTCCGCAGCGACAACTCGATCGTTACTGAGCCATCTTCGGCTTCGACGACCGAACCTTCATCAGCCAACAGCTCGGGGTAGTAGTCGTTCGCTCCGCTGACGCCGTACAGACCCTCCAACAGCGAACGCCGAATCCAGGATGCCACCGGCAGGCGATGCTGCGGGTCATCGAAGTGCATGCTTGTCGGTTCTTGGTCGTGAACCCACACCAACGTGTTGTTCGGCACCTCAAGCGGAGGCAACACCGTGCCACCAAGGACCGTGCCACCAAGGACCGAAGACCCAGCTGCTTCGTCGCCATCAGGCGCCGCTCCAGCGGTGACACCGTCGCCGATCGATCCCGCCGTCGCCGCTGAATCGTCCGAAGACGAGTCGAGCGGTGACTCGAGTCCGCCCGTGCATGACGCAACGATCAGAGCCCCCGCAACGACCAGCGTTCGTGAGATGGCCACCCGCCGGGTCGCCATCGGGGTTAGTCGGCCAATCGGTACTGAATGACCCGACCGAACGACTCGGCTTCAAGGCAGGCGCCACCAACCAGAGCGCCGTCGATATCGGGCTGTGAGAGCAACTCGGGTGCGTTGCTCGGGTTGACCGAACCGCCGTACTGAATGCGCACGGCTGCTGCCGCGTCGGCCCCGAACTGGTCGGCCACCGTCGAGCGAACAAACTGACACATGTTTTGGGCGTCTTCGGCCGATGCCGTGCGACCGGTGCCGATAGCCCAGATGGGTTCGTAGGCAATCACCATCGACCCAACCTGTTCGGGCGACAAGCCCGACAACCCAGCAACGATCTGACCCCCGACCTTGGCCTCGGCTTCTTCGGCTTCACGCTCTTCAAGGGTCTCGCCGCAGCACATGATCGGAACCATCCCGTACTTCAGGATGGCCTTGACTTTGAGGTTCACCGTCTCATCCGACTCGCCAAACACCTCACGGCGCTCCGAATGCCCCGCCAGCACATAGCTGACATTCAGCTTTGTCAGCATCGCAGCCGACACCTCGCCAGTGAAGGCTCCGGAGTCTTCGTGATAGCAGTGCTGAGCACCCAGATGAAAGGGAAGCCGGTCGGCCTCCAGCACGGTCTGGACCGTTCGGATATCGGTGAACGGTGGGTGCAGCGAAACGTCGACGGCGTCAATATCATCGTTTGACACCTGGTAGCTGAGCTCCTGCACCAACTTCAAAGCTTCGAAGTGGTTCAGGTTCATCTTCCAGTTACCGCTGATTAGCGGCTTGCGATCGCTCATGCGTTTGGTGCTCCTCGGAGGGCTTCAAGACCAGGAAGGTCGCCCCGTTCAATCAACTCTAGGGACGCGCCGCCGCCAGTGGATACATGGTCGACATCACGGTCGATCCCGAACTGTTTCGCTGCCGCCGCCGAATCGCCGCCGCCGACAACGGTGAAGGCACGAGTCTCGGCGATGGCGTGCGCTACCGCACTGGTGCCAGCCTCAAACCGAGGGTCTTCGAAGACACCCATCGGGCCGTTCCAAAGCACGGTGCCGGCATCGAGAATCACGTCGGTGAAAACCGCAGCAGTGCCAGGGCCAATATCGAGGCCCATCCACCCTTCGGGCAAGCTGGCGCCCGCCTGACGGATCTCACCGCCAGCGGCAGGGTCGAAGAGCTTGCCGCCCTTCATGGCCGTGACGTCTTCGGGCAGATGAATGGTTGCCCCGCTATCGAGCAGCCGAGCACAGGTCTCGACCATGTCCTCTTCCAGCAGCGAGTCGCCAACCGAATGGCCCTTGGCCTTGAGGAAGGTGAAGGCCATCCCGCCGCCGACGATGATGCTGTCGACGATGGTGAGCAATGACTCGATAACGCTGAGCTTGTCGGAAACCTTGGCGCCACCCATGACGGCGACGAACGGGCGGCGAGGCTGATTACGAATGCCCAGCAGCACGTCGACTTCCTTGGCCAGCAGCCGACCGGCAGCCGAAGGAAGCGACTGCGGCGGCCCCACGATCGATGCATGGGCCCGATGCGATGCGCCGAAGGCATCGTTTACATAGGCGTCGTGGCCGGCGACCAGCGACGCTACGAACTTCGCATCATTGCCCTCTTCGCCGGAGTTGAAACGGAGGTTGTCGAGCAGCTCGACCTCGGGCGCCAACGTCGCCAGATGAGCCTTGACCGGGTCAAGCGAATACTCAGAGTTCGGCTGGCCCTTTGGCCGGCCAAGGTGCGAACACGCCGTCACTTTGGCCCCAGCATCAATCAACCACTTGAGGGTGGGAAGCGCCGACCGAATTCGCAGATCATCAGAGATGACCCCGTCTCGGATCGGCACGTTGAAATCGACCCGTACAAGGACCGACTTTCCGTTGATATCTCCGAGGTCTTCGAGCTCGGGGACGCCAAAGACTGCCACCTCAGCCCTGGTTGGCCGCGCCGACGATCTGGCTCATGTCAACGAGCCGGTTCGAGTAGCCCCACTCGTTGTCGTACCAGCCAAACGTCTTGACCATGGTTCCCTGTGTCATCGTGAGGCCACCGTCGATGGTGCACGATGCAGGCGAGCTGACGATGTCCGAGCTCACGATCGGCTCTTCGGTGTATTCGAGCACGTTGGCCAGGCGACCCTCGGCTGCGGCTGCGATGAATGCAGCGTTCACTTCTTCAACCGATGGTTCGCCATCGACAATGGCGGTGAAGTCGGTAATCGAACCGGTGGGGATCGGCACTCGCAAGGAGGTTCCGTCGAGCTTGCCCTGCATTGCCTGCAAGACAAGGCCGGTGGCGCGGGCAGCGCCGGTCGAGGTCGGGATGATGTTGATAGCGGCGCCGCGGGCTCGCCGAAGATCGGAATGAGGGCCATCAACCAGAGCCTGGTCGCCGGTGTAGGCATGGATGGTCGTCATCAGGCCTTGCTTCACGCCAAAAGCGTCATCGAGCACCTTCACCATAGGAACGAAGCAGTTCGTCGTACACGAAGCGTTCGATACGACCTTGTCCTTGGCCGGGTCGAAGGTGTCGTCATTCACACCAACGACGAACGTATTGTCGGCTCCACCACAGGGGGCGGAGACAATGACATATGGAGCGCCTGCCTCGAGATGAGCGGCAGCGGTGTCGCGGCTAGTGAAGAAGCCAGTCGATTCGATAACGACGTCCACACCGAGATCGCCCCACGGCAGATCGCCAGGATTGCGCTCCGACAGCACCTTGAGTACGTCACCGTCCACCGAGATGCCACCATCAACAGCGGAGATGTCATTAGGCAGACGGCCCATGACCGAGTCGTACTTCAGCAGATGGGCCATGGTGTCGAGCGAACCGAGATCGTTGACAGCGACGAAATCGATGTCAGCGCCCTGCTGCTTTGCGGCCCGGAAGAAGTTCCGACCGATCCGACCAAATCCGTTGATACCGACGCGAATCGTCATTGATGTAGTGCCTTTCGTTGGCAGTTCTTGTTTGGGGGTACTTGAAACACGCTTCTAAGCGCGAGCTAACACGACAACGAGTACACCACATTGCGTACCGGACGCAGCGCACGGTGACAAGAGACCACTGACCCGTTAGGTGGGCTGGTACGTCCGAAGCTCGTTCAGAACCGCTCCGAGCTTCTTCGGATCATGGCCCCAGCCGTCATCGTCAGCAACGTCAGCGACGCACACATCGGTGCCAACCTCGTCAACCCGTCGGGTGTCTGGCGCGGTCACGACCACATCCGCAGTGACGCCATGTTGACTCAGCGTCTCGACATGCTCGGGCAGATCAAACCCTCGGGCCTCGCCTCGTTCGTTGGCGATGTTGGCCACGAAGATGCGCTGGGCACTGGTGTGAAGCAAAGCGGCCCGGATAGCGGGGACGACCGCGGCGGCCAAGACGCTGGTGAACAGTGACCCCGGCCCGATGATCACCTGATCAGCGTCCATAATTGCCTGCACGGCGGCTTCGGGCGATTTGGGGTTGGGTGGATCGAACCGAAGGTTGCGGATATTGCTGCCGCGCTCGATCGTGACCTGACCGTTCAGGGTGCCGTCGTCGGCATCGGCTAGCAGCGTCACCGAGCCGCGAGTGGCGGGATGTAGCGTGCCCTCCGCCCCGACCAGCCGAGCAACCTCACTAACCGCTGCTTCGAAGTCGCCGGACGCGCTGGCCAACCCTGCAATCAAAAGGTTCCCGACTGGGTGGCCCTCGAGCGCGCCGCTCTCGAAACGATGCTCAAGCGAGCGAGCGAGCAGATTGCCATCGCTTGCCAGAGCGCTCAGGCAACGGCGGAGATCCCCTGGAGCGGGAAGCCCGAGTTCGCGGCGAATCCGGCCGCTCGAGCCACCGTCATCGGCTACCGAGACGATGCCGGCAATGCGTCCGGCGTAGGTCCGCGCAGCGCGCAACGACGAGGCCAGACCGTGACCGCCTCCAAGTGCTACGACATAAGGAGAAGACATCGGCTTAACGACTGATGTCTCGATGATTGACCCTCGGCAGCCAGCCCCGCTCGGTAAGCGAGGCACTCACTGTCTCGGCCACGGCCACCGAACGATGCCGGCCGCCCGTACAACCGAAGGCGATGCTGAGATAAGAACGGCCTTCGGCGCTATAGGCCGGCAAGAGTTCATCAAGCAGCGCCATCAGACGATCGAGAAAGCGCTCGGTCTGTTCGCGCTCGAGCACATAACTCTGGATGATGGTGTCCTGACCAGAGAACGGCCTCAATTCTTCATCCCAGTACGGGTTCGGAAGGAAGCGGCAATCGATCACCATGTCGACGTCGAGTGGAACCCCATGTTTGAACCCAAAAGACGACACCGAGATTCGCATGTCGTCAGACTCATCGGACGATGCAAACTCACCACTCAGCCGTTCGCGGAGCTGGTGTGGGTTCATATCCGAGGTGTCAATGACCAGATCGGCCATGGTCTTGGCTTGGGCCAGCAGTTCGACTTCCTTGGTGATGGCGTCAACCAGACTTCCGTCGCTGAGCGGATGGCGACGCTTCGTTGACTCGTAGCGTCGAACCAACACGTCAGTAGACGCATCGAGAAAGACGAAGACGACTCGATCTACCTGGCTTCGCAACGATTCGACCGCTGCTTCCATTTCGTGGTCGTACCCCGACATCACCAAGCCGACGCGGTCGTAGCGCCCACCCTTCGACCCGGCCAACTCGGCCACCTTCGGCACGAGAGCGGCTGGCAAATTGTCGATCACGAACCAGCCGAGATCATCGAGGACCCCGGCCGCCGTCGAGCGTCCAGCACCCGAGAGGCCAGTGACAACCAGCAGCTGTTTCACCGTCTCATCCCTTCACCGTCGCGCCGTCGTATTCACGCTGCCATTGTCGCACACCGTTGGAGCTACTCATGCCTTCTTCACCAGCCTCAACGCGAGCAACCGGGGAACCGTCGATGCGTCGGCATAGTGAGGCGACTGGGCGACAAAGGCCTCTGGCGGCGCAGGCTCATGCATGAACTCGAGCATCAGGCCGGCTTTCGAGAGCGCATTGAGGTAACGCGACAACGGCCGATGCAAGAAACGGACAAAGACGTCCTTCTGCACCTCCTCTACCGTTGCTTGCTCGACCAAATAGGGACCGATGCGCCAGTACTGCTCGGGAGGGTCGATGATCTGGTCGTCGATCCACCCGCTGCCCGGTGTCTGCAGAAGCGGATGGTTCAGCAGAAAGAGGAACGTTCCACCTGGTTTGAGGATCCGTGCCACCTCGCCAATAGCTGCATCGACGTCATCGATGTGTTCGAACACCAGACAGGCGACCGCGGCATCGAACGCAGCATCGGCGAACGGCAGCGCTGCCGCTTCAGCTAGCCCATACAGGGGGTTCCCCCCGCGCCGCGCCGCCTCGGTGATCTGCGCTGGGAACGGGTCGACGCCGACGACGGTCGAGCCGGCCTCGGCCAGCACCCGAGCAACTTGGCCCTCGCCTGCGCCAACGTCGAGCACCCGGTCGGCTCCCTGCAGCTCGCCAGCGATGAGTGGAAGGATCTGATCGGTGTATTCGGGATCGACACCATCGGTGAACTCTCGTTGCCACCAATCGGTAAGGGTCGGATCGTCCCAGTGTCCACCGGCGCGGTCTTTGTTCATCGGAGAGCTTTCATCGGAGAGCCTTCATAGGAGGGCTCGTCATCGTTTGGTGCTGTGTGTCTTCTGATGCACGGCGTCGGCAACGTCGTCGGGCAGCCACGTCAAAGCCCTGAGCGTCTCGAGGCTGGCTCTGCGTACCTTCGTGACGCCGCCCAGCTCTTTGGTCAGCCGCTTCTTGCGGGTTGGGCCCAAGCCTGGGATGCCATCCAGTACCGATGTCGTCATACGCTTGTTTCGCAGCTGCCGGTGATAGCTAATGGCAAATCTGTGCGATTCATCCCGTAGTCGCTGAAGCAGGTAGAGAGCTTCAGACTGCCGAGGAATCCGGACCGACTCGGGCCGGTCGGGAAGGAACACTTCTTCGAACTGTTTAGCGAGCGCACACACAGGAATCTCTTCCGTGAGCCCAAGGTCCTCGAGCACCCGCACAGCCACGCTGAGCTGCCCTTTCCCGCCGTCAACCATCAGCAGCTGCGGGGGATATTGGAACTTTCCTCGTTCGGCAACCGGTTTGGCCCGATCGGCCAGATAGCTCTTCAGCCGCCTGGTAAGCACCTCTTCCATCGCGGCGTAATCGTCGTTCTGGGTCACCGTTTTGATCTTGAAGCGCCGGTACTCGCGACGAGCCGCCAATCCATCTTCGACAACCACCATCGAACCGACATAATCGCTGCCCGACAGGTGACTCATGTCGTAGCACTCGATGCGCAGTGGAGCCTCAGGAAGGTCGAGCCAATCCTGCAACTCGTTCAGCGCCTTGGCCCGACTGTTGTGATCGGCCGCCCGCTTCATCCGGTGGCGGGTGAACTCCTGCTCGGCGTTTTGGGTAACGGTGGCCTGCAGTTCGACCTTGTCACCGCGCTGCGGTACCCGGATTTGCACCTGACTCCCGCGCAGCAAGCTCAGCCAATCCTGGTAGAGCTCGGCGTCCGAGCTTTGGAACGGAACCAGCACCACCTTCGGCATGCTCTGCACCGGCTCCTCGTCATAGAGACCCTCGAGCACCTTGTCGACCAAGTCGGAATCACTCAACTGCTCGACCTTGTCGATCACGAAGCTGCGTCGGCCGGTGACCCGCCCTTTCCGAACAAAGAAGATGAAGATCAGCGCTTCGAGATCGTCCTGGGCCAGCCCGATCACATCGATGTCCTCGTTGCGGTCGGCCACCATCTGCTGTTTTTCGACCGCTTTTCGAACCGTGGTTGCCCGGTCGCGTAGCCGAGCCGCCTTCTCGAACTCGAGAAGTTCAGCCGCTTCTCGCATCTCGACCTCGAGCCGCTCGATGACGGGCTCGGTGTCGCCTTCGAGAAAGTCGCTGAGGTCGTCGACCATCTTCTTGTACTCGATATCGCTTACCTCGCCGACACACGGGCCTGAGCATTTCTCGATGTGGTAAAGCAGGCACGGTTTCCCGAGTTTGCGATGCCGTTCGAGTTTGGCGTCGGAACAGGTGCGGATGGGGAACGTCCGGAGTAGCTGATCGAGGGTTTCGCGAATGGCGTAGGCATGAGCATAGGGACCGAAGTAGCGGGTGCCCTTGCGCCGGGTGCCTCTCATCACCTGAGCTCGAGGCCACTCGTCGCCCACGGTTAGAGCCAGGTAGGGATAGCTCTTATCGTCGATCAGGCGAACGTTGAACCGCGGTCGATGCTCTTTGATCAGGTTGAATTCGAGCATCAACGCTTCGACGTCGTTGCGTACCTGGATCCACTCGATCGATTCGGCGGTAGCCACCATTTGTGCGGTGCGAGGGTGCAGGTTCACCGGATTCTGGAAGTAGCTGTTCACCCGCGACCGAAGCGATTTCGCCTTTCCAACGTAAATCACCCGACCATCACGGTCCTTGAACTGATACGAGCCCGGAGCCTCGGGAATCGTGCCAACGGGCGGGCGCTTCACCCGGCCAATGCTATTGGGTCAAGTTCTCTGCGCTGGCGCCGATGTTTTAGAGAATCGCTACGCATTGTGCGGACGACCGAGCGGACCTGACCAATGGCGACCTGTCAACGCTGCCAAAAATTGCTTCCACGGACAGTGGACCAGTGCCCTGTGTGCGGGCTGATCATTGTCGACGAGACCGCGTCTATCGCGGCGCCCACGGGATCGGTAGCTCCTGGTTGGGCAGATGGAAACAACGTTTCGTCGTCTCCCTGGCGCACGACATCTCCCCTCGACCAAGACCCCTTCGCTGCGGATGGGAGAATGCCTGAGGCACCGGTCTCTTTCCCGGACCCGCTATCAGATTCTCTGCCAGCGGTTGAGCCATCCGCACCAGTCCCCTCGTCCGACCTTCCGGTTCGCAAGCCTGTCGACTCCACGCCTGAATACCAGCCCCCGTCTGAACATGGCCGAAATTTCGAGTCGGCGGCATTTCAGCAACAAACGCCAAACCCCCCTGCTGTCCCCATCTCCCGACCGCTCAGTCCAGACGACCCAGTCTTCGATCATCCCTCTGTAGAGGCACCCGAAGCTGCCCCGCTGCCTCCGGGCCACGAGCTACCAATTCCGTCTCGGCCAGCCCATCGCGGCGAACCGGCAGCGAACAGCCGGCCGCGTCGCGTCGGTCACGACGGCGTCGCCACTGGCAGCGGACTAAATCCGATTGGCGAAGCACCGGCAACCGCCGCCATGTCAACGGCTACCCGAACCGTGCTGGCCTTCTCGTCACGGATCGAGGGCGACATCAAATACGGGCCAAGCCGAAACCACAAGCTGCTGTCTGCCGGTCTCCTCGGCGCAGCACTGCTCGCGCTCGGTGTGGCTGGTTCGGCCGGCGTCTTCGCCGCCTCGGCTGGCGAACGGATTCAGGCTGTCACCAACTCAGCACCGGCGCCAGAGTCCACACTCGACCTCGTGGCCTTTGCGCTCGAGCACGGCGCCAACGTCGTACGTGTCGAAAAGAGCGACTGTGGCGTGCGAAGCTCGACGACAGGCATTGTCACCGACGAAACAACGGTGCTGGTTCCGTCCTCGTTCGGCAACACCGACACGTCACCCACCATCATCACTCCCGATGGGGAACGGGTTGGTGCGCAGGTCCTCGGCACAAGCTGGAACCACGATCTCGCCGTCATCCGTGTAGCGCAACCGCTCGATAGCGGCGGCTTCGGCTGGTCAGGAGCCAACAAGGCCCCGGTCGGTACAGAACTCGTGATCCTCGCTGGTTCTCCGGGCCGGCTCGAAGCCTCGTCGGTCTTCGTCACCGGGACGAGCCGAAACAATGACGGCCTCACCTCTCAGCTTTCCACCGACCAAACCGATCTCCCGCCAACTTCGGTCGCTCTAAGTACAGACGGCCTTCTTGTCGCTCTGGTAGAGCCAGACGGTGAGGCTCTCATCTCGGCCGACGCCCTGCGGGGAATCATCGGCAACATCAAGGCCCGTCCGTTGTTCCCCGATTCGGTCTGCCCAATCGTTGAGGAGCCGGAGCCAGAGGCAGAGGCAGAGGCAGAGGCAGAGGCAGAGGCAGAGGCAGAGGCAGAGGCAGAGGCAGAGGCAGAGGCAGAGGCAGAGGCAGAGGCAGAGGCAGAGTAAGAGTAAGACGTCCGAAGAACGATGGCGCCCTCAAGTAACGCTGAAGCTTCGGGAAACTGAAGCTCTCAGAAAGACTGTGCACCTTCAGAAGGACTGGGCGCCCGCAGAAGGACTGGGCGCTAGCGGCCCCGGCTCAGCAACACTGCACGCATTGTGCGTCCGATCACCTTCAGATCGATGCGAATACCCTGACGCCGCAGGTAGAACATGTCGTACTGAAGTTTCTCGAGGGCATCATCCTCGTCACTGGCGTAACCGAACTTCACCTGGGCCCACCCGGTAAGGCCGGGACGAACCGAGTGTCGAGCATCGTAGAACGGAATCTTCGATCGTAGTTCCTCGACGTACGCCGTCTGTTCGGGCCGGGGCCCAACGATTGAAAGCTCGCCGCGGAGCACGTTGAGAATCTGCGGGAGCTCGTCGAGATGGCTCTGCCTCAGAACGTTCCCGAACGCCGTGATGCGTGCATCATCGGCCTGGGTCCATTCGCCTGAGGGGCTCGAGGGCTTCATCGTGCGCAGCTTCAACATCTCGAAGGTTTGGCCGTCCTTCCCCACACGCTCTTGCCGGAAGAACAGCGGACCTCGATTAGCCACAAGGTTCCCGACAAGCACGACGGGGATGAGTCCGACCAGGCCCAGGGCTCCAAGCGAGGCGCACGCGACGTCAACAAACCGGCGGGCTCGTACGTAGCGAACTCGATGCAACTCGCCAATGTCGAACAACAGCGTGACTCGCTCGAGTTCGGAGATCGGCAACTTGCCCAGCCACTCCTCGTAAAACAACGAGAGCGTCCGCACCCGGACGCCGGTTCGGTGTACTTCGGCGACATCACGAACAACACGCGAGTTAGCCTGAGCCGCAACATCAAGAACGATCATGCTGATGTCGCGTGCTGCTACCAGTTCAGCCAGATAGCCGGGCTCGGCCGCAGCCAAGTCGGCCGGAGTTTCGCTAGCCACGATCTTCGCCGGTCGTTCAGCCGCTGTAGCCAGGTCGGTCGAGAGCGACCCGAATTCTTCGGGCTTCTCGGCGATGAGTAAGAGCTGGGTTCGCCCCTCCGAACGACCGACTACATCCCCAAACAAGTTCCAACACAGCAACGACCACAAGGGGGTCAGGATCACAACAAGACTGAGCGCCGACCGAGGTAGAAGCTGGGACCCGAGCGCCACCTGGCCCAGCGAAACAGCCACCGAGGCCACGATCATGGCGGTAAGTGAGCTGCTGATGACGTTGGCCCGGGTTCGGTTCTCGTCGGGAAGGCCTAGTGCATAGCTGGTGCCGATCAGTATCGACGCCAACACCATTCCCCAGGTGAATCGAAACGACCCGAGGTACGTGTAGGGATTGGGAGCCCACCATCGGGCATGCACGGCGCCGAACCCAAGGATCAGGCCAAGCAGGCCTGCCCAGTAGATCGACCGCGATACCAAGCGCATACTGCTTCCATCGGCAGAATCCCGGCGCGATTCAACCCGGGTCCTCAAACTCCGTCACTCCGATAGGCCTACGCCGAGTCGCGAGCGTCAAACGGGCGGCCCGCCATCCGAATCGTCGAGCTGCTACCGAACGCCCTCGAGAAGCGGTTTCAGGAACCGTCCGGTGTGACTAGACCCGACTTTCACCAGATCTTCAGGCGTACCGGCGGCCACAATGGTGCCGCCACCGTTTCCCCCTTCGGGACCAAGATCGATGACCCAGTCAGCTGTCTTGATCACGTCGAGGTTGTGCTCGATGACCAACACGGTGTTGCCCTGTTCGACCAACCGCGTGAGCACCGTGAGCAGCCTGCGAATATCTTCGAAATGTAGGCCAGTCGTTGGTTCGTCCAGCAGGTAGATCGTGTGGCCGGTGGAGCGTTTGGCCAACTCCGACGCCAGCTTTACGCGCTGCGCTTCACCGCCCGACAAGGTGGGCGCCGGCTGCCCAAGCCGCACGTAGCCAAGACCAACATCGACCAGGGTCTGCAGATGCCGCGCAATCGGCGGCTGGTTGGCGAAGAACTCCAGTCCTTCCTCGATCGGCATATCGAGGACGTCGGCGATGGTCTTGCCCTTGAACTGGATCTCGAGCGTGTCGCGGTTGTAGCGGGCTCCCTTGCATACCTCGCACGGCACGTAGACGTCCGGCAGGAAGTGCATTTCGATCTTGATCGTGCCATCGCCCGAACAGGCCTCGCATCGGCCGCCGGCCACGTTGAACGAGAAGCGCCCGGGCAGATAGCCACGCACCTTCGACTCGTTTGTCTGCGCCATCAGTTTGCGGACGTGATCGAACACACCGGTGTAGGTGGCGGGGTTCGATCGGGGGGTCCGACCGATAGGCGACTGATCGATATCGATGACCTTGTCGAGGTAGGCCAACCCGTCGAGCGATGTATGCAACCCCGGCGGAGTCTTCGAGCGGTAGATCTTCTGCATCAAAGACTTCAAGACAATCTCGTTGACCAAGGTCGACTTGCCCGATCCCGATACACCGGTGACAGCGACAAAAAGTCCGAGAGGAATCTCGACGTCGATGTTCTTGAGGTTGTGCTCTCTGGCTCCCTTCACCGTGAGCCGCTCCAATGAAGGTTGACGCCGTTGCTCTGGCACCGGAATCGATTTGCGGCCCGAAAGATAGGCCCCCGTTATCGACGAGCGGCGTTTCAGCAGCCCGCTGACGTTGCCGCTGTAGACGACCTGACCACCATGCTCGCCAGCACCCGGCCCGATATCGACCACATGATCTGCGGTGGTGATCGTCTCCTCGTCGTGTTCCACGACCAACACCGTGTTGCCAATGTCGCGTAGGCGCTTAAGCGTCTCGATCAGCTTTGCGTTGTCGCGCTGATGGAGTCCGATCGAAGGCTCGTCAAGCACATAGAGCACACCAACCAGCCCAGATCCGATCTGGCTGGCCAGACGAATGCGTTGGGCCTCGCCCCCGGACAGGGTCGCAGCTGACCGACCGAGGCTGAGGTAATCGAGACCCACGTCGAGCAAGAAACCAATGCGAGCGTTGATCTCCTTGACGACCCGTTCGGCGATAAGCAAATCGCGCTCAGACAGGTGTAGCCCGTCGAGGACCTTGGCTGCCTCGCCAATCGACATCGAACAGAGGTCGGCGATGGACTGACCGTCGACGAGGCACGCCATCGACAGCGGGTTGAGGCGGGCACCACGGCACGTCGAGCAGTGCACCTGGCGCATGTACCCCTCAATCTGTTCGCGAGACGAGTCAGACTCGGCTTCGCTATGCCGCCGCCGCAGGTACGGGATGATCCCCTCGAAATTGGCATCGTAGGTGCGCGTGCGGCCATAGCGGTTCTGATAGCGAACGGTCACCCGGACACCATTGCCACCATCGAGCAGCAACGACCGCTCTTTGGCCTTCAGCTTCGACCATGGCTTCGAACTGTCGATGCCGTACTCGTCGCAAACAGACTCAACTAGCCGTCCGAAGTAGCGGCTCTTGCCACCTGACCAAGGATGGATGGCGCCATCAGCGATACTGAGCTCGGGGTTGGGAACAACCAGTTCGCCATCGACTTCGTAGGTAGTACCGAGGCCATCGCACGCGGAGCAGGCGCCGTAGGGCGAGTTGAAGGAGAAGTTCCTCGGCGCCAGTTCGTCGAAGCTCTTGCCATCACTGGGCCGGGAGAGATGCTGGCTAAACACCAACACCTGGGTGTCGATATCGTTCGACCCTTCCTCGCTCTTGGCCGGAACGATTTCGATTTCGGCGACACCTTCGGCCAACCGCAGCGCTGTCTCCATCGAGTCAGTGAGGCGCCGCTCGATGCCGTCTCGTCGAACAAGACGGTCAACCACGACCTTGATGTCGTGCATCTCGTAGCGCTCGAGCTCTGGCAGATCGCCGCCCAACTCAAGCAGTTCACCATCGACGATGGCGCGAACGAAACCCTTCGACGCGAGGTCGCTCAACAAGGTCTCGTAGGTGCCTTTACGACCCTTGACGACCGGTGCCAACACCTGAAAGCGCGTGCCGTCAGGAAGCTGTAACACCTTGTCGACGATCTGCTGCGGTGTTTGCTTGACCAGCCGCTCACCTGTCTCCGGGTCGTGGGGAACGCCAACGCGGGCGAAGAGCAGCCGCAGATAGTCGTAGACCTCGGTAACCGTGCCGACCGTGCTGCGCGGGTTACGGCTGGCCGACTTCTGGTCGATCGAGATAGCGGGCGACAACCCCTCGATGAAATCGACGTCGGGTTTGTCCATCTGCCCAAGAAACTGGCGGGCGTACGCCGACAGTGACTCGACGTATCGACGTTGGCCCTCGGCATAAATAGTGTCGAACGCAAGCGATGACTTGCCCGACCCCGAGAGGCCGGTGAAAACGATCAGTTTTTCCCGCGGAAGTTCGAGGTCGATGTTGGTGAGATTGTGCTCTCGAGCGCCCCGGATAACGATCTTGTTGACCACACACCGAGCCTAGCGAGTGGATGAGAACGAACGTCTGTTCGCAGCAGAGGTGCGGCACCGGCGGCGTCAGACCACTGTGCCCTCAGACCACGGCTCCTCAGCCCGTCCGTTCGAATCGAGTGAGCCGGATCGGGAAGAAGTCGAGCTCACCGACCTGCTCGCCCGCGGTAAAACCAGCAAACGACTCGAGCTCGCCGTCAGGGTCATCGAGCCATACGAACGCTTCAACATTCTGGCTGCTGAGGGCACTGGCTAAGAACACTTGCTGCTCGTCGTGGGGAGCGGCCAGCCAGCGACGACCGGGCATGAAGGCACCCGCCTCGCGGGCGAACACCGGGTCGCGCCACACCACCACGTCGTCCGGGTCGGTGAGGGCGCCCAAGGTGTCCCAGTCAGTCGCCACCGCCCTCGTCCGCTCGATACCCCACAGCACACCAAACCCGGTGATGAACACAGACACGCCAACCAGAGCGAGAACGACCCCGGGGGGTCGGCCGTTCTCAGATCGTAAGCCGCCAACCAAACTCAGGGCCAAGACCACCAATACCAGGCCAGTGGTCAGCTGATAGCGACCGCCCCATTGCACCAACGAGCCTCCGCTGAAGGCGGTGGCAAGCACCAGAGGCAATGGCCCGAGGCCGAGGGCCAGAACAATCCACCGTCGGCGGTGGATCCCAGCCACCAGCCCGAGCGTCGCCAAAGGCGCTGCCGGAACCAAACCAGGCACGAAGCCCGGACCCAACCAGATCAGCAACACGAGAGAGACGCCCCACACAAGTCCGGCCGCCTGCGCAGCGGGCCGCAACGAACGACCAGAGACCATTGACCATCCCAGCCACAACAGAGTCCCGAACAGCAGAAATCCATCGACGAGCGCCAGCCCGTCGAAGCCATTGAACGGGAACAGGGTGGTCATAGTCGAAGTCGTGAAACGTTCGCCGAGATCGATCCCGGACCCAGCCGTCGCTACCGAACGCGAGTTGCGGAACGACCCGCCCGTCACCATTGTCTCGAGGACGCTATAGCCGCCGAGAACCGCGGCGCATCCCGTCGCCATCAAGGCACCACGCGTCGCGGCATGACGGAAGCCACCTTGGCGGAAGGTTACGACGACCAGGGTTATCCCGCCGACGAATCCGTAGGCCAAGGCCTCCTGCCGCATCGTTGCCGCCAAGGCATAACCGATGCCGGCGACCGCAGCCGGCCACCACCGAGACTCATCATCGATGGCGTCGATGACGGCAACAATGGCCCAGGCCATCAGACCGACACCGAGCGAGTGCTCCCAGAAGTCGACTGCATAGATAAACATCGGCGACGCCAGCCCAACAACCCAGGCCGAAGCTGCTCCTGACGTGCCGGGCGCCACTCGCCGATGCAATGCCCCCGCCGCCAGCGCAGCCGCAACAGCTCCGAGCATCGGCAACAGCAGGGCGGCCCGAGGCCCACCGATAGCCCACAGTGGTCGAGCGGGATAAATCATCGTGAATGATGTGGCGTTCACCCACTGGCCCTGGTTCGTCAGGCGGGTCTTGTCGAAGGGGTAGACAGTGCCTTCCGGGTCCGCTTCTTCGAACCAATAGCCAAGGTCGGGGTCCCAGTCGCCCCGCTCGACCATCGCCTGGAGCGTTGCCGTCTTCCCACCAACATCGGTTATCAGGTGGCCGCCAGGATCCATTAGTTGCGATGTGGCCGCATAGACCCCGAGCAGCACCAGCG
>JBLINY010000091.1:0-18716 GCA_047638695.1 Acidimicrobiales bacterium | reverse complement strand
GCCGCAGAAACAAGCGTGGCTGCCACGTCGGGCTCAAGTTCTTGCGAGGCGACCCCGAGCACGCCGAGCCCTTCACCAGCCATCTCGATCAACTCGTCGGGTACCTGGCCATCCAGCTCAGACTCGATATTGCTCCGATAGAAACTCGACACAATCGAACCCAAGATGGCGATGCCGAGCGCTGATCCAAGTTCGCGACTGACGTCGTTGACGGCCGAGCCAATGCCTGCATCCTCGACCGGGACGGCTGCCATCACGGTGTCGGTCAATGGTTGTGAAGCGAGCCCGAAGCCGAATCCAAACACCATGATGTAGACAATCGACGACAGCGCCGACGTGCCAATATCGACCGTCGTGAACAGGACAACGCCAAGGGCCATGATCGAAACACCGATGCTGACGATCGAGCGAGGTCCAAACTTGGGAAGTGCCCACTGTGCGATCCCGGCTGCCACCACGATGGCGCCAGCATTCGGCAAGACCATAAGCCCGGTCTCGAAGGGCGAGCGGCCTTGAATTAGCTGGAAGTACTGCACCAGAAAGAAGAACATGACGATCGCCGAGAAGAAGGCCAGGCCAAGGACCAACACTCCACCCGTAAAGTCCTTCTGCTTGAAGAAGTGCAGCGGGAGCATCGGATACTCGGCTGTGCGCTCGACCTGAGCGAAAGTAACCAGGAGCACAGCAGCAAGAGCGAAGGACCCAACGATCTGAGGGGACGTCCAGCCGGCTTCGCTGCCCTGAATGATTCCGAAGACCAGAGCTGTGATTCCGAACGTCGCAGAGAATGCGCCCTTGATATCGAGGCCGATGTTTCGAGGGTCTCGCGACTCTGGAACGAAAATTTGGCCGATCAGAGCGGCAACAATCACCGGGACATGAACCCAGAAGGCTGCCGACCAATCCCACCGATCGACGAGATAGCCACCAACCGCAGGCCCGAGGCCGATACCGAGACCACCCACGGCAGTCCAAATAGCGATGGCCTTCGGGCGCTCGTCACGATCGAACACGTTGGTCAAGATCGAAAGAGTCGCCGGCAGCACCAAAGCCGCACCGAGCCCTTGCACACCCCTGGCGACGATGAGTTGCTCGATGTTGGACGCCAGCGCCCCGAAAACCGAGCCAGCCCCGAAGATGATCAGGCCGATGGTCATCCAGTTGCGACGCCCGTACCGGTCACCGATCGACCCTCCGAGCATCAAGAGCCCGGCAAGAACCAACACATAGCTGTCAAGCACCCACTGCAAGTTTGAGGTCGAGGCTCTGAGTTCCGTCGAGATGTTCGGCAGCGCCGTGTTCATCACCGTTGTGTCGAGGAACACAATGAGAGTTCCGACCGACATGACGGCGAGCACGAACCAACGCCGAGGGTCTCGCTTCAGGTTCGCCTCTTGCACTTCGAGTGTGGTTGACATTTGCTCGCCTTCCCGGGAAATTATTTCGAACCAATTGGTCCATTAATACGTTTGGCGCACTATGGACCGAATGGTCCAAAACAGTCAAGGGGTTTCTTACCAACTGTTCCAAAAGAACGAGAATCTGCTATTCTCCGCTTGATGAGCGCCGAGATCAGCTCCGCCATCCAGGCGTCGGCCCGGGGTCGGCCGCGCAAATTCAACAACGACGAGGTACTCGACGCGCTCGTGCAGCTCTTCTGGGAGAAGGGCTACGAGGCGACATCGCTAGCCGACATCGTCGCCGCCACTGGCGTCAACAAGTCAAGCCTTTACAGCAGCTTCGGCTCGAAGGATCAGCTGTTCGAGTTGGCGCTGAGTCGCTACGTGGACTTCCGTGCAGAAATGATGAGTCGAATCGTGGGTGACGGAACCCAGGGCCTCGACGACGTCAAGATCCTCTTCGAGTACCTATGGTCCGAGGTCAACGACATGGGCGAGCATCGAGGTTGCCTCGCCATCAACACCGGTACCGAGATGGGAACGCGAGACAAAGGCGTCTCCGATATCGCGAGCCGGTATCGCACGCTGATGCGCGAGGGCCTTTCGAAGGCCTTCACCCGAGCGGCCAACAGGGGCGAGATCGATGCCGAGAACATCGTGACCTACACATCATTGATGTTGAGCTTCCTCATCGGAACGGCAGTGATCGTAAGAAGCGGAGCGACAAACGAAGAGCTGCGTGGTCAACTCGACGCGGCGGCGAAGACGATCGAATCCTGGCGATTGGAGAAGTAGTTATGAGTCAATACTCGAAACCAGAGGCACTCGTGGATACCGACTGGTTGGTGGAACACCGAGACGATCCCGGTGTCGTCGTGGTCGACATCCATCTCGATCCTGCTCCGTACGGGGCTGGCCACATCCCCAGTGCGGTCTTCTGGAATGCGGCCGGCACCCTGCTACATGCCGACTACTCCACCGATTTCGACCGCACTCACGTCGAGTCTCTTCTTGGATCCGCAGGCATCTCCAATCACACCATCGTCGTGGTCACCAGCGAACACTTAGGCATGCCGGCCTGGGCCTACTGGTATCTCAAAACTGTCGGTCACGACGACGTCCGCGTCCTCGATGGGGGCAACCGCAAGTGGATAGCCGAAGGTCATCCGGTCTCAACCGAGGCGCCCAATGTCGCCGCCGTCTCCTATGCCGCTGAACCTCTCGACCCGAGCCGGCGGGCCAACCGCGAGGAAGTGATTGCGGCTGCCGACGGTGGCGACGGCGTGCTCCTCGATGTGCGAACGGCAGAGGAATACCGGGGCGACCTGTTCATGCTGGCACCACCCACCGGTGATGAACGCTCCGGCCATATCCCGGGTGCCACACACCTGTATTACGAGGAAGCACTCAGCGAGAACGGGACCTTCTTGCCTGTCGAGGAGTTGGCGTCGCTCTACCGCAATGCGGGCATCTCGTCCGACACGAAGGTCGTGACGTACTGCGCCGTTGGCATGCGGGCCGGCCACACATGGTTCGTTCTGTCCGAGCTCCTCGGCTACCCCGACGTCGCCAACTACGACTTGTCTTGGAACGAGTGGGGCCGCCGAGCCGACACGTTGATCGAGTCAGGTGATCCCGGCACCCGGGAGTGACCCGGTCAGAGCAGCACGTTTTCCCAAGGCGTACCGATGCCTCTTAGGTGACTAATCACGACGTCAAGTAGCGTTTGGCGCCAAAAGGGGGCCATATGAAACTGATCGACAGCATCTTCCGGCCAATCGTCGAATGGGGTATTCGCGAGGAGCTTCTGCACGGTGACCACACCGGACAGAACTTGTGGGAGCCGGGTGAAACGGCAACTGCTCAGGTCTACGCCAAGCAGCAGGGAATCATCGCCGGACTGCCGGTGGCGACAATGACTTGGAAGCTGCTCGACCCCGACTGCGAGGTCGAGGTTCTTGTCGACGATGGCGACCAAGTCGGGCCTGGAGACGTGTTGATGAAGGTCACCGGCGAAGCCTGGATTTTCGGGGCCGGTGAGCGTCTGGCCCTCGACTACCTGCAGCACCTTTCTGGCATCGCTACTCGCGCCCATGACTATGTTCAGATGGTCGAGGCTTATGACTGCGTGATCACCGACGCCCGCAAAGGGATTCCCGTCATCAGGTACTTGCAGAAATACGCAGTGGCTGTCGGTGGAGCCAGATCGCACATGTACAGCCTCCACAACGCCATCCTCATCAAGGACAACCACATCAAGATGGCGGGTGGAATCACGGCTGCGGTCGAACGGCTGAGGCCGAAGATCCAGCACACGCTGAAGATCGAGGTCGAGTGCGAGACGCTGGACGACGTCCAAGAAGCACTCGACTGTGGCTGCGAGTGCATCATGTTCGACAACATGGATCTCGACGTGTTGCGAAAGGCTGTCGCCCTTGCCGACGGCAAGGCCTACATGGTGGCAACCGGCGGGGTAACCGAAGCCACGGTGGTCGAGATCGCCAAGACCGGCGTTGGCCATATCGCCATCGGCGGCATCGTTCACAGCGGCAACGTCCTCGATATCAGCATCGACATCGGCGGGCTCAAGGACAGCGCCAAACGCGATATCCGCCGGGCCAAGGACGAAGGATGAGTAGGTTTGGCGAGGTCGAGCCGCCGCTTGGCATCGTGCCGGCGCTGGACCTTCAGACCGTTGATGACCTGCGCCGGGTGGTCGGCGAAACGTGTCAGGTCGAGGGCATTGTCGAATACAAGCTGGGCCTCCAGGCCGTGCTCCACATCGGGTTGTTCAAGGCCGTCGATGTCGTGCGGGAGCTCACCGATCTCCCGATCGTTTATGACCATCAGAAGGCTGGCGCCGATATGCCCGACAGCGCTGCCGGGTTCGCTGAGATCTGCTCGCACGCCGACATCGAGGGGCTGATCATCTTTCCCGTAGCCGGGCCAACAGCGGTGCGCGAGTTCATAGGGCACAGCCTGGCTGCCGGGCTGCAACCCGTCGTTGGGGGCCACATCCCCGTGCCCGACTACGGCATCAGCGGTGGTGGCTACATGGCCGACGACGCGCTCGAACGCATCATTGCTCTGGCGGCAGAGACCGGGGCCAGTCGCTTCGTTCTTCCAGCGAACGATCCCGCCCGAATCGAACGCACGACCACGTGGCTTCTCGACTCCGTCACCAACCCCGTGCTGTACCTGACCGGCATCGGGCCCCTCGGCGGATCGATCACCGAATCGTTCACCGCCGCGAAGGGCATGCCAGTCAGGCGAGCCGTCATCGGCCGACGGATCTGTAGCGCCGACGACCCGGCCGCAGCCGCCGCCACCTTCTACCAGGAGATGCTTGATGTCGGGTGACCCCACCGACGCGGCGCCGCAAGGGCTGGTGGTCGAGCCAACCGAGCTCGACTTCACCAAGCTCAACGGCCTTGTTCCCTTCGTTCTGCAGCACGGCTTTTCCCGCGAGGTCCTCATGGTTGGTTTCCTCAACCCCGAAGCCTGGGAGATCTGTTGCACAACGGGCATCCTCACGATGTTCCGGCGAACGCTTGGACGAGTCTGGACCATGGGTGAAGAGGACGGAAACGTCGTACCGATCAGTCGCGTCATGATCGACTGCGACGACGACACCGTCCTCTTCGAGACAACCGTCGATCAGGGCATCTGTGGTCAGGGGTATCGGAGCTGCTTCTTCAAGGAGCTCCCGGGCCCCGCCGACCACTAGGGGACTGCCATGCACTTCGAGGTCGACGCCATGCGACCCATGGATCTTGACCCAACTTATGTGCCCTACCTCGAACAGCTGATCGCCGGTCGAACGGTGCCCACTCACCTCGAGGACGTCGCCGTTCGTCGAGCCCGAGTGGCCAAAGCCCGACGCTCTGCGGATACGCCGCCACCGGAAAACGTGGCGATCGAGACGATGGAGATCAGCGCGGGCGATCATTCCATCCCAGTCCGGGTCTACCGGCCGCTGTCTCAGTCTCCAGGTCAGCAGCTGCCAGCCATCGTCTACTTCCACGGCGGCGGTTGGATGTACGGCAGCGCCGAGCAGTCCGACCCTATGTCGGTCGCCTATTGCCACGAGGTAGGCGCTGTGGTGATCAGCCCCGACTATCGGCTAAGTCCCGAGCACCCGTTCCCCGCTGGGTTCGACGACTGCTATCGAACGCTGTGCTGGGTCGCCGAGCAGGCCTCGTCTCTCGGTATCGACCCGAACCGACTAGCGGTCACAGGTGAGAGCTCGGGTGGCAACCTGGCCGCTGCCTGCGCCATCGAAAGCCGCGACACCGGTGGCCCACCGCTCCGTCTACAGGTTCTCAACTACCCGGCTACGGACGCCAACTTCGACACCGACTCCTACCGAGAAAATGCCGAGGCACCCGTCCTGTCGGCGACTGAGATGGAGTACTTCTGGCGCGCCTACCTCCCGGACGCGCTCGACACTTCTGACCCCCGAGCCGTGCCCCTGAGGGCTTCTAGCTTTGCCGGGTTGGCCCCGGCTCATGTCGTGGCTGCCGAGTACGACCCGCTCCGCGACGACGGCATCAAGTACGCGGAACGGCTGCAGGCCGATGGAACCCCGGTGACCCTCACCCATGCCCAACGTTTGCCCCACGGTTTCATGCGGGCGCTGGCCGTGAGCGACGACGTCCAAACCATCGTGGATGAGATCATCGACGCATTCCGGCGAGCGCTGCGACCCGGTGGGCAGTAGACACACGACACAGCGGTCGACGATTCAGGCGGTGTTTTTCGACTGGGGCGACACCCTTGTCCGTTATCCCGGGTTCAGCACCGATGGCGGCGGACATCTCGAGGCGGTCGAGACATTCTTTCGTTGGTTCGAGGCAGCCGCCGAATGCCGGTGCCTGGCCGCGACCGGCACCACAAGCGCAGCCTTTGTCGAGGCCTATCGCAAGGCCTCCGAGGACCAGTTCGCGGTGATGGCCGACACCGGTGTCGACCAACCGATGGGGGCCCGCATCGTCACGGCGTTGGAGCAGTGCGGATGTGTGTGCGGTGGCAACGACGGACGCACCGACATCTACCTCGGGAAGCTGCTCGACGAACTGGCGTTCCGCACCGCCATGATGCCGGGCGCCAAGCAGGTGCTGACCGAACTCGGCCAACAATTCAGCTTGGCCGTTGTCTCGAACTACCCCGAATCCTCGTTCGTTTTCCGAACCCTGACTCAGCACGGTCTTCGCCACTTCTTCGACACCGTCGTCGTCTCGGCCGACGTCGGCCGGATGAAGCCGCATGCCCTCCCGTTCGAACGAGCGATGCAGGCGTTGTCGGTGCAACCGACGGAGGTGCTGTTCGTCGGTGACGATCTTCGAAGCGATATGGCTGGGGCTGCTGCGCTCGGATGCACGACGGCATGGCTTCCCCGGCAACCGGCGCCACCGACTCCGGATGTACATCATGTGCTGGCGGAACTGACCGAACTGCTCGACCTCCCGATATGCCGGAAGTAAACCGGCAGTTCGTTCAGCCGAGTTGCGGTCGAACCTCTTCGGCGAATCTATGAATGGCGTCGAGCTTCCCTTCGACCCCACCTCGCTGTAAGAAGAAGATCGCCATGTGACTCACACCGAGTTCGGCGTAGGTGCCGATTTGGTCAACGACCTGATCGGTCGAACCGCTAATCGAGCCGTCGACTTCTTTGTCGAATAGAACCCGGTGCAGCATCGTCTTTTCGACCTCGGCCGGGTCGCGGTCGATGGCTTCGCACTCTGCGGCAACACCAGCGAACATGGTGGCGAGCTCGTCGGGTTCGGTGAAAGCGGCATGAAAGGCGTCGCCGTACTTGGCGGTCCGACGGAAGGCCGGCCTGGTGTGGCCGCCAACCCAAACCGGGATACGGCCGTTGGTCGGCTTCGGTGAGAACCCAATGGGGCCGAAGGAGTCGAACTCCCCTGCATGGCTCACCCGTTCATCGGCCCACAGCTTTTCGAAGATGTCGAGGAACTCATCGGCCCGTTGGCCTCGCTGCTCCCACGGCATGCCAATGGCCTCGAACTCTTCTTTCATCCAGCCAACGCCGACACCGAGAATGGCCCGCCCACCGGAGAGAACATCGAGCGTGGCCCAAGCCTTGGCTTGTTGGATCGCCGGCCGGTAGCCGATGATCAGCACGGTCGTGCCGAGGCGCACCTTCTCGGTCACAGCGGCTGCAAACGTCAGCGACCCAATGCAGTCGAGCCAGGCGCTTCCCGGAGACGGAAACCCAGAGTTCTCGCCGTAGGGGTACTGCGACGTGATCGAATCGACATCGGGCCAAGCGATGTGGTCACTCGACCAAAGCGACTCGTAACCGAGAGCCTCGGCCGCCTTGGCAAACGCGAGCACCGGCTCGCGTCCGGCCATGCCACCTGAATCGGGAAGATGAACACCAAATTCCATGTCCTCATTGCTACTACACCAACGCGCCAGGGCAAGGCGAGCCAAGGAGGTGATGGTTCAGATGCCCCAGAAGCTGAAATCGATTCCGTGGCGTTCATTGATCGGTGCAGGGTCTGCCCCGTCACAGAGTTGAATGAACTCCTCATCAGTGATCAACCCCCATGAACCGCTCTGGGCTTCTGGCGGGTGCCGAATCGCGGGCGACTCGACCGTGCACGCATCAGCCATGATCTTCGCGGCACCCGACGGATCGGACTGGCCAGCAATCGCGGCCCGCATCTGCCTGGCGGCAATGGCTTCGACCTCTCGATAAGGGGAATCGGCGCTGAACGACTCAAGCTTGGCTCCGGCGTTGGCCCACATGCCGGTCTGTCCACGAATTCCGCCTTCCAGATGAACGACGTCGATCCCGACGGGACGAAGTTCTTTCGCCAACTCGAAACTCAAGGAGCGAAGAGCAGCCTTGGTCGCACTGTAGAGAGCCACAAGACGTACCCCGTGGCCAGGATCGGCCACAGCAGACCCGACGTTGATGATCCTGCCTCCGCCTTGGGATCGCATGTGGCCGACCGTGGCCTGGATGACCCGCACCGTTCCCGCCAAGTTGGTGTCGATCATTCCTGAGGTCTCGTCATCGGATAGATGCTCGAGAGGGCCCACGGTCCAAACGCCAGCGTTGTTGACAACGACATCAATCCTGCCGTGGCGTTCAATGACACCGTCAATGGCTGCAGTAACCGAAGTCCTGTCGGTCACGTCAAGCTCAGCGACGTCGACGCTCACCCCCGCGCTCTTCGCCGCTTCCAGCAATGCCGTCGAGCGTCGAGTGTCGCGCATCGACGCCACAACCGTTTCACCACGGCGAGCCAACTCCACTGCCGCTTGCAGCCCAATTCCTGAACTCGCTCCGGTAATCAAGACGATCATCGCAGTCCTCCCCAACGTCGCGTTCAGAGCCTAAGCGACGTTTCGTTGTGAGATCTGGCCAGCCCAACGAGCTGACAAACGCGCGTCCAACGTTGCGAAGCACGGATTCACCGAACGAGCAGAGCCCACGATGCCGAGCCGTGGAAGCAAATGTGGGCCACGGTTTGACCGCGGTACTTCCGTGCCTATGACTCCGCCGAGGCGGCCGAAAGCGCTACCGAATCAGAACTGGTCACTCAACGGCGTGACGGGGTTCGGGTCCATCTTGAGGTGCAGCTTCTCGCCGGTGTAAGGGTTGGCCCGGGCGAAGTCTTCGTCGAGCTCGACGCCGAGGCCGGGTGCCGTCGGCGGGATGACATGGCCGTCTTCGAACTGCATTGGCGTCTTGAGCAGGTCGGTATGAATGCCGGACCAGTCACGGATGCTCTCGAGGATCAGAAAGTTCGGCGAACAGGTGGCGAGCTGCACGTTGGCCGCGCCGACAATTGGGCCGCAATAGAGATGCGGCGCAAGCTGGGCGCCATTGGCCTCGGCGAGGGCACCGATCTTCTTTGCCTCGAGCAACCCGCCGACGCGACCAAGGTTCATCTGAAGAATCGAAGCTGCCTTCACATCGAGCAGCCGAGCGAACTCGGCCTTCGTCGTCAACCGCTCGCCAGCCGCGATCGGAATGGTCGTCTGCGATGCCACCTTCGCCATCTCGGCAGGATTGTCTGGCGGCACGGGCTCCTCAAACCACAACGGGTCATAGGCCTCGAGCCGACGAGCAAGACGCAGCGCTCCTGCCGCCGTGAACTGACCGTGGGTTCCGAACAGAATGTCGGCCTTGGTGCCAACGGCTTCTCGGACCGCAGCGACCATCTCTTCACATAGTTCGAGGCGTTCGAGGGTTGGCTGGTGGCCATCGAATACCGAGTACGGGCCGGCTGGATCGAACTTCACGGCGGTGAATCCTCGCTCGACCTCGAAGGCGGCTCGCTCTGCCGCGGTCGCCGGATCGCTGTACACATCGGCGCTGTCGCCGGGCTCCGGATACAGGTAGGTGTAGGAACGCAAAGCGTCATGCACCTGTCCGCCCAACAGTTGGTAGGCGGGCCTGTCGACCTCCTTACCAATGATGTCCCAGCAGGCCATTTCGAGCGCGCTCACACACCCCATCAGCGAGATGTCAGGGCGATGAGAAAAGCCCGACCCAAGACAGCGATGCCAGAAGCGTTCGATCTCGAACGGGTCCTTGCCGATCAGGTGCCGTTCGGCGATGTCGGCGATCATCACGGGCACAACATCGGGCCCGAACGTGGCGCCATAGTGTTCGCCGTAACCCACAATCCCGGTATTGGTCGTGAGCTTCACAAAGATGAAGTACTCGCCCCCGAACTCGCCTGGGCGATTGCCGACGACGAAGGTCTCGAGCTCTGCCACATGCATCAGTCGTTGTCCTCAGCGAGTGCTTCCCCAGTGCTTGCGTCCGCAGTGCTCTGATGCGCAGCAATCGTGTCTGGGTCGAAGAGAATCACGTTGCGGATGGCATGGCCGCTCTTGACCGATTCGATCGCCTCGTTGATGTCATCGATTGCGCAGGTGTGCGTGACAAGCTCGTCCAGCAGAAGGTCACCGTCGCGGTACTTCGAGATGAGCTCGGGAATGTCGACGTTGATCGTTGACGTGCCCATTTTCGAGCCCAGAATTGATTGGTTCAGAGCCGCCATCATCACCGGGTCAATGGTCACGGTGACGCCGGTTGCGGGCATGCCCACAATCACGACGGTCCCGTTCGGAGCAAGAAGCGAAGGGGCCTGTTCGATCGGCTGTCGGGCTCCAACGGTCACAAGCACATAGTCGACCATGGTCCCTTCGGTGATGGTCTTGACCGCCTGATGCAGGTCATGGGTACGACTGTTGATTACCTCAGTGGCGCCAAATTCGCGGGCCGCCTCGAGCTTCTCGTCGGCTAGGTCCACGGCGATAATGGTCGTCGCTCCAGCGAGCCGTGCACCCTGCACGGCGTTCAGGCCGACGCCGCCAGTGCCGATGACGACCACGCTCGAACCAGCCTCGATCTTGGCGGTATTGATCGCTGCGCCCACACCCGTGATGATGCCACAGGCCAGTAAAGAGGCCGGAGCCATGGCCATTTCGGAGTGAATCACGACCACCTGAGACTGGTCGACGACCGCCCGTTCGGCGAACGCTGCGGTGCCCAGACCATGGCCGACAGCGTTGCCGTCGGCATCGGAAAGCGGGCTCGGATGATCGCTCAGCTCCCCGGTGCAAGCGACTGAAGCGCCGGACCGGCAATTGCGACAATCACCGCACGACTTGATCAAGGTGATGACGACATGGTCGCCCACATCGATCTCAGACACGCCGTCGCCGAGCGCTTCGACTACGCCGGCAGCCTCGTGTCCCCACACAGCAGGGAGCCTGCCTCCCCACGCGCCGTCGAAGAAGTGAATGTCGCTATGGCACACCGCAGAAGCAAGGATCTTGACCTGTACCTGCCCCGACTCGGGGGCGGCGAGGTGAAGTTGCTCGACCGACAGCGGTTCGCCGAACGAGCGGCAAACCGCTGCTCTGATTGGTGTAGATGTCACGGCCGAGACCGGAGTTCGCGTCGACTGCGATACCGCCGCGTTTGACGACGGCCTTGATCCCGACGTCAGGGCAGGTCACGGTCGAACGTTGCGTTCCAATCGGCGACACGGTGCGCGTCACGGGATGCGTATTCTGCGAGCGCCTCGGCCAACGTTTACTCGAAGGACTGCTCCCGGTCTTCTGCGAGGGCGGTCATGCGCATCGTGTACCAGGCGGTGACCCCTCCGGCTGGTGGCGAGACAAATACGGGGAACTCTGGATCGGCCGGGTCCGGGCCAAGCCATGTGGAAGCGAGCTCAGGATCGAGGACCATCGCCCTAGCCAAGCCGACGAGGTCCACGTCACCAGCTGCAATGAGATCGACAGCCTGGCGACGGGTCTTGATGCCGCCCGTCAACATCAATACCGAGTCAGTGACAGCTCGGGCCTTATGGGCGAACTCGGCGAAGTAGGGACCGGAGAAGACCCGGTCAGAGCTCGCAACGGCCCCAGGAAAATACGTCCCGCCACTAATGTCGATCACATCAACTGACGTTTGACCGACAAGTTCGATCGCAACGAGGGCATCAGCCTCGGTGAGCCCGCCGTCGAGTTGATCAGTGGCATTGATCTTGACCCCGATGGCGAAACCCGAGCCGGTTTCGGCCCGGATCCGATCGACGATGTCCACGATCAGCCGACAGCGATTTTCGATCGGACCTCCGTAGCGGTCGTTTCGAAGATTAAACAGCGGCGACAGAAACTGGCTGAGCAGAAACCCATGCCCAGCGTGTACCTCCACACCACTGAATCCCGCGTCGAGCGCCCTCCGAGCTGCTGCTGAATAGACGGCCGGGAGTTCCTCGATGGCCGCGAGCGAGAGACCCGAACAAGTCAGACCTTCGATGTTTAGCGCTGATGGGCCGACCGGAGACGAGATCGGCCGATGTGCCAATGCCCCTGCATGGCCGAGCTGCGGCCAGACGTGGCCGCGACCTCGCTCGTCGGCCCTTGCCAATCGGCGAAAACTTGGCTCTGGAGTAGAGCCATCCAAGACAAGGTTCCCCGGCTTCTCCGGATACCTAGGGTCGACCTGTACTTCACCAACGATCGCGAGCGCCACACCTCCGTCTAACCATCGCTCATACAAGCGCACCTGCACGTCCGTGGGGGCGCCCCGGCCATCGCCGAGCGAGTCGGACATGGCTGCTTTCACAATTCGGTTCGGGAGCACCAGGCCGCAGGACAACTCCAAGGGAGCACCAAGAACATCGACGTCGCCCGGGTCTGCGCTACCGATCACCATCGTGATTCCACGTTAGGCCACGCATCATCTACCGCACCTGGTCCAAATCCGTGCGCGAATGCGATACTTGCTCCATGGTCGAGGTGCAGCTGCTCGGAACGGGAACGCCGAGAGCGGACCCTGAAAGGTGCGGTTCAGGGACCGCAATCGAAGCAGGCGGTGGATGGATCCTCATCGACTGTGGGCGTGGTGTGAGCCAACGTGTGGTCGAGGCAGAGCTGGACATGCAGCAGCTCCGCGCCGTGTTCTTGACCCACCACCACTCTGATCACGTCAGTGATTTGGCATCACTCGCCATCATGCACTGGACCTCGGGTGCAACCACGCCGCTCGTTGTCGTTGCTCCAGCCGGACCCTGCGCAGAGTTTTCCCGCCGCTGCCTCGAGATCTATCCGGATGAGTCGTTCTTCGGCCAAGCCAAAGCGGAGTCTGGCCCACGCCCACGTATGGACGTGCGGTCCTTTGCGGCAACGAGCGAGGCCGTCGAAATATTCGCCGATCATTCGTTCAGCATCACAAGTGTGCTGGTAGATCATCACCCAATCGAGGCTGCCGTTGGCTATCGAGTGGTCGCTGACTCGAACGTCGTCGTGGTGAGCGGAGATACCGCAGTGTGTGACGGCATCGAGATGCTCGCGGCGGGCGCGGACTTGTTGGTACACGAGGCGCTTCGGGCGAGTCTTATGTCCGAGTCGCTCCTTGCCTGGAATGCGAGTGCCGAGTCGGTCGGGGCAATGGCCGAGCGAGCCGGGGTGACGCACCTCGTGCTGACGCACTTGCTTCCCGCTCCGCGTGATGCTGCCGGCGAAGCTGAATTTGTCGAGGACGCACGAGGCGGGGGATTCCAGGGTCAGCTATCGGTGGCGCGAGACAAGCTCAAGCTCACCGTGCCCACCAATCGGTAAGTCGGCATGCCCGCCGAAGTGGCATGTCGAACCATCTCTTCTTCTCGATCCGACTTCGGCGAGTTACCGTTGTGACATGACAGCGACCGAACTCATCGAAGCGTCACACGCGGGGCTCGACGTCCGCTATGACCTCACCGAAGCCATGGGCCTGGCATGGGAACGGCTGGGTCAAGCCGGATCCGGGTTCACCGGCTCACAGCGGTTGGCCATCGCCCGGGTAGTCAGAGCCGCACTGGCCGACGACGAACCGCTGCCGCCCTGGGTCAAGCCATCGACTGTCGACGACCGGGCCGCCGATGCCGGCCTGGCACCGCACCTGGCCGACGCTGTCTATCGGTTGACTCTTCACGCCAAGACGCTCTCCGAAGAGTGGTACCGGGACGTGCTGTCTATGGCCGAGCTCTCGCCCCAGCAGTGGATCGAGACGATCGAGGTCGTCGTTGAGGTTGTTGCCATCGACGGTTTCGCCGCCGCCGCCGGACTCCCCCAGCCCGCGCTCCCCACGGCCGAGCCCGGCCTACCCACCGGTTCGGCGGCCGACGCCCCTTCTAAAGCTGCTCGGCATCACTGGGTGCCAGTCGTGCACCTCGAAGACGACGTAGCCGGCATGTATGGGGGCGCCCCAATGGTGCCGCCGGTTGTTCGTGCCCTGTCGGCGGTGCCATCTTCGCGCAGTACGTGGAGTCGGTTGATCTCCTCCATGTACATGGACGGAGCAGATATGGCCGACATGAACTGGTCACGAGGCACCCTCGATCGGCGCCAGATCGAGTTGGTGGCGGCCCGCTTGTCGTCCCTGCGCGAGTGTTTCTATTGAACGGCTGCACACTCCGGCCTGCTCCGTGCGAGCGGCCTTGCGACTGACACCCCGATCGACCTGTCCCTCATCGCCAACGGCGGTAGTGGCCATGACGATGGAGACCAGACAACGGATTCAGTGCCTCACGCCGACCTGCTGACGCGTTTCGTCGATGCGGCGGCTAACGGGGCCAACGACCTACCCGCTGTCCGCGACGAGCTGGTCGCGGCCACCGACGAAGCAACCATGATCGATGCTTCCGCCACGGTTGCCGCCTTCGAAATGATGACCCGCATCGCTGACGGCACGGGCACCACCCATCCGAGCGCGCAAGTCGAGACGTTGAAGATCGTTCGAGATGAGCTCGGACTTGACGACTTCGAGTCGGCTCGGTTTTAGGTCGAAGCGTCGAGCCATGATTGCCAGCGAGGTTCGTCGCGTTCGATTGCGGCGTCAGCGTCAGTGCCGTAGAGATACGACCAGACCGACACTTGCACGACCTCGCCAATCGCTTCTGCGGCGATGAGTGCGGTTCCCGGAACCGGGTTGTCGACCAGGAGGGTGACCCTCGTGGGTGTCACATCGGCGACAGTTCCGCCCAACGCTGGTCCATCGGCCGCCTGCAGGTCGAGTCGATCGCCCACGTTCAGGTGACTAGGGATGCCTAGCTCGGCAGCGAGTTTCGCCCACGCAGCGTCACCTGCACCTGACCAGACCGCGCCGGGCAGTGACGCTGAGGCAGCCTGCCCGGAGAAGTGTGAGAGGTGCAGACGCAGGTTGGAGAGGAACATCTTCCATCCTTCCGTCATGGCATCGTATTGATCGTCCCACTCGTCACCAGTCCCGAAACCGCTGTTGACCAGCCTCACGGTGCACGTCCCGCTGTCGCGAGGCTCGACCAGCCATTCAAATGCGAAACCACCTACACCCTCGCCGCCATCGAAGACGACGCGGTTCGGTGGCTCCCAGGCTGCGACTCTGCCCGCAATTTCCATCTCCGGTCCCGGTCCGAATCTCGCCGTAGCCGCTCCGTCTGTTTCTTCGACGACTGTGTGGGGTACATACCACGAGGTAATGCCGGGGCCGCTGGCGATGGCACGCCACACCTCCTCGGGCGTACCGGGCACTTCGATTTCGAGTTCGATCGAGCGTGATTGGTCGGTCATGACATGGCCTTTCGATGGTTCGGGGGGCGCTGGTGAGCGAGGGTGACCACGCGATGCCAGCGGCCTTTCGGGGCTTGCTCGTCGTGATAGCGACCGGCCAGGGTCGTGACGGCCGCAGTCAGGTCACGGGTAAAATCGGCCCGATCTGCTGCCGAAGCAAACCGAATCTCGGTGTCGATCGCCAGGGTTGCGAGGGGCTTGTTGACCTCGTCAGCACGCCGAGCGAGATCGGCGACCTCGCGCACCACTCGGGACGCAAGCGCCAAGACGTAGTGCGATGAGAGCCGATCGATGCTCTCAGGATCGACGGCGCTCTCGCCCAGCACGTCGGGCGACAACACGTACGACCTGGCGGAAGCAACGACAACGCGTTCGGTAAGCCCGCGCCGCGGCCGATCCTCGACAAGCCGGACGAGGCCCAGTTGTTCGAGCGCCCGCAGGTGGTAGTTGACCTTCTGGCGCGTTTCTCCGATGGCCGCAGCGACCGTCGTTGCGGAGCCTGGACTACGGAGCGTAAAAAGCACTCGGGCGCGGATGGGACCGAGCGCAGCAGCAGCCACGGTCGGATCGTCGATCACGCCCAGCTCCGGAACCGAAACGTCAATCATCAGCCCAGGTTCGTATTGACAGACTCTTTTGTCAATATCGCGAACCGGGGGTATCAGCCCACGGGGCCACCAAGATCGATGATCACCGAGTCCTGCATCAGCTGGATACTCCGATGGCAGTGACCGTCAAGAAGAGACAGCAGGCTGTGAACCGTCAGGTGGAGAGCCTCAACCCGGTGGGGGTCGGTTACCAACCCTCGGTCGTTTGCTGCGGCTCGCGTCTCGGACAGCTGCGATGCAAGCTCTGAGTGCTCCTGCGTGAGCCTCGCCACCTCCTTCGCCAGCCGCGGAGCGTCGGCGAGAACCGAAGCAAACAATCCGTCTTCGGCTTCGGTTTCGGCAACGTGCCCGGTGAGCGAAACAGCGAGATCGTCGAGACGCTGAATCATAAGCAGACGCCATCGATCAGTAGCGGCGATGAGCTCTTTGTCGGCCTCGGCAACAGCAGCGCCGGCCGTTTCAAGAGTGGGAGCGATTGGCGTGGGCATGGTGTGACCTCCGGGCTAGGAACTTCCGGGCCGACCACGCTGTCGCTGTGGCCAAGCTAGTCGAAGCTCATGGCGAGCACCGGCAAAGTCTCGTCCAGCTCTAGAGCCAGTCTTGGCGACCGCTCTAACGGTTGGCTTCCAGAACGGACGTAGAGCACGGTGCGGATATAGAAGCTCTTGATGCATTGAAGGCGGCAAACGATGAGTTTCTCGACCTCGCAGAACAAATCCCCGAGTCCCACACCAACTGTCCCGTTGGGCACGCAACAGCGCTGCTCGGTGACCGATGGTCGATCATGATCGTGAGGGAAGCCCTCGGAGGGGCCAACCGCTATCAAGAATTCCGAGAGCAGTTGAGTATCTCCGACCACACGCTGACCAGGCGGCTGGGCCACCTGCAAGAGATCGGTGTGCTGAGCCGAAATGAGGAAGCTCCGACGCAATACCAACTGACCGAAGCCGGGCAAGACTTGGCCCGCGTACTCGCTGTGCTTGGCGATTGGGCGATGAAGTGGTTGCCCGTCGAGCTACCACTCCGCTCTATCGCTGAGCCGGTCGTACGGGCCGCTGAGCAACTTGGCATCGACATCCCAGACATGTCGCTAAACGGGCTCTTCCGGTTTTAGCGGGGTGTGATGGTTGGGAGTAGGTCCCAGTTGGGTTTGCCGGCGTAGAGCAGGGCACGGATTCGCCAGTTGCGTTGGTTAACAATCCCGAACGCGACACGTTTGACGCGTTTGATCAGGTTGTTGACGGCTTCGGTTGGTCCGTTCGACACGTGTGAGGCGTGCCAGGCGCAGATCTGGTGACGCCAACGCAGCAGAGTCCGGCCGAGTAGATGGGCTTCTGGTGGATGCTCGGGGTCTTGGAGATCGTGGCCGAGGCGGGTCACGAACTCGAGGGCCGTGTCCTGATCTGTGTGTTCGTAGATGGAGCGGACGACTTGTTTGGCGTGCCACATTGTTTGGACCTCGCCGCGTGGATCACCCGCCGCGAGCAACCCAAGGAGCTTGGCGCGGCCTTTAACGTCGAGGCGTTCATCGGCACGCACCAACAGGCGACGGGCCCGATACAACGGGTCGTCTTTGCGGCCGCGATGCCCAAACGTTTCGTTCTGGACTCGGCGCCGGCATTCATCGAGGCGGGTGTTGGCCAACTTGTGAACGTGGAACGGATCGGCGACCTGGCGGGCGTCGGGCAGCATGGTGTCGAACACTTTGCGGTACGGGCCCGATAGATCCAGCGTTGCCCAACGGATCCCGTCGAGCCAGGCTTGTGGCCGACTGGCGAGCCATTCACATGGACCGGTTGAGTCGCGGCCGGGAATCACGTCGAGGAGCTGTCCGACGTTGACGTCAACGATTTGGGTTGACCATTGCTGGGTCTTGTAGCGGCCGGTCTTGGCACGCAACGTTTCGTCCATACCCAACGCTTCGACATCGCTGAACCGGTCAGGATCATCAATCAGCGCTTGACCAAACGCGACGACGGCGTCCATGACCGGGTCCCACCCCGCCCCGAGCTCATCGGCGACATCGCACACTGGGCGGCCTTTCTTGCCGACCTGGACTGTGGCCCAACGGCCAGCGCGATCAGTCAACCTATGGCGCGGCACAGCGATTTCTGGAGCGGTTTCGGTGAACGATCCCTCGCCGCACCTGGTCGAACATTCCCAACGGATCTTGCGCCACACCAACACCGTTGGCCGTCCGAAACACGGCAGATCGGCATGTTCGACATCGTCTCGATCCTTCACGGTTAGAGGCCCGCCGCAGCCCCCACAGACGGGGCGGTCACCGCGTGTTTCGATCGTGACTCGCAACCCTGCTTCGGTCTCGGCGACCTCAAGCACGTTCACGTCTCCAAGACCAACCAACAGTTCACACATACGCGTAGGATCAACAGTCACAGGGGTCCCCGGGTTCGGCGTTCTAGACAGCACCGATTCTGTGGGCCCCTGTCACGCGCACCGCGGACCCCCGATCAGATCACACGACCCCGCTCACACCGGAAGCGCCACTAAAGCTCGGTACAAGCGTGCTGGTTGCCCCGTATCGGGGTCCGCTGAACGACGCTCGTCAGTTCGCAACAATCAACTTCCTCTCAGGCCGTCGGCTCATCCTGGGTGT
>JBLINY010000090.1:0-18851 GCA_047638695.1 Acidimicrobiales bacterium | reverse complement strand
GATATGCCGCCGCAAGGCGATGCAGAGCAGCTACTTCTTGAGGCCATCGAGCTGGTCGCCGAGACTCGGGCCATGCCGATGTCGTCGACCATCAAGGTTAGTAAGGACGAGTTGCTCGACCTGCTGGAGGGGGCGCGAGATTCGTTGCCTGCCGACCTCTACACCGCTCGGGAGCTGCTCCAGCAACGCGATGACTTCATCGTTCAAGCTCGGCGCGAGAGGCAGGAGATCATCGATCAGGGGTCGACCCAGGTCAGCCGGATGGTCGAGCGCCAGGAAGTGGTGAAAGCAGCCGAATCTCGAGCTCAGCAGATCGTCGACGACGCGAGGGCTGAAGCCCTCGACATGCGCCGCCAGGTCGAGGACTACTGCGATCAGAAGTTGGCAAGCTTTGAGGTCGTGCTCGACAAGACCGTGCGAACAGTGCAACAGGGACGGGAGAAACTGTTGGGCACGGGTCCGGCCGGACCGCCTCCGGCGCCGTGACTGGGGCAGCCGTTCCACGGCCAACCACGAAATTTCCCGTTCATGTCGCCGATTTACGGCGCCGACTCGGTGAACGAAGGACCGTCGATATCGACATCGTGCTGCCTCGGCTCAAGGTTGTGGCCAGCCAATCGGTCGCCGAGCGACCCGTCGTCGGCAGTGTCGTTGTGGAGTCGATCGAGCGAGGTGTTTCGGTGTTCGGCAGCGTCACCTTCGGTTGGGTTAGTGACTGCCGGCGGTGTCTCGAGCCGGTTGCGGGCGCAGCTGACGTCGTGATTGATGAGATCTACCAGGTGGGGGCGGCGGGCGATATCGACCTCATTGAACTGGAGGGCGACCAAATCGATTTGGTGCCCATCGTGCGCGACGCCGTTCTTGTCGGTTTGCCGCTGGCGCCCCTCTGTCGGGCTGGTTGTGTTGGGCCCGATCCCGATCGGTACCCCGCAAAGACGGCTGACGACATCGAAGTCGAGCGGCTTGAAGCTCCACCGCAGAGTGATCCTCGGTGGGCCGCGCTTGACCAACTGAGGCTCAACGAACCCGGGTTCGACGACTGAACGTTAACGACGCTGTAGGCGTTCGACGGTCACGCAGTTATCCTCAATTCTTCGTGCCCGCCGGTCGGTGGGTGATCGCTGCCAACTTGCACAGGAAACCCCGATGGCCGTCCCAAAGAAGAAGACCTCCAAGGCCAAGACCCGCAGCCGCCGGGCATCCAGCTGGACCCTTGACGCTCCAGCTCGCAGCCTTTGCGATCGCTGCGGAGTGGCCAAGTTGCCGCACCGTGTTTGCGCCTCGTGTGGGTGGTACAACGGTCGTCAGGCCATCGAGGTCGATTGAGTTCTTCCTTGCCCGTGGCGGTCGATGCCATGGGCGGCGATGATGCCCCGCGTGTGATCGTCGAGGGTGCCCGGATTGCAGCCGAACGCGACGGCGTTCCCGTACTACTTGTCGGGCGACCCGAAGAACTCGGTGACGTCGGCGATATTGAGATACTTCCCGCTTCGGAGGTAATCGCTATGGACGCCGAGCCGGCGTCCAGCGTTCGCCGGATGAAAGATGCTTCGATCGTCCGCGGGGCCGAGGCTGTGCGAGATGGCCAGGCCAAGGCACTACTCAGCGCAGGGAACACCGGCGCCGCCATGGCTGCATCGTTGTTGCGAATGGGGCGGGTCAAGGGTGTTGCCAGGCCGGCAATCGCCGTGCCTTTTCCTGTGTTCGGTGGAACTCCGACGACGTTGCTCGACTGTGGTGCGAACGCCCAATGCCAACCCGAGTGGCTGGTGCAGTTCGGCCAGCTGGGTGCGGTCTACAACCGGGTGCGATGGGGAGTTGCCCAACCCCGAGTCGGCCTGCTCACCATTGGTGAAGAGGCTGGTAAAGGCAACGACCTGGTGAAGCACACCAGCGCTCTGATGGAGGCCGTCGACTGGGCGCACACCTGTGGAGCCACCTACGTCGGCAATATTGAAGGCGGCGACCTCATGGCGGGAGTGGCCGATGTGGTCGTGTGCGACGGCTTCACCGGCAATGTGGTGCTCAAGTCGCTCGAAGGTCTCATGGCTCTTGCCCGCGCCCAGTTGCGCGGCGCGCTGGTCTCGACGCCCGAAGCCCGGGAAACGGCAGCCGTCGTCAACCCGCTGATCGATCCCATCTTTGACACCCTGAACGCAGGAAAAACAGGGGCGGCGATGCTGCTTGGGACTCGCGGCGTTTGCATGATCTCGCACGGATCATCATCTGTCGAAACGATTGCTGCGGCGATCGGAACAGCTTCAGAGATGGCCGACGACGGTGTCGTAGGCGCGGTGCGGACCATGGTTGAGGCTTCGCGAGCCTGATTGATGCCTACCGGGTAGCGGAGTTATCCACAGGGCCCCGGATTTTGGTAGGTACCAGCTACACTCGGCCGCCGACTTCGGAGCATTTTGATGCCAGCTGAGACCCACATGGAGCAATCGCCAATGACTCGAGACGACATCGTTTCCCTCATTCGCGACCGCTTGGCCGACATCCTCGAAATCGAGCCTTCCCAGATCAAAGAAGGCGACTCATTCGCGGACGATCTGGACGCAGACTCGCTCGCGTTGATCGAACTGGTTGAAGCGCTTGAAGAAGAACTCGCAGATCGTACGGTTGGGTTTCGGATCGATGATGAGGATCTCCAAGATTTGAAGACGGTTCGCGATGCCGTCGACTACGTCGACAGCCGCGTCGGGGCAGACTCCTGAACAGCGGGCAGGCCGATACCACTTTCTGCGCTCCTCTCGGGCACGAGTTCAGCGATCCGGCGCTGCTCACGTTGGCGCTCACACATCGTAGTTTTTGCGCCGAAAACGACGATGAAGAGCCGAACGAGAGGCTGGAGTTCCTGGGTGACGCTGTCCTTGGACTGGCGGTCACCGAGTACATTCACCGCGTCTACCCCGATCTGCCAGAAGGGCAGCTGGCGAAGCTGCGAGCCTCTGTTGTGAACACCACGACCCTCGCCGAGGTTGGCGAGGAGTTGGGTCTCGGCCGCAACCTCCGTCTCGGCCGAGGCGAAGAGATGTCAGGCGGGCGAGAAAAAGAGTCGATCCTGGCTGATGGGCTGGAGGCAGTGATCGGCGCCGTCTTTATCGACGCTGGCTGGGAAGCGGCCCGCGAGTTCGTGCTTACCTTGCTGGTCGATGTGATTACGACGGGCGCCGAGCGTCCAGGTCAAAGCGACTTCAAGACCCAGCTCCAAGAACTGTCCTCGGAGTTGGAACTGGGGACTCCCACCTACCGGATCGCAGGATCCGGACCCGATCACGACCGACGTTTCACCGCGGTCGCTGTCGTCGGCGGCATTGCCCATGGCGAAGGCGGCGGCACATCCAAGAAGCGGGCAGAACAGGCGGCCGCTCGCGCCGCCTGGCTGGCCCTCACCCAAACCGACACGTCAACTGCGCCGGCAGTCGCTCGTGACGAACGCTCCGGCCTACACGCTGGAGAGAACCGAGATGACAATGTCCAACCAGCTTGAACTCCCCGAGATCGAGACCCTTCGACGTGATCTTGAGCGTGAAATCGCTGGTCGCAAGATCAAGTCAACCGACGTCAAGTCGCTCAAGTCGTTGCCTCGGCACCGAACCAAGAAGGCCTTCGCCGAGAATCTCGAGGGCGCCAAAATCAATATCGTCGAGCGACACGGACTCTTCATCGTCATCCAGCTCAACAACGAGCATTCCCTCGTGATCGAGCTGGGACCCAACGGTCGCCTGCAGAAGTGCGCATCGAAGACCAAGCCCGATGCCGACATCGTTATAACTATTACCTTTACCCAGGGTGGCGACCTCCGGATCGCCGACAAGGACGGCTCGACCAAGGTGTCGGTTGTCTCCGAGGAAGAGTTTTCAGAAGTGGTCCCCCCGGAAGAGGAGCGCGGTCTCGACTTGCTGGTGCGACCCATCTCATGGATCGAGTTCGGACGCCTCGTCCTCAAGCGCCGCGAACCGCTGAAGGTGCTGCTGACTGACCCCAAGGTGTTCGTGGGGATCGGCCCCGTCTACAGCGACGAGATTCTGTTTGACGCTGTGCTCAAGTACGACCGGCCGGCCGACAGCCTCTCGATGCAGGAGCTGCGCCGTCTCTACCGGTCGGTGGTCGGCATTCTGCACGACGCCATCAAGTATCGAGGAGTGTCTCTCGAGAGTCGACCGTTCTTTGACCTGGCCGGCAATCCTGGGGAGTACACCGATCACCTCGCGGTCTACGGCAAGGCTGGCGAGCTAAGCCCCCGATCTCGGCTGCCCCTCCGGAAAGCCCAGTTCAAAGGCCAAACCGTGTACTTCTGCGAAACCCAAGTCTAAGTCGTTCGTTCGCTGCGCTCACTCACTACTCGAGTTTTTCGCTTGCGCTCATAACTCGGGCGTTTGGGTGGCTCGCTCTTGAAAATCGGGCGCAGCTTGTGTGCTGTGGTCCGCTTCTTGGGGGTAGGCCTCTCTAGACTTAGGTGTTGGGCCAATTGGCGGAGGATGTAGTTACCCGTGTATCTCAAGGCACTCTCGATCAAGGGTTTCAAGTCGTTTGCCGATCCAGCGACGCTTGAACTCGAACCAGGTATCACTGTGGTGGTGGGCCCCAATGGCAGCGGCAAGTCGAATGTCGTCGACGCTATGGCCTGGGTGCTCGGCGCTCAGGCTCCCAGTGCCGTCCGGTCGCAGAAGATGGACGACGTCATCTTCGCCGGCACCGCCTCGAAGGCTGCACTCGGGCGGGCCGAAGTCACGCTGACCATCGACAACAGTCAAAACGTGTTGCCGATTGAGTTCACCGAAGTGAACATCACTCGCACCCTGTTCCGCACTGGCGAGTCCGAATACAGCATCAACGGTGTGTCGTGTCGGCTTCTCGACATCCAGGACCTGCTCTCCGATTCCGGCGTCGGTCGTCAGCAGCACATCATCATCTCGCAGGGTCAGATCGATGCGGTGCTTAACGCCCGCCCCGAGGAACGGCGCCTGATCATCGAAGAAGCCGCTGGCGTTCTCAAGTTTCGCAAGCGCAAAGAACGGGCCGAACGGCGCCTTGGCGCTACAGACGAGAACCTCAATCGGCTCCAAGACCTCGTTCGCGAAGTACGGCGGCAGCTCCGACCACTCGAGAAGCAGGCCGATGCCGCCCGTCGCTACGGCGACCTTGTCATCGAACTCAGCGGTCTGAAGCTGCATCTCGCTGGCCGAGAACTCAAGGCTCTCACCGGACAGATCGAAGGCGCCCATCGCCAACGAAGCGAGCTCGATGCCCGCGACCTCGAGCTGAAGAGCACACTGGCCCGACTCGATTCCTCGGTACTCGACGCCGAGGCCGAACTGGCTGCACTTGGCGGTTCGGATGTCAACGACATCCTCAGTCGGGCCCGCTCGATGCGCGAGCGAATCGGCGGTCAAACCAACGTGGTTGGCGAACGTCAGCGCCGTCTCGAAGGCGAATTGCAGTCGGCGGTCGACGAAGGAGTGGTGTCGAGCCTCGAGGCCGAAGCAGCCAGAATTCAGGTTGAGTTTGAGGCGAGTGAGTCTGAGAAGCGCACCTTCGCGCCCGAGATGGCCGAAATCGAACGTAACGAACGCACGCTCATCACCGAACAGAAGAGCTTTGAAGAGGATTGGGGCGAGGGACTCGGCCCGGCACCCGCACAGGCGGCTGAGGTTCGAGCCCAGGTGTCGGCCCTCCGTTCTGCCGCCGAACGCGACCAGCAAGAAGGAAGCCGCATCTTCGAACAGCTCGAAACGTTGGCCGAGCGCCACGATCGCCTCACGCGCCAACGAAACGCTGCGGCCGAGACGGTTGCCACGCTCGATTCGCGATTGCCGGCCCTCGACACCGAGTTGGCCCGCGGTGTTGCCGAGGTCGAAAAGGCCGAAGCTGGGCGATCCGCAACGACCGAGCGCCGACGCCTCGCCGACGCCGAGGCCAGCCGTTGGGCTGCCCGCGCCGACGCGTTGGCTCAAGCCCTCGATGCAGCACGCAGCGCGGCCGGCGTCGACGCCCTGGCCGGAACCGATGGGGTTCTCGGGACCTTGCTCGACCTGATCGACGTCGATGCCGGTTGGGAACCGGCTATCGAAGCGGCAGCCGGCGAAGCCCTATCGGCCGTTGTTGTTGACGATGTGGTCCACGGCCGAGCAGCCTTGGCTGCGCTGGCCGAGAAGGACCTCGCCGGAGCGGTCTTGGCCCTTGGTTCACGCCGAGGTCCGGTTGGCCGTCCCACGGTCGGCACACCGGTTCGCGCTCGGGTGCGGGCTCTGCGCCCTGACGTCGAGCCGCTTCTCGATGCCCTTTTGGGCGACGCGGTCGTCGTCGAGGGCGACTGGCGGCAGTCTTTGGACGCGGCCCTCGATCACCCCGAAGTTGTCGTCGTCACGCGAGACGGCGATCGCTTTGGCCCCAACGGCTGGCGGGTCGGTCGAACAGGCACAGGTGCCACCGGTGCCGCTCTCACCGAAGCGCAGGCCGAGACCCATACGGCCACAGCTGCGGCTGAGGCAGCGGTTTCTGCGCTCGAAGACGCTCAGCGCCGGATCGACGACAGTACGACCGAGTTGCGCCGTGTCGAACATGAGCAGCGGCAAGCGACGGCTGCCCTCAGCTCGTCCCAAGAGACGATCGAACGAGTGACCGCCGAGCTGGTCGAGCTGGAAACGAGTCGCGACCGCTTGAGCGCACAGAAGAGTGAAATTGGGCGCCGTCAAGACGTCGACCGACAACAGCTCGACACCCTGCAGCTTCAGTTGCCCGGTCTTGAACAAGAGGAAGCCGAGCATTTCGACCGAGCCCAGACAATGGCCGATGCTCGTACATCGCTCGAGGAGCGGTTGCGGGCCCTTGCTTCCCGCCGAACCGATCTCGAGGTTCGCAGTGCCGCGGTGATCGAGCGAGTCGACATGCTCACCAATCGGCGGTCTGAGGTTGAAGCCAGACTCGAGCGCCTGGTGGCCGAGCGGGCAGCAGCTCGGGTCCGTCGCGAGGAGCTCGAAGCCGGTCTCGCGGTTGTACACGAACTGGCAGAGAGCCTGAAGGCCAAGCACGAGAAAATCGGTATTTGGATCGGTCGACTGGCTGCCGAGCAGCAGGAGCAGTCGGAGGCCGCTCGGCGGGTGTCAGGAGACCTCTCGGCACGACGTCGCGAGCGTCAGAGTGCCGAACAAGAGCTCGTGCAGCTACGTGAGCGACACAGCAAGCTCGATCTGAACGTGGCCGAGAACAATGTGAGACTAGAGACGCTCACTGAAGCTGTACGACGCGACCTCGATAGCGAGCCCGACGTTGCTGTGGCCGCTCTTTGCCCTGAGCTACCCGACGGGGCGAGCCCCGAGTCGCGAACTCGCGAGCTCGAGCGAGAGCTGAAACTCATGGGACCGATCAATCCCCTGGCGCTCGAAGAGTTCGACGAGCTGAAGGAGCGCCACGAGTTCCTCGCGACTCAGCTCGAAGACGTGAAGTCGACCAAGCGTGATCTGCACAAGCTCATTCGTGAGGTTGATGAGCAGATTGTCGGTGTTTTTTCCGCCGCCTATGCCGATGTGGCCACCAACTTCACCGAGTTGTTCAACACGCTCTTCCCCGGTGGCCGCGGTGCAGTGACGCTCACCAACGCCGATGACCTCCTCAACTGTGGCGTCGAAATCGAAGCTAAGCCGTCGGGCAAAAATGTGAAGAAGCTGTCGCTGCTCTCCGGTGGCGAGCGCTCGCTCACTGCCCTCGGCTTTCTCTTTGCCGTCTTCCGTAGCCGTCCCTCGCCGTTCTATGTAATGGACGAAGTCGAAGCCGCGCTCGACGACATGAACCTCAACCGGTTCTTGGCCCTGGTGCAGGAATTCCGTAAGGAAGCCCAGCTCATCATCGTCAGTCACCAGAAGCGCACAATGGAGGCCGCCGATGTCCTCTACGGCGTGTCGATGAAACCCGGTGGCTCGTCAAAGGTCGTTAGCGAACGGGTCACCCCCGAGGCGACCGAACGTCTCGCCGAAGCAGCGGCTGGCGCGTGAGAAGGATGGCGAAGCCGGGAGGCGGAGCCGACCCAATGTTAAGGCAGGCGTTGGAACCAGAGGAGGCTGAGTGCTGAGCTGAGGAGCAGCACGATCAGCCCGGCACCGACGAACCAGTCGGTGATCTCCCGATCGATCGTCTCAAATCCGATCGCTGAGCCGATGTCGGCGTAGACGGCGTCGAGTTCGTCGAGGCTGCTGGCAGAGAAGAATGCTCCGTTGGTTGAATCAGCGATCGCTTTGAGGTTCTCGTTGCCGACCGGCACGGGAATGACGTCTTGCTCGACGATCTCGGTGGCTGGGTCATCGTAGATGATGGTGCCGCCAGCGGTCCCGAAGGCGATGGTCGACACTGGTACGCCAGCATTGATCGCGGCAGCCGCAGCCTGGCCGTCGGTGCGGCCAACGGTGGTGGTGCCATCGGAGAGCAGCACGATACGGGCCGGAGGTGGTTCGCCCGAGCCATCGGTGGGAGCGTTCTTGATTGCATCGAGCGAGGTGAAGATTGCTTCGCCGATCGCCGTCGACTCGTCAAGGCGAAGATTGTCGATGGCGCGATGGGCCAGCGCTCGATCGGTGGTGGGCGGCACCAGCACATTGGCGGTGCCAGCGAAGCTCACGATCCCGACGTTGAGGGTTGGGGGGAGTTCGTCGATGAACCGGTTTGCGGCGCTCTGGGCGGCTCGAAGGCGGTCGGGGTCAACATCGGCTGCCTGCATCGACAGGGAGACGTCGATGGCCACGACCACAGTGGCCCGTTCGCGAGGAACCTCAATCGGTCGGGTCGGTCGAGCAAAGCCAGCGGTCAGTGTCGACAGTGCCAGCAGGAACACCGCGGCGGTCACGTGGCGGCGCCAGCCGGGTCGTTTCGGCATGATTGAGTCGATGAGATCGGCTGAGGCCAGCCGAACGGCGTACGTGCGACGACGGCGCTGCAAGAACAGGTAACCGATCGTCAGGAGAACGACTCCCAACAACAGCCATAGCCGGACTGGAGACTGGAAGCTCATCGTCGACTCCCAGCGAGGGCGACGATGCGTTCTTTGCGGCGGCCGAGGAACATCACAAGGTCGTCCAGCCAAGGCTGGTCGGTGCGCAGCGTTAGGTGGTCGACCCGAGCGCTGTGGAGCTCGGTGGCCAGAGTGTGACGGCGAGAGGCCGCCGCATCTGCGTAGAGGCGTCGAACCTTCGGCTTGTGGGTAGGGATGTCGCGTTCTTCGCCGGTCGCCGGGTCGACAACGGTGAGCAGACCGACGTTGGGTAGCTCGAGCTCGCTCGGATCGACAACCTCGATGGCGAGCACGTCATGTTTGGTGGCAGCGCCGCGTACCTGGCTGATCCAGCCTGGTTCAACATGGAAATCGGAGATGATCACCATCAGACCGCGTCGCTTGGCCAGGGTGCCAGCTCGCTCGACCGCACGGGCGAGGTCGGTGGCGCCACCGCCATCGATCCGTGGACTTTCGGCAATCGAGTGGAGAATATGCAGGAGGTGACGTCTCGAGCCGCGGGCCGGAATGATGAGCGGCTCGGGCCGGCCGACGATGAGAGCGCCGATTCGATTGCCGTCACGGCTGGTGAGAAAGCCAGCGGCACCAGCGGCTGCGAGCACGAGGTCACGCTTCTCGCAACCCGCAGTACCGAAGTCGAGACGAGCAGAACGGTCGATAACCAGCCAGGTCTCAAGCTCTCGCTCGGCGATCGTTTCGCGGATATGCGGGCTCTGAAGGCGGGCAGTGACGTTCCAGTCCATACGGCGCACGTCATCACCAGGGGCGTACTGGCGAGTCTCGCCCAGTTCGCTGCCGTGCCCGGGTACCAGCCCGCGATGATCGCCGCGCAGAAGCCCATCAAGCCGTCGGGTGATGTCGAGCTCGAGCCTGCGCAGGATTTCTCTGGTGCGTGCGTCGGTGACGGTTGTGGGGACGCCAGATGCCACGTATCAGTCCTCGGCGAGGACGGGGGCGGCGACGGGGGCGGGTTGCTGAGTCGCCGTGCTCTGGTCGGCTGGGGTCAGGCCCTCGAATGTAGGGACGGCAGGCGGCGGGATCGGTGGCAAGTTCCGGTCTATGCCGGCCGGAGCTGCGATGGAGGCGAGCGGCGTGTCGGTGAGGCCAGGGTGCGGGGGCGTGGCAAGTTCGGTGCTTGCCTCGTAGGCAGGTGGCGGCGGCGGGGCAGCGTAGGAGGCGGCGAGAGGAGCGCCGTTTGTATGCGCCCGAGGGCTCACAGTTGCGGCCGGAACAATGGCCAGGAGACGATTCAGGATGTCGTCAGCTGAGAGGTCCTTGGCCAGTGCTTCGTACGACAGCATCAATCGATGTCGCAAGACATCGCGGGCGACATCAAAGAGATCTTGGGGCACCACGTGACCGCGACCACGCAAGAGGGCCAGCGCCCGCCCTGCGGCGACCAGACCGAGTGTTGCTCGCGGGCTGACGCCGAACTCGATGAGGGGCTCCAGTTCGGGCAGGCCTCGCTGCGCCGGCTCGCGGGTGGCCATCACCAGATCGACTGCATACTGCGCCACGGCGGTATCGACGTAGACCTCATCGCAGATCGATTGCAGCCGCTGGAGCTCCACCAGGTCGAGCGCTTGTGCGACGTGCGGAAGCGACGACCCCACGCGGCGGACGATCTCCATTTCTTCGGCCGGTGAGGGGTACGGAACCGAGACCTTCATCAGGAAGCGGTCGCGCTGCGCTTCGGGCAGTGTGTAGACCCCTTCGGATTCGATCGGGTTCTGAGTTGCCAGGACAAGGAATGGCTGGGGGAGCGGACGGGTCTCGCCTCCGACCGAGACTTGGCGCTCGGCCATTGCTTCGAGGAGAGCTGACTGGACCTTGGCCGGCGCCCGGTTGATCTCGTCCGTCAGCACCAGATTGCTGAAGACGGGGCCCCACTCGATGTCGAAAGACTCAGATGAGGAGCGCCAGATTCGGGTGCCGATCAAGTCGGAAGGGAGCAGATCGGGAGTGAACTGGAGGCGGACAAAGGAGCCACCGATGGCTTCGGCTAACGTTGAAACGGCCAGCGTTTTTGCGACGCCGGGCAGACCCTCGAGCAGGATGTGGCCGCGGGCCAACAGGGCGACAAGTAACCGCTCGACCATATGATCCTGGCCGACGATGACCCGTTTGACCTGGAACAACACCTGTTCGAGTTCGGCCGCTGCGGCCTGGTTGTCGTCCATGGGTACTCCTGTGCGAGGTGGCTGGCTCGATGATCCATCGGCGCCCGTGAGACCTCCAGTGAAGCGCGTAGCGACGAAAGATCAGCGAAAGTCTCGATGAAGCTACGGTCGCAGTGTGCGGATTCTGGTTGTCGACGACGAAACCGAGCTGGCCGAGGCGATCGCGACGGCGCTGCGACGTGAGGGATACGCCGTTGATGTCGCGAGTGACGGAAACGGGGCCCTCGACCGGTTGATGGTGAATTCGTATGACCTGGTAAGCCTCGATCTCAGCCTGCCGGACATCGATGGACGGGAAGTCTGTCGTTTGATCCGAACCGACGATCGTTTCGACTCGACAACCCGGGTGCTGATGGTGACGGCGCGTGATGCAATCGACGACCGAGTTGCCGGTCTTGACGATGGCGCTGACGACTACTTGGTCAAGCCGTTTGCTTTACAGGAGCTTTCCGCCCGCATTCGTACGCTTCTGCGGCGAGAGACATCGGGTGACGACTCGATGTTGCGAGTAGGTCAACTCGAGCTCGACACGGCTCGCCAGGTCGTCACGTGGGCGGATGATCCCATCGACCTCACCACCAAGGAATTTGCGCTGTTGCGGTACTTCATGAGTCATGTCGGCGAGGTTCTCAGCCAGGAACGGCTGTTGGAACATGTGTGGGACGAGATGGTCGACCCGTTTACCAATACGGTGCGGGTCACGGTTGGAACTCTCCGTCGCAAGCTGCAGTCGGCCTCGTCGGAAGCGTTGATCGAGACGATCATCGGTAGCGGCTATCGGTTGCTCGCTTCTCCCGACGATTCGGCGACCTAGTGCTCTCTCAGTACCGATGATGCAGCGATTCGAATCAATCCGGTTCCGGCTGTCCCTCGGCTTGGCTCTGGCCGTCTTCGCCATGGGGTCGTTCATGATCGGCGGCATATACCTGTGGCAGGTCAACCAGTTGGACGAACCGGTGCTGGTCAGCCGTCCATTGGTTTTGCAAGATGCCACGACCGGGGAGACATATGAGACCGACATCGATGTCGTCTTCGGCGAAGAAGTTCAGCGTGTCGCTCTGGCCAGATTTGAACAGCAGTCGTATCGGCGGGCACTCAACCAGCTGCGACGCGCCTCGTTCGGAGGACTGTTTGCGCTGTTTTTTGCCAGTTTCGGTGCTGGCTGGTTGTTGTCGGGATGGACGCTGAAGCCGATCGAACGGATCAACAGCGTTGCCCGAGACATCACGGCCACCGATCTTTCGCGACGTATCGCCCTACGTGGTCCCAACGACGAGCTGAAGCGGTTGGGTGACACCTTTGACGACATGCTCGATCGGCTGGAAGACGCCTTCGAGGAACAACGCCGATTTGTGCACGAGGCTTCACACGAGTTGCGCAACCCGCTGGCTGTCGCCAGAACGAACCTTGAGGTGGCCATCGCGGGTGATGACGAAGCTGCCTTGCGTCGCTCGGCCAAGATCGCGCTGGGGTCGACCGAGCGTATGTCGCTCTTGGTGGAAGATCTGCTCGAGCAAGCGCGTCGCGGTGTACCTGAGCTCACCCGGCGGCCGGTCGATGTGCGCCAGCTCGTTGCCGACCGAGTCGTCGACTTTCGGGCTGCGGCCGAAGCCCGGGGGATCGCGATCGTGGCGCCCCTGCCGGCGGGTGACCTCCTGGTGCATGGCGACAGCCCAGCGCTGTCGCGTGCCCTATCGAATTTGTTGGCCAACGCAGTGCGTCTTGCTCCGGTTGGCTCAACCGTCACCGTCTCGGCCGAGCGGGTGGGCGACTGGGTCGACCTCTTGGTAGCCGACGAGGGCCCCGGCATTGATCCTCAATACCACCAGGCGATCTTCGACCGATTCTGGAGGGGCGATGACGACGGAGCGGGCAGCGGACTTGGCCTCAGCATTGTGCGACGAGTTGCCGAGCGGCACGGCGGTTGGGCCACCGTGACATCGGCGTTTGGCGATGGGTCTGTCTTCAGAGTGCGGCTGCCGGTGCCCCTGGCCTCGCTTTCCTCAGAGGTGCACCCCCGGCCCTGAGGGGGCCTTTACCCGTACTTTCGACCGGGGTTGGTAACGTCGGAGGCTCTCGGACAGGGGAATGTTGTTGAACGAGCCCAATTGGGAATTTGAGTCGGTCGGTAAGTTGCCGCCGGCCCCGAGCCGCCTGCCTCCGGTGCCTCCACCGAGCGGTGCAAGTCAGCCGCGCCCGCCGGCTCGACCAAGCACGGTTGCTCCTGTTGCCCCACCGGCCCCAGCTTCCCTGTCGGGTTCCGGCCCCCCGATCGTGGCCGAACAGACCTACGCGGCTCACTTCTCCTCGCCGCGTTCTGACACCCTCGAGGTTCCGCCGGTAGGGCCCTCGCGGCCGCCGACCCATGGTGAGCTGCTTCCCGCCGCCGGTCCGGTAGCGGCCGCGCCTCGGTGGGGTTGGCGAGCCCTGTTGGCCTTCCTCGCCGGTGGTGTCCTCACCGCTGCTGGGTTTGGTGTCGCCCAAATCTCCGACAACGACCCAGCCGTAGTCACCGTGGCCACCGATGTGACAGAAACTCAGCCGACGACGACCGTGGGTGCAACTTCATCACCGCCTGTCATCGTCACTGACGAGCCAATCGCCTATGTCGCCCAGTTGCTCGGACCCTCGGTGGTGCAAATCGAAACCAACATCGGCCTCGGGTCCGGTGTCATCTATGGCGATGGGTTGATTCTCACGAATCATCATGTCGTCGAGAACGCCAGCCAGGTTCGGGTTCGGCTCCCCGATGGCCGCACGCTCGAGGCAACCATTGTTGGTTCAAATCCGCGCACCGACATTGCCGTGGTCGCTGCCGGTGAAGGTCTGGGTCTGCCCGCGGCCAAGCTGGCCGTCGATGATCCTCTCGAGGTCGGCGAGTTGACCGTTGCCATCGGATCTCCGTTCCAACTGCAGCAAACGGTCACGTCCGGCATCGTGTCGGCAGTGAACCGCCCCATCTTCAACGGCACCGGTTGGAACGCAATGGTTCAAACCGACGCCGCCATCAATCCCGGTAACTCTGGCGGGGCACTCGCCAATCGGGCTGGCGAGGTCATTGGCATCAACACAGCGATCCAGACCGATGGCGTCAGCCAGTCGAATGCTGGGATCGGCTTTGCCATGCCGATTACCACCGCTGCCCAGGTGGCCCAGCGCATCGTTGATGGCCAGCCGCTCGAGCCCGGGTTCCTTGGAGTGCAGGGTATTCAGCCCGTGAGTGGCGAGATTGGTGTTGAAATTGGCGAAGTCACGCCCGGGTCGGCAGCTCAGGCTGCCGGCTTGATGCTCGGTGACATCGTGCTCAGCATCGACGGTGCACCAGTCACGGCATTCGAACAGCTGGCCGGACTGGTGCAGACCAGCTTCCCGGGTGACGAGATCGAGTTACAGCTGACCCGGGCTTCGGAGAACCTTACGATCCGGGTGGTTCTAGGCGAGCGCTGACCTCGGTCAGCACTAGGATCGGCGGCAATGGATCCCATTGTCGTCGTCCTCATTGTCATCGCGGTCCTCGCTGCGGTTGGAGGGATCGCCTTCGTCTCGGTTCGCCGCCGCGGGCCCGATCTCGAACTCGAACCTCGTGTCGCCGCCACGGACACGCTCGACGCGGCGCGCGAGGATGTCGCACTCGACGAGAGCGTCGTTGTCGATGCGGCCCTTGTCGATGCGGCCCTTGTCGATGCGGCCCTTGCTGATGCGGCCCTTGCTGATGCGGCCCTTGCTGGTGACCGTGACGTCGAGGATGTCGTTGTTGAAGAGACTGTTCTTGACGAGTCGCTGGTCAAGCCGTCGTTCTTCGATCGATTGGGCAAGGCCCGCTCGGCCTTCACCGGCTATCTCGGTGGTCTTGTCGGACTGGGCAAAGTCGACGATGCCGCATGGGAGGACCTAGAAGAGGCGCTGATCCGGGCCGACGTTGGCGTTCAGACCTCGATGTCGTTGATTGAAGACGTACGAAACAAGGCCAAGGAGACCGACGCCGAAGACGGCGCTCAGGTACTCGAGCTGCTGAAGGAGCGGATGCGGTCGGAGATCGCAGGTAAAGACCGCTCTCTCACAATCGACGATGGCAAAGTCAATGTCTGGCTATTTGTAGGTGTCAACGGTGTCGGTAAAACCACCACCATTGGCAAGCTCGGATTGCGACTCTCAGAGGAGGGCCATCGTCCGTTGATGGCGGCGGGTGATACGTTCCGCGCTGCGGCGGCTGAGCAGCTCACCGTGTGGGCTGAGCGCAGCGATTGCGAGATCGTGCGGGGTAACGAGGGCGGCGACCCATCGTCGGTCATCTTCGATGGCATCCAGGCCGCCGGGCCGCGCAATTGTGATGTGGTACTCGCTGACACCGCGGGGCGACTGCACAACAAGTCGAATCTGATGGATGAGCTCAGCAAAGTGCGTCGGGTGGCAGGCAAAGAACCAGGCCATGTCAGTGAGGTTCTCCTCGTTCTTGATGCCACAACCGGCCAGAATGGCATGACTCAGGCCAAGGTCTTCGCCGAGGCAGTCGAGGTCACCGGCGTGGTTCTTACCAAGCTCGATGGGTCGGCCAAGGGCGGCATCGTCTTCGCCATCGAAAGTGAACTTGGGATCCCGGTGAAGCTCGTTGGCCTTGGCGAGGGCATCGAAGACTTGGTCGACTTCGACCCCGACGAGTTCATCGATGCGCTCTTCGAATAGACGGTAGATCTCGCGCCGCATCTGAGCACCACCAACACCTTCTGAGGCTCAGCCCGACCCGGTTCTTTCTGGCTAGGCTTCTGATCACTCATGTTTCAGTCACTCACCGACAAGTTCGACGGCATCTTCAGTCGCCTTTCCAAGAAGGGCGTGCTCACCGAGGATGACGTCGACGAAGCACTCCGCGAAATTCGTCTGGCCCTGCTCGAGGCTGACGTCAACATTGGCGTTGTTCGCAGCCTTCGCGACCGGATCAAGGAGCGGGCTACAGGCGAGGCCGTTCACAAGGCGCTGAATCCAGCGCAACAGGTCATCAAGATCGTCAACGAAGAGCTCACGGAGAGCCTCGGTGGCGAGACCTTCACCATCAAATACAACGCAAAACCGCCAACCGTCGTGATGATGGCCGGTCTTCAGGGGTCGGGTAAGACGACCACGTCGGGCAAGTTGGCCAAATGGTTCAAGAGCCAGGGCCGGAACCCCCTCTTGGTTGGTGCTGACCTTCAGCGGCCCGCTGCTGTTGAACAACTCCGAACTCTCGGTCGTCAGGTCGACGTCCCGGTTTTCAGCGAGCCCAGTGACCCAGTCGAAGTGGCTAGAAGGTCGCTCGAAGAAGCTCGGGCAACCGGCCGCGATGTCGTAATCGTCGATACCGCCGGCCGCCTCGCCATCGATGAAGAGCTAATGGAACAGGTCCGGCAGATCTCCGAGGCCGTCAGCCCCGATTACACCTTCCTGGTGGTCGATGCGATGACGGGCCAAGACGCGGTCAACGTCGCTGAAGCCTTCCACGAGAAGCTCGAGCTCGACGGCGTCATTCTCACGAAGCTCGATGGTGACGCCCGAGGTGGAGCAGCCCTCTCGGTGAAAGAGGTCGTTGGCCGGCCCATCGCGTTCGCCGCCACTGGCGAGAAGCTCGACGAGTTCGAGCTGTTCCATCCTGATCGGATGGCCAGCCGCATCCTCGGCATGGGTGACGTTCTCACCCTGATCGAGAAGGCCGAAGAGACCTTCGAACACGAGGAAGCGGAGAAGGCGGCCGAAGCTCTCATGGAGGGCCGCTTTACCCTCGATGACTTCCTTGAGCAGATGCAGCAGCTCAAGAAGATGGGGCCGCTGAGCAATCTCATCGGCATGCTGCCCGGATTGCCCAAGGAGATGCGCGATGTCGATGTCGACGATGGCGAGCTGGGCAAGATCGAAGCAATCATCCGATCGATGACCATCGCTGAACGAGCAACGCCCGAGATCATCGACGCATCCCGGCGAGGCCGCATCGCCACTGGATCTGGTACCAACGCGAACCAAGTCGCCATGCTCGTGAAGCAGTTCAGCGAGATGCAGAAGATGATGAAACGCATGGGCGGTCTCGGCACGAAGAAAGCCAAAAAGGGTCGCAAGAGTAGCAAGGGTGGCAAACAGGGCAAGGGGGCCAAAGGCAACAACCGCGGTGGCGGTCGTGTGACGCCGAAATCGACAGCCCGGGTGACCGAAAAGGGCACCAAGAAGACGAAGGCGCCGTTGATGCTGCCGGGTCTCGACCGACTCGATGACGCCGATTTCGAACGGTTGGCTGGCGAACTCGATGAATTGGGAACCGATCGCTGACGATGAGGCCTCGGGTGGAGCCATCTAGCACCGCCGCTAGCCTCGTGAGTTGCGCCAATCGACGTCGCTGAGCACCCTGGCTCGCGATCGGCCAAACGAACGAAGAGAGAAGAGAACAACGTGGCAGTACGTCTCCGCCTCATGCGGATGGGCAAAAAAAAGCAGCCGACTTACCGAATTGTTGCTGCTGATGCTCGTTCACCTCGCGATGGTCGCTTCATCGAGATCGTCGGCACCTACAACCCCCGAACAGAACCGTCGGTGATCAAGGTCGACAACGCCAAGGTCGTCGGTTGGCTCCGCGAAGGCGCTCAGCCGAGCGACCGAGTGAAGAAGCTGCTCGAGGTCTCCGGAGCATGGGCTGCCTTTAAAGACGGCAAGCTGCCCGAAGATCTGGCTGCGGCACAAGAGGCCGAGGCCGCAGCTGCAGCGGCAAGCGAGGCCGCAGAGGTCACCGCTGGCGCCGCATCGTGAGCGACTCACTGGCCCCAACGGCAGAAGCCGTCCTCATGCACCTCTGTCAGTCGGTAGTTGCCAATCCCGACGAGGTTTCGCTTGAGGCTTCGTCAGTTGGTGATGATCGGGTTCGTTTCGACGTCACCGTCAACAAAGACGACATGGGTCGCGTCATCGGTCGCCGAGGTCGGGTTGCCTCGGCCATCCGAACCGTCGTTGGAGCCGCTGCTTCCAAGGACGGCGTCAGCACCGAGGTCGAGTTCGTCGAGTGACCTCCGGCGCCCTCGAAGTGGGCCGGATTGCCAAGTCTCACGGTCTGAAGGGCGACGTGCTCGTCTCGTTCACGACCGATCTGATTCAAGAACGAACGGCAGCAGGTGCCGAGTGGCAGGTTAATGACACGACGTACACCGTGGTGTCTGCCCGCCCGCATCAGAAGTACATGCTGGTGCAACTGGCCGAGGTGCAAGGCCGGGAATCCGCCGACGCCTTGCGAGGCAAGCTGATCTATGCCGAGCCCCTTGGCGAGAGCGACATGGTCTTCGTCCACGAAGTCATTGGCGCCACCGTGGTCGATCAACACGGCGTCGCCCACGGACAGGTCGTGGCGGTCATCGACAATCCAGCCTCGGACCTGATGGAGCTGGCTGACGGTCGGCTGATCCCCTTCGCCTTTCTGGTCGACCAGACCGGGAGCATCGTGAACGTCGATGTTCCGCTCGGGCTTCTTGACGACCAAGCCGTTTCCGAGCGCGACTAGGGCTTCCGGGCCTATGCGCATCGACGTGCTCACGATCTTCCCTGATCTCGTTGCGTCCTTCGCCAGCGCAAGCGTGATTGGTCGCGGGGTCGACGAGGGGTTGCTCGACATCCGCACCCACGATCTCCGCGATGCGGCAACCGATAAGCATCGCACG
>JBLINY010000089.1:0-19265 GCA_047638695.1 Acidimicrobiales bacterium | reverse complement strand
AGTTCGTCCTTCGGCCACTGCCTTGGTATGGCCAATGAAAATTGCGTGGGTGTGGGTGTGGGTGTGGGTGTGGGTGTGGGGTGTGTGGTTACTGCGCCTTAGGCGCCGAGCACGAGCCAGCCAGTGCCCCGCCACCGCAGCCACAAGGTGACGGCGCGGGCGGCCATGAACACATAGATGGCGGCCCACAGCCAGCCCATGCCGAGGTCGAGCAGCAGGATGACGGCGGCCATCGACGTAAACAGGATGGCGGCGATCACCATTGAGCGCGCCATGTAAGCCAGGTCGCCGGCGCCAATCAGGATGCCATCGAGAGCGAACACCAGCCCACCGAGCGGTTGTTGAATTGCTACGTGCACAAGGATGAACGTGGTCAGCCCTATGACAGCGGCGTCGTCGCTGAAGAGGCCGGCGAGGGGCACCCGGAACAGCAGCACAGTCACGCCGAGGCCGGTCCCGACCGCCACCGCAATTTCGATCATGCGGCTGGCCGCCGAACGCGCACGGTCAGCATCGCCAGCGCCGAGGAAGCGACCGGTGAGAGCTTGGCCAGCAATCGCAACCGAGTCGAGTGCCAGGGCCAGCAGGCTCCACAGCTGCATTGAGATCTGATGGGCGGCCAGCTCGTGGACCCCGATCGATGCTGCTACTGCTACCGACAAGGTGAACGAGCCTCGGAGTGCTGCGGTACGGACCACCAAGGCCCCACCGGCGCGGAGTGTTGCCCTCATTTCGGTCAGTTCAGGTCGAATTGAACCCACCTTCGACCGAGCCCAGCCGATCACCAGACTCGTGCCTGCGATTCCTGTGAGGACCTGGGCGATCACGGTCGAGAGCGCGCTGGCCCCCACCCCGTATCCCAGGCCCGGTACCAGAATCAGTTCGATGACCAGATTGAGTACCGCGCCCGAAACGGCGATTACGAGCGGTGTCCGCGTGTTCTGCCGCCCGTGAAACGAGCCGCTCGCTGCCAGCAGCAGGAGCATGAATGGAAAGCCGGCCAGGCTGACAAACAGATACGTCTCTGCTGCCTCGAGGACGGCTCCCTCGCCGCCGAGCAGGCGCAGCGCGGCCGAGCCGAACAGGCGGAGCACGATCACGACGACGACACCGAGGCCGGCTGCCAGCCACAGGCTCTGGACTGATCGGTGGGCCGCAGCGCCCGGCTGGCCAGCCCCGATGAGCCGCGAGACCGTCCCCGTTGTTCCGTAGGCAAGGAAGATCAGCAGCGCATGCAGCGTCAACAACACCGTCGATGCCAAGGCCAGCCCGGCCAGCTCGGTTGTTCCGAGGTGCCCGACAATGGCGGTGTCAACCAGGACGTACAGAGGCTCAGCCACCAGGGTGCCGAGAGCGGGAACGGCTAGCCGACCAATGGCGGCATCATGTTCGCTTCGCAGTCTCGGTAGCCGCACCCGGCAGTTTGCCAGCGTCGGCCCCGGCTCATGCGACGTCTCTTACCAGTCCGTCATGCGACGTCGATCGTCAGTCCGTCATGCGACGTCGATGTTCTCGAGTCTCCAGGCGGTGAGTCCGATACCAGCCAGTGCCACGAGGATCGGCACAATGATGCCCGCGGCCATGGCCCGATCGGCTAGCGGCAACGAGTAGTCGGTCATTCGAGCCAACACCGACGATGGGTAGGTGTTGATCGATAGCCGTGCCGCACCCGCCCCAGCTCGCGACACGAACAACTCCCACACCACGAGGTAGATCAAGCCCCAAATGAGGGCCTTGCGAAACAACAGGCCGAGAAGGACGAACAAGCCGGTGTAGGCAATGGCGGCCAGCGACGTCGCAACTGCGACAGAAACAATGACGGTGCGGTCACCGCCGCTTCCGAGCGCACCGGCCGCCGTGAGCGGGATCACCGTGAACGGAAGCGCGATGGTGGCTGCGCCCATCCATGCACCTGTGGCCAACATCCACCGCGGGGTTGGACGATGCCAGAGGTAGACGAGGGTTTCGTCTTCGACCAGTTCGCCCAGCGATGAGCTGGCAAGAACAAGGGCGATGACCGGCACCATCAGACTGAGGCCAAAGCCGTAGATGAAGTTGACCGTGTCCTCAGCCGACCCGTTGCGGTTGATGGCGAAGGCGACCGCAACGGCCATGAGGCCGAAGCCGCCAAACAAAAACAGCCGGCCGGTCGTGACTTGGCGTCGGAGGAAGAGTCGATAAAGCACGAGCACTCGGTTCATCAGGCACCACCTCCGACGAGATAACGGAAGACGCTCTCGAGATCCTCGTCGAGTGGTGTGATCTCCTCCAGGCGTAAACCCTGGTCGCTGCACACCAACGCCACCTCACGCCGAAATCGGCGTACGTCGTTGGTGACGACCTCGACTTGATTCGGTGCTTCGACCGTGCAGCCGACGAGCGAACCCGAGTTGACCAGCGTGGCAGCTAGCTGGCTGGCTTTCTCGCACACCACTCGTATACGCAGTGGTTGGTCGTCCATCAGAGCCCTGATGGCTCTGAAATCGCCCTGGGCGGCCATGCGACCTCGAGCGATAACGATCACGTGAGATCCGAAGCGTTCGACCTCTTCGAGCACATGGCTCGACACAAGAACGGTCTTGCCCATTTCACCCAGCCGATGAAAGAGCCCGATCATCTGTCGGCGCTGCTTGGGGTCGAGCCCGTTCAGCGGCTCGTCCAACATGATCACAACCGGATCGTGCACGAGGGCCTGGGCGATCTTGACCCGCTGACGCATGCCCTTCGAGTAGCTGCCCATCGGGCGCTCGAGATCGGTGTCGAGCTCGACCAGGCCGAGTGCCCAGTGAGCTCGACCGGCGGGATCGTCGACGTTGCTGAGCGTGGCGGCCAACTTCACCACATCGAAGCCCTTCTCCCGTTCGAACACGCCGTCCTGTTGCGGCACCAGACCAATTCGGCCGCGGGCATCGGCATCAGTTCGAGGATCACCACCGGCAACCCACACCTTGCCGCCTCCAGTCGCGATCTGCCCTGACAACATCCGCAGCAGCGTTGACTTGCCAGCCCCGTTGGGACCAAGCAACGCCGTGACTCCGGGCCGAACGGCGAGCGACACATTGCTGACTGCCACCAGGCCCCCGAACGAACGGGAAACGTCGTACGCGACGACGGTGGCATCGGCCGGCGGCCATGGCTCGGCTACCAGTGGAGCCGGAGGTAGGGGGCTGTGGCCGATTGGTTGGGCGCTCATCGTCTCACCAGCAATCTGCGATAGCGGTACCAAATGAAGGCGATGGAAACTCCGAGATAGCCAATCCATGCCAACCAGAGTGACGCCGTCGAGTTCTCGCTCTGTCTCCAAAGGCTGCCCGTCCCGCTCGGCGAGCTGAAGCTCTGGTTGGCCTCGCCATGAATACGGAAGATCAGCTCGCGGGGCAGGTTGGGCAGGTTGAGCAGATGCAGCATTGGTGTGAGGTCGGCTTCCCATACGAGTACGTCAGTGACGATGGCCGATCCCGGCAGCAGCAGAATGACCGCAGCCGTTGCGAATACCCAACGGTCGGTGGCGGCGGCGACAGCAAGCGCTAGGGCCGAGTACATCAGCCCCATCGTCAGCGACGAAAAGAGGATCTTGATGAACACTTCGATCCAATTGAAGAAGCCGCTCGGTCCGGCCGATTCGAGGGAAAAGGCGATCAGCATCAGCATCGGTGGGCCAAAGGTGACGATGAGCAACAGCAGCACCGTGGCAATGGCCTTACCCAGCAGATAGGTGGGGCGGTTGAGTGGCGACGCTAAATAGACCCCGAGAAGGCTCGTGCGGCGGTCGGTGCAGAGCAGCAGCGGGGCGACGAAGGCGGCAAACAAGTAGATGGCCCCAACGACGTAGCCGTAGTAGCTGGCATAGGTCGGCAGCACGCCTTCCGCCACCAAATCTTCGGGAAGAAGAGCTGCCAGCCCAACGAACGCCACTGCTGGCAGGTAGGCGAAGATGATGACGGCGATCGGGATTACCTTGAAGCGAGCCGAGCGACCGAGGCCGAGGGCGTGCCGCATGCTGTGCACCACCAGTGACCGCAGCGCGCCTGTGAAGCCGGTGCGTACCCCTTCGTAGCGGCGGTATCCCTGATCAAAAATTTGGGCGCCGTTGGCCCCGCCGGTGCCGACAGGAAGGCTGCTGTCGGTAGCGGTCATCAGCCCATCCCTTGAATGAAGACGTCTTCGAGGCTGCGTCGTTGCCGGTTGAGGCGAACAATGCCAAGGCCAGCCGCCGCGCAGGAGTCGCGAGCCAGGTCGAAGACCGAGTCATTATTGCCTTCGACTGTGATGTGGCGACCGTTCGTCGACACGTTTAAGCCATTGCCTCGGAGGCCCGCTGCGATCTGTTCGACCTGGGCGATGGTGCCGTCGAGTTCCATAGTGACGCCAATGGCGCCCGCCCCACGGAGTTCGTCGAGCGAACCGGACGCAACCGTGATTCCCTCGCCAAGAATCACCACGCCGTCGCAGATGCGCTCGACTTCATCCAAGAGATGCGACGACAAGATGATGTCGATGCCGTACTCGCCGGAGATTTGACGAATCAGGTCCAGCATCACATCTCGCTGCATCGGATCGAGCCCATCGGTGGGCTCGTCGAGTAGCACCAACTTGGGGTCGTGGGCGATGGCTTGAGCCAACTTCACTCGCTGGCGCTGACCGGTCGACATGGTGCCCATGGGTCGGAAGCGTTCCTCGCCTAGGCCGACCAACCACAGGGCATCGCTGGCTCTGGTGTTCGCTACCCGAGGGGGCAGACCGTGGAGCTCAGCCACATGACGGACGAAGTCTGTTGCCTTTAAATCGGGGGGCAGTGTGTGGTGCTCGGGTGCGTAGCCCAGTTGCTCTCGCACCATCGTCCCAGACCGCCAAGGATCGTGGCCCAGTACCTGAAGAGTGCCGTTGTCGATCGGATGTAGTCCGATGATCATGCCGAGCATCGTGGTCTTGCCTGCTCCGTTTGCACCGAGCAAACCGGTGACTCCACTCTGGATATCGAACGACACGTCGCTGAGAGCATTGAACGAGCCGTAGGTCTTGGCCACCGAGCGAGCAGCGACGAGTGTGGTCACGATGTCTTCTTGTCCGGCAGCACACCAGATCTTTCACCACTGAATCTGCCAGACCATTTGCTACTGAGTCTGGGAGTCATGGGGGCAGTTTGACAGAACGACTACCACGAGTGATGGCAGCTATCGCAACAACCAATGAGCGTGGAGTCCACGAGCGGGCGGTCGACGGGCCAGACTGGTACGTCCGATGGCTGGTGCGACCCTCAAACTCAGACCGTGGCAGCGCGAAGCGCTCGATCGCTACGAGCAGAGCCCGCATCCCGACTTCTTGGCCGTTGCGACGCCCGGGGCCGGAAAGACAACGTTTGCTCTTACTGCGGCCCGCCTGTCGCTTCCGACTCTACCTGGTCGACTAATCATCGTTGCCCCGACCCGACACCTGAAGGAGCAGTGGGCCGACGCGGCCGAGCGCTTCGGGTTACACCTCGACTCGGATTGGTCACCAGCCGCAGGGCTACCAGCGGATCTTCATGGCGTTGTCACCACCTATCAACAGGTTGGAACATCGGCCGAGAGCTTTGTTTCGTTGGCCCGCGACGGCTTCGTTGTCTTGGACGAAATCCACCATGCAGGTGACGAGCGATCGTGGGGCGAGGGTGTGCGAACGGCCTTCGGGTCGGCCGCCAAGCGGCTGTCGTTGTCCGGCACTCCGTTTCGTAGCGACACGCTTGCCATCCCCTTTGTCCGCTACGTCAACGACCAAGTCGTGCCGGACGTCGAGTACGGGTACGGCGATGCGTTGGCCGATGGCCGAGTCGTACGTCCGGTATTCTTTCCCCGGTTCGGCGGTCACATGGAGTGGATGGCACCCGACGGGAGCCAGGTTGCGGCATCGTTCGATGATGCTCTCACCCGCACCCTCGCCAATCAGCGCCTGCGGGCGGCACTAAGCCTCGAGGGCGATTGGCTCCCTTCCGTGTTGGGGCATGCCCACCAGCAGCTGATGAGACTCCGTGAGCAGCACCCCGATGCAGGTGGCCTCGTTATTGCCATGGACCAGACGCATGCCCAGCAGATCGCAGCGCTACTGCGATCACGTTTTGGGGTCAATCCGACCGTCGCTGTTAGTGACGATCCTGATGCGTCGGACAAGATCGCCCAGTTCGCAGCCAGTACATCGCCCTGGATCGTGGCGGTTCGAATGGTGTCCGAAGGTGTGGATATCCCGCGACTGCGGGTTGGGGTCTACGCCACCACGACGACGACCGAGCTGTTCTTTCGTCAGGCCGTTGGTCGAATTGTGCGCTGGACCGGCGGACGAGGGTCAACCAGAGCGTTCCTGTTCGTGCCCGACGATGCACGACTGCGGCATTGGGCGAATGAGATCAAAGAGGTTCGCCGCCACTTGCTTGTGCGAAGTTCCGACGTCGATTCTGACGATGAGCGTCGAGCCCAGGAGTTGGCGGGCGAGCTCGACCCGCTGCAGGCCGAGTCTGACGAACAGCTGTCGCTGTTCATGGTGTTGTCGGCGACCGCAACTGATCCGCCCACGGAGTTCGGCGTCTTCGACGACAGCAACGACGTCGGCGAGGCTGAGGGAGAGGCCGAAGTCGAGGACGAACGGCTGCTGATTGACCTCATGGCGCTTCCACTGCCGGCGATCGGGTTAGGCCACCGTCGAGCCGATCGCAAGGAGCGCGATCGGTTGCGTCAACTCAACGCTGATTTGGCCCGTCAGTTGGTGGTCGAAACGAATCGCACCCACGCCGCCGTCAACTCTGAGCTCAATCGTCTGGCTGGGCTGTCAAAGGTGTCGTCGGCCACGGTCGAGCAGCTCGAGCGGCGAGCCCGAGCGGCCGAGCAGTGGTTGGGTCGGAACCAGAAGCGGGCCCGGATGGCCCGCTTCGTTTAACAGCTAGCTGTCTTTTGCGCCGGTGGTCTTGTCGACCTCGGAAGACGTCATGACGCGGTTGAGAAACTCGACCATCCTGGTCCAGGCCAACTCTGATGCTTCTTCGTCGTGGGTTTCCCCCGGTTCGAAGAACCAGTGTTTGGTTCGTGGGTACACATGAAACTCTGTCGGGTTGTCGCCGAGCCGGATGAACGACTCGGTCACCACCCGGTCTTCTTCGGAAACAAGGTGATCGTCCTCGGCGAAATGGCCTTGGAACGTGGCGTTGGCTGTGTCGAAGTCGATCGACTGGGCTCCGTAGAACGTCACCACGGCGGTGACGCTCTCCTCCAATCGAGCCGAAAGCCAAAGTGCCATCGATGCTCCCATCGAGAAACCAACGACCGCGATCGGTTGGCCGTCTCCGGCGGCTGCATTCTGCAGAACACGGGCAGACGAGAGCACCAGGCTCGAGAGCTCATCGGGGCTGACTTGGGCCAGTGCGGCCTCGCCCTCGTCCGGTGACATCGGCTGGAGGCCACCGAGAAGATCTGGCGCCAGAACGGTGTAGCCCTCGTCCGCTATCCGCGTCGCGAGGTCCTTTGTCCACTCAGTGAGGCCCCACCACGAGTGGAGAAGAAGGACTCCCGGAGACTGTTTGCCGCCCTCCGGGCCGACAAAAAAGGCTCCAGCACTGGGGTTTCCGCCCGTATGGGTCGACGGTGACGAGTCGTCTGGCATGGGTCGGACCCTACCGGTGCGCGAGCGGACCACAAGTTGTTCCTACCCTGTCGGAGTGTCTGGCCCTTTATCTTGGCTGCGAACAGCGTGGAATTTCGTGTTCGACGTTGCCAAGCAGTGGTACTACGGAGGTATCGGCGACCTCGCTGCCGGCGTCACTTTCTGGATTCTGTTGTCGCTGCCGGCGACGGCTCTTGCCCTCGTTTCGGCTCTCGGTTCGCTCCAACCGCTATTCGGTCAAGACCTCACCGACGACGTGCACGACGATCTGGTCGAGTTCGTTGAGCGAGTGTTCGACGGTGCCCCACCGCAGAGTCTGTTGTCGACCATCGACGATCTGTTCGTGAATCAAAACTCGGCTGTCACGACCGTGTCGCTGTTGTTCGCCCTCTGGACAATCAGTAGAGGATTTGCCGGTCTGCTGCGAGCCCTCGACGGTGTGTACGAGGTGCAGGACGGTCGGCCCTGGTACTACACCCGAGTGGTGGCCCTGGTCATCGGACTCGGCAGCGTCTTGATCTCGGCACCTATCGTGCTGCTCGACCAGCTTGTCTGGAATGAGTATGACGTCCCACTCGAGACCACGCTGGCGACGTTGACCTCAGTGACGATCTTGGTGCTGTGGGCAGCTACGGTTTACCACTTCGGTCCGTCGATCCGGACGAGGTGGAAGTGGGATCTACCCGGTGCGCTCGTGGCGGCCGTCATGTGGTGGCTCCTCACGTTGGGCTTCGGCTACTACGTCCGCCTCACCTCCGCCGATCAGGACGTCCTTGGTGCCCTTGGTGCGTTCATCCTGGCCCTCACCTGGGTGTGGTTGGCTGCCCAGGTCCTGTTGATCGGCGCCGCCGTGAACTCGATTCTGGGTGACCGTTGGAAAATCAACCGTGAAAAACGCTCGTGGAACCTCAACGAGAGATTGTCTCGGACTGGCGAGATGATGAAGATCGTGATCGACGGCGATCGAGAACCACGCGGTTGACGCGATCAAGCAGGGTGGGCACAGCAAGCGAGCCGACCGAGAAGGCAGTCGTGCCGTTCACGCTTGTTTCGACGATGACGGTGTCAGCGTTTCAGATTTTTGCCCTCGCCGTGCTGGCCTCGCGAATTATCAAGGATCTCGATATCAGTCGTACCGAACTCGGTTTGCTCGGGTCGATCAACACGGTGGTCGGAGCGCTGAGTGCCCCCTGGTCGGGCCGACTGACCGACCGGATCGGACCCCGTCTCTCCATCGTGATCATCTTGGGCATCAGCGGCACCGGGCTTTCACTGATGGCGCTGTCGACCAATGTTTGGCTCCTCGCCATTTCCGCCATGGTGTCCGGCATCCCCCAGGGATGGGGGAATTCGGCTACCAATGCCCTGATCGTCGGCCGGGTTGCAGAGGCTCGCCGCGGTGTCCTCACCGGCATCAAACAGTCCGGGGTGCAGGTCGGAGCGTTTCTGTCTGGGCTGTTGGCTTGTCGAACGGAACGGCCGGCATCATCGTCGCCCTTACCGGCCTGTTCGGCATCATCGCCCGGGTCGCCGTTGGCCGAATGGCCGATCGGTCGTTTCATCCACCGCGACTCTTGGGTCTGCTGGCACTTGTCGGCGCCACCTATTGCCTGATCCTGTTTCTCACCACCACCGTTGGTTCGTGGGTCCTGTGGCCCTCTCCAGTTGTTGGTGCCATCGGCATCGCGGCATGGAACGCCGTTGCGATGTTGGCCGTGATCGTCACCGTTCCTCGTTCTGAGGCCGGTCGGGCCTCTGCTGCTGAGTCTGGCCGCCGCCGCCGTAACCCTCCCCGGTTCAAAACCAAGTCCGTCAGTAGCGGCCGAGGGTGCGTGACTCGAGGAAACGGCGTGGGTTGTCGATGAGCATGATGTCGATCTGCTCGTCGGTCACATCTTGGGCGAGTAGGGCCGGGATGACGTCCTGGCTGATGTGGAGGTAGTGCCAGTTAGGCAGAGCACCGAGGGGCACCTCGCCCGCGATCCAGTCGATGTAGCACGACGCGTCGTGGCTCAGCACCAGTTGATCGGCATGGCCTCGTCTGCAGAGTTCGGCCACCACAGCCACTCGTTCTTCGGTGGGAAGGTGGCCGTCGATCCCGAAGCGGTCCATACCGAGCAAACTGCCGGCATCGATCAACTCGAGCAGATAGTCGAGGTCATCGGTGTCGCCGCAGTGGCCGATGACCACCCGAGAGAGATCGACGCCTTCGTCGGCGAAGATCCTTTGTTGTTCGAGGCCGCGTTTAGTCGCTGCGTCGGTGTGGGTTGTGATAGGGCAGCCCGTCTCACGATGCGTCTGGGCGCATGCCCTCAGGGTCCGCTCGACATCGGGGGTGACCCCTGGCTTGTCGGTAGCGCACTTGATGACGCCCGCCTTCACCAGACCGCCGCCCGGCAGCTCGGTGTCGGCGACGCCCTCGACGATGTCACGGACGAAGTGGGTGGTCATGGCATCGACGTCGTCGCCCTTCGGCGATCGCCGGCGGTAGTAGTGCGGCAGTTCATTGAACGTATACAGGCCGGTCGCCACCACGATGTTGAGCTCAATCTGTTGAGCCAGCTCGGCGATACGAGGGATGTAGCGTCCGAGCCCCAGGGCGGTGGGGTCCAGGATGGTGTCGATCCCCGCCTCCTTCAGTTCGGTGAGGCGTTGCACTGCGTCAGCGACCCGAACCTCGTCGCTACCCCACTCGTCGGGGTAGTTCTGCTGAATCTCTGGTGAGATCACGAACACGTGCTCGTGCATGAGCACGCGTCCGAGATCAGCACCATCGACCGGACCGGTTGCCGTTTCGACGCTTGTCATGCCGAGACTCTTTCACCCAGTCAAAGTCCTGTCACCTACGCTCTCGTTTGCTACGCCAGCGCTTCTTTCCTAGGCCAGTGCGATGTCGAGCACCTCGTCGATGGTGTCGGCCAGGTGCACCGTGAGTTGGTCGAGGATGTCAGCGGGTACATCCTCGAGGTCCTCGCCGTTTGCCTTTGGCAGGATGACCTCGGTGATGCCGGCTCGATGAGCTGCCAACACCTTCTGTTTCACACCACCGATCGGCAGAACTCGACCCTGCAACGTGACTTCACCGGTCATGGCGACCTCTGGCCGTACGATGCGGCCACTCAGCAGGCTGACCAAAGCCGTTGTCATGGTTATGCCGGCCGATGGCCCGTCTTTGGGGATGGCGCCAGCGGGGAAGTGGACATGCAGACGTTTGCCGTCGGGGTAGTCGTAGCCCCTCTCGTCAGCCAGGCGGGCCACCAACGAGCGAGCCAGCGTTGCCGACTCGCGCATCACGTCACCCAATTGGCCGGTAAGCACCGGCTCACCGTCGCCCGGCACAAGCGCCGTTTCGACGAACAGTACGTCGCCTCCGGCTCCGGTGACCGCCAGGCCGGTTGCGATGCCGGGCCGATCGATGCGGTCTTTGGCATCCTCAGACGGGATTGTCTTGCCGAGGAGATCGCGCAGATCGTCGGGCTGAATCACGATTGGAGTGGCCGTTGGATCGTGCACGATGGTCGCTGCCGACTTTCGGACGGCCTTGTCGAGCAATCGTTCGAGTCGACGAACCCCGGCTTCGCGGGTGTAGTCACCGGCGATTGCCTCGATGGTGCCGTCATCAAACACGACCTCGCCTTCCTCGAGCCCGTTGCTGCGCATGACCTTCGGAAGCAGGTGTTCCTTGCCGATCTGCGTCTTTTCGCGCTCGCTGTAACCCTCGAGCGAGATGATTTCCATGCGATCGAGCAGTGGCCCGGGGATAGTGTCGAGCACGTTTGCGGTGGCGACGAACACGACGTCGGAGAGGTCGAGTTCGAACTCGAGATAGTGGTCTCTGAATGAGTTGTTCTGGGCCGGATCGAGCACCTCCAGCAGCGCCGACGACGGATCGCCCTGCCAGCTGTTGCCCACCTTGTCGATCTCGTCCAAGAGAATCACCGGATTCATCGAACCGGCTTCGGTAAGGGCCCGCACCAGTCGGCCGGGCCGAGCGCCGACGTAGGTGCGGCGATGGCCACGTATCTCTGCTTCATCCCTGATGCCGCCAAGGGCCAGGCGCACGAACTTTCGATCGAGCGATGCAGCGATCGATTGTCCCAGCGACGTCTTGCCGACTCCGGGTGGCCCGACCAAAGCGAGGATCACGCCACGGCGATCGCCGGCATCATCATCGACGTTCCGCTCGGTTCGCAGTTTCCTCACGGCCAAGTGTTCGATCAGACGTTCTTTCACGTCGTCGAGGCCAGTGTGGTCGGCATCCAGAATTTCCCTGGCTCGAACAAGATCGAGTCGTTCGGCGTCGGTGGTGCCCCATGGCAGTTCGAAGACGCTGTCGAGCCACGTCCTGATCCAGTTGGACTCCATCGATTCAGTGCCGGTTCGTTCGAGCCGGTCGATCTCCTTGCTGACAGCCTCGGAGGCTGCTGTAGGCATCGCCGCATCGGCCAGCTTGGTTCGGTATTCGGCGATGGCGTCGTTAGACCCCTCGCCCAGTTCGTCCTGGATGGCTGTGAGCTGGCGACGCAAGATCGCCTCTCGTTGGCCTTTCTCGAGGTCGTCGGTGACGCCTTGATTGATTGCCTCGGTCACTTCAAGCTCGGCCAATGCTTCCTTGACCCAGGACGTGGCCAGCTCGAGCCGTGCGTCGACGGCGGCAGTTTCGAGCAGTTGAACGCGCCGCTCGAGTGTCAGCTCTGGCCAGTAGCCAATGGAGTCAGCAAGCGAGCCGGGCGAGTCAATGCCGTCGAGGGCCCCTGCCAGTCTGCGGCCGCCGATCTTTGACAGCATTGTTTTGGCGATGGCTCTGTAATCGGCTGCGAGCGCTGCAACATCGGCATCGTCGGAGGGTGTTTCGTCGACTGGTTCCGCCTCGACCCAAAGTGCTGCGCCATTGCCGACGACGCCGACGCCGACCCGCAACCGATGGTGCGCCCGCACCGTGAGGGCCGGCGAGCCGTTGGGCAAGGTTCCGCGGTCTTCGATGATGCCAACCACGCCAACCCGGGCGAATTTGCCGTCGATGCGAGGCAGGAGCAGCAGGCGGTCGTTGCCCGCAGCCTCGATTGCGTGCTGCGCTTCCTCGGATTGGGCCGAGACGGTCACGATCATGTCGGGGAGGACGACGCCGTCCGGTAGCGGAAGAATGGGAAGGATCTCCGTGATGGCGTGGTCAGGAACATCGGTGCTGTTACCGGTGTTGGAGGTGTTGTCGATGGTGTTGTCGATGGTTTCGGCATCGCTCACGGCGGGTCTCGCAGTCTTGTCGTGGTCACAAGTGTGGCCGGTTGTGATTACGTAATTACAAATTACGTGATTACACAGATTCAACCACGACCTGAGGTCAGCTATTCCAAACCATCGGCAACAACCCGAGTCGAGCTGCAACACCCCGAGTCGAGCTGCAACACCCCGAGTCGAGCTGCAACACCCCGAGTCGAGCTGCAACACCCCGAGTCGAGCTAGGCCGGGCGGCCGGCAACCCAGTGGTCGTAGCGACTGGGTTCGATCCAAGCGCCCGTCTCGAGGGCGAAGGCAGCGGCGCTCGGGAGCATCAGCTCGAGCGCTCCAGCTCGGGCACGGGTCGATGAGGTCGCTGCGTGGTCGTCATGGATCGCGAGGAGGTGTTCGTTAGGCACAGCTATGGGCGGTCGGGGAGCAATCGCCAGCGTCGGCAGGGCGGCAATAGCAGCGTCGCGTTGGGCCGGATCGTCGTCGTACCAAACGACATCGTTGATCTGATGCCACTTGTCGGCGCCCATGACGAGCACGTCGAAACCTCGGGCGATGTCGACCAACAGCTGATCGTCGGTTACACCGATCTCGAGCCACTCGATTGCGGCCGCGGCCGCCTCCAACACCGCGACGCGGTGTTGGAATCGAGGGTGCTCGACCTCCTCTTTGGCCAACGCCTTCTTGCTGACCATGAACACGACGCGATCGACGTTGCGCTGGGCCCTTACTGCCTCGGCGATTGCCAGGTGAGCGGTCGTCGGGGGATTGAACGAACCGGGATACACCGCGGTTCGCTGGGTTTCAGCAGCCACGCCCTCAGCTTGCCCTAAGAGGAAGGCAGATCAGGCATTGCCTTGTCGTTGACCCAGCTATCGACCAGAGCGAGCGCGATGGGTCCCAGCTGCTCGTCAACCAATGAGAAGAAGTCTTCGGTTGTTGCACTGCCGCCACCGAAACGCGCCACCCACGTCCGCAGCAGGTCGAAGAAGGCGTCGTCGCCGACCGTTCGGCGGAGGGCCTCCAAGGCGAGAGCGCCACGGGTGTAGACCTCGCTATCGAACAGCGTCTCGACCGATCGCCCAAGAAGCGGTGGATAGTCGCGGGCCGCCTCCTCATCGAACGAACCGAGCCCGACCTGCTCGGCCCAATACAACTCGGCCCAACTGGCAAACCCCTCGTTCAGCCAGATGTCGCCCCAGTCGCCTACCGATACGTGATTTCCGAACCACTGGTGAGCCAGCTCGTGGGCAAGGGTCTTGCGCAGAAAGCCGTCGCTGCTCCTGGTGAACAGCCTCAACGAAAAAACGCTGAGTGTCTGGTTCTCGAGTGCCGGGGCACCGCTGAGATCGGCGTCGACGACGATGATGCCGTAGACATCGAATGGGTAGGGCCCGAAAAGTTCGATGAAGAGCCGCATCATGGCGTCGGTGTCATCGATGCGAACCAGCAGGTCGTCGGCCCGCTCGGAAGGGAACACGTTCCGTATGAGGACCGGCCCCTCTCGGTCGGTGACGATGTCGAATCGGCCGGTCGCAACTGACGCCAGGTAGGTGGCCATTGGTTGGTCGATCTCCCAGACGAAAGTCGAGCGGTCGCCGCGGTCGGTCCGATCTGTCAGCGTCCCCGACGCCACCGCAACCTGACCCGCAGGAACGCTGACCGTGAAGGTGTAGGTGGCCTTGTCGAGCGGATGATCGTTCGACGGGAACCACGTCGCCGATCCAATCGGTTCGCTGAAGGTAAAGGTGCCCCATTGTTCGGTGCGCCATCCGAGAGCGAGCGGTGCGGCTGGATCGTCGAGTGGTTGAGGCTGGCCGTGGTATTCGACGATGACCTCAGCGACCTCGTTTGCCTTGAGCACGGCCTGAGGGTCGACTCTGAGTTCGCTTCCCGCCCGCCCAAAGCTCGTCGGATCTCCGTTGACGGAAATGGCGTCGACCTCGAGTCCGATGAAGTCGAGCGAGAAGCGGTCGAGGTCGACCGTTGGCGTGAGCGTGATCCTTGCTGTGGCTGTCAGCTCGTCGAAGACGTCGAGCGTGAGGTCGTAGTGGCTGACGTCGTAGCCACCATTGCCGAGGTCGGGGAACAGCCGGTCGCCGATCCCATCGGCGCCGACTGCACCAGTTGTCCCAGTACCGGTCTGTTCATCGGCTTCGCTGTATTCATTGGCTTCGCGCTCGATCGGTTCATACGAAGACGAGGTGACTGTGGGCTCAGAGGGTGTTGTATCTTCTACACCCAGTTGTGAGCAGGCGGCGCTGAAGATGCAGAACACCAGTGCTGCGGTGAGCCAGCGACGGGACATCAGGTCAGTTGACCACGACCGGCGGCGGTGTCGGTGTCGGCTCGGAAACGGCTACGAACAGCAGACCGACGGTGGCAGCGGCCGCAGCGGCTCCCAAACCAGCGAGCCAGGGGAAGCCGTGGTTCACGTACAACCAGACACCGATGATCGAACATGCAGCCCGAGTGATGGTGGACAACCCCAACGCCCAGCCGAGCATCTGCGCCCGCGCCCCAGGGTCGAGCTCGACCAAGAGTGGCATTGCCGAAACCAACGCGAACTCGAACCCGAGGAAGGCGGTAATGAGCAGGAAAAGGCCGGTGCTCAGACGAGGTTCGACAACTATCGCCATCACCGCCATGGCCGCTCCCAGCAGGGTCATGCCAAGTGCCATCGAGTTTCGCTTCCCGAGCATGTCGGTGAATCGTGACGACGCGATCGATCCCACGGCCTCGATGGCCCCGATTGCGACAATGGCGATGCCGACCTGGGTGGCATCAAAGTCGTAGGTGTCTTCAAGCCAAAGGCCATGGCCCACGATGAGAAACTGAGAACTGACGCTCATCAGCAGCAACGCCATGATCGACATCACGACCGCCTGGTTGACATGAGGTCGTCGCTGGTCGGTGGCGGGCCTGGCCCGTTCGTCGTCATGACGAGCCTGTCGGGCGATGAGTAGCGACAAGGGCAGCGCCAGCAGCGCAAGGAATGAGGTAGCCGCCCACCATCCGACTTGGTCGATGACAATGCCAAGCACCGGGAGTAACAACAGGGCCGAGCCAGCCCACGAAAGTTCGATCAGGCCCATGGCTCGCCCTCGGCGTTCGTAGGCGATCGACTCGCCGACCCAGGCGTTCATCGAGACGTCGTAGCCGAGTTTGGCCATGCCGACGACCAAGAACCCGATGACCAACCCCAGCGGACCGAGCGACGCAAGTACCAGCCCGACGACAAGCAGGCCGCTCATCACTGCCATAAGTCGCCGAGTGCTATGCCGGTCCGACAGACGACCCATCCATGGCGCCAGCACGGCGGTGAGGTCGCGGGCGCTCAGGATTCGGCCGAGCTCCTCGACCGAGAACCCGGTGCCTCGGGCGATGGCCGGAAGGAAGGTGAACGTGTACCGAAAGGCGGCGTTGCTGACGAGGCGGAAGCCAACGAGCAGGGGGAGGACACGGCGTACCTCGGGCTTGAAATCGGCGAGGGGGGAACGAGGCACTCGCTGGTTCTATCAGCGAGGAGGCGAGCCAGTGGCCTTCGGGTGGCCCCAGCCGAGCCAGATGGCGAGGGCGGAACCCACGGCGCCACCGGTGCTCGAGAGCAACAGATCACCAATCGTGTCTTCATAGGTGAGACTCAGCCCGGCGGTGCCGAGCTCCTGCACCAGAAACTCAGCTGCCTCCCACCAGATGATGGCGAGGCCACCAAATCCCCAACCCAACGACCAGGCATTTAGTTTGCCAATCCCAGTGCGGGCCAGCGCGAGCGTGACGCCGCCCATCAGGAGTACCCAGTTCAGGAAGTGGAGAACGTCATCGGTGGCGTTGAAGTTGTTGTAGAAGTTGCCGACGTTGCCCAGTGTGTCAACCAGAAACGGGGCAACGACGAGAGCGTCGACAAGATACGGATAGGGCGAGTTAGACCCCCGTAACTTCCAGATCAAGGGTACGACCGCGACCGGGAGCAGGTAAAACGGCGCCCGAAAGGCCATGCCCTTACCCGCGAACTGCTCCCAGTTCGGGAAGGCGATGGTGATGATCAGTGCGACAACGAGACCGAGGCGCACAACCCACAACAGTCGCTTCTGCAGCTCCAACGACATGCCCGAACGCTAGAGCCCTGAAGCAGCGGATCCGGGGATGACGCTCGCCTGTCCGCCGGTGCGAGACCCCTACTAGCCTCTCGGCATGCCTGAGTATCGCTCTCGTACAACTACGCACGGCCGGAACATGGCCGGAGCCCGCTCGCTCTGGCGGGCAACCGGAATGACCGATGACGACTTCGAGAAGCCCATCATCGCCGTTGCCAACTCCTTCACCCAGTTTGTGCCCGGTCACGTGCACCTCAAGGACATGGGTCAGCTCGTAGCCCGAGAGATCGAGAAGTCGGGTGGCGTGGCCAAGGAGTTCAACACCATTGCGGTCGATGATGGCATTGCCATGGGACACGGCGGGATGCTCTACAGCCTTCCCAGTCGTGAGCTAATCGCCGATGCGGTCGAGTACATGGTGAACGCCCATTGCGCCGACGCCATTGTTTGCATTTCTAACTGCGACAAGATCACACCCGGCATGCTGATGGCCGCCATGCGTCTGAATGTGCCGGCGGTATTTGTGTCCGGCGGGCCAATGGAAGCCGGTAAGACCCGGTTGGCCGGAGTCGATGTCAAGGTCGATCTCATCTCGGCGATGATGACGGCCGGCGATGCCAGCGTGAGCGACGAAGATGTCGACTCGATCGAACGGTCGGCATGTCCCACCTGCGGGTCGTGTTCGGGCATGTTCACTGCCAACTCGATGAACTGCCTCACCGAGGCGCTGGGATTATCGCTGCCGGGTAATGGCACCATGCTGGCCACGCACTCCGATCGTGAGGAGCTTTTCCTTCAGGCCGGCCGCACCGTCGTCGATCTGGCTCGTCGCTACTACGAGAAGGACGACGAGTCGGTCCTGCCCAGGCGTATCGCCAATCGAGCAGCGTTCGAAAACGCCATGGCCCTCGATATCGCGATGGGCGGCAGTACCAACACGGTTTTGCACATCCTTGCCGCGGCCGAAGAAGGCGAGCTCGACTTCAAGATGTCCGATATTGATGCGCTGAGTCGGCGAATCCCCAATATCTGCAAGGTGGCGCCTTCGGTCGAGCAATACCACGTCGAGGACGTGCATCGAGCCGGGGGCATCCCCGGCATTCTCGGCGAACTCGATCGGGCTGGCCTGATTGCCACCGACCAGCCCACCGTTCACTCGGCATCCATGTCCGCCGCACTCGACGAGTGGGACATCATGCGGCCGACGTGCACCGCTGAGGCCAAGACCTTCTTCCGGGCCGGTCCCGCCGGCATCCCCACCCAGACCGCTTTCAGCCAGAGCACTCGGTGGGACACTCTCGATGACGACCGCGAGAACGGGTGTGTGCGGTCGGTCGAGCATTCCTATTCCGAAGACGGCGGTCTCGCCATCCTCTACGGCAACATCGCCAAGGATGGGTGCATCGTCAAAACGGCGGGTGTCGACGAGTCGATCTGGAAGTTCTCGGGACCGGCCCGAGTTTTCGAGAGTCAGGAAGCGGCGGTCGAGGGCATTCTCGACGAGAACGTCGTGCAGGCTGGTGATGTCGTCGTGGTTCGTTATGAGGGGCCAAAGGGTGGGCCGGGCATGCAAGAGATGCTCTATCCCACCACGTACATCAAGAGCCGTGGCCTCGGAAAGGACTGCGCGTTGCTCACCGACGGTCGGTTCTCCGGTGGCACCTCTGGTCTCTCGATCGGACACGCTTCTCCCGAGGCCGCGGCCGGTGGTGCAATCGCTCTGATTCGCGATGGCGACCTCATCACCATCGACATCCCGTCGCGCTCGATCACCGCCGATATCGACGATGCAGAGCTCGCTCGTCGCCTTGCCGAAGAAGAGTCGCACGGAGCCGATGCCTTTACGGCCCGAGATCGCGACCGCGAGGTGAGCCAAGCTCTGTGGGCGTATGCCGCCCTAACGACATCGGCCGATCGAGGCGCCATCCGTGACGTCTCGCAGCTGAGGTCGTCCTAGCCCGTCCGTAGGTCAGGGTGCCGGTTGGGTAAAGGTGATGGCCTGAGTTGTTTGGCTCAAACACCGCAACCGAGTGCTTCGGTACCACTGACGTGGTGGCTGGGCTCCGAAGTACTTCCGAATCGAGTTGGCGACACCGCCGGTTTTTGTTCATGCCCGCGGTGCTCGCCCTCTTCTTCGTCAGCGGTTGTAGCTCGCTCAGCAACGAGGACTTGGCCGTGACATCAACGTCGGCGGTCGCGCCGTCGACCACGGCTCCCTCATCGACGGTCCCCCGGTCAACAGCGGCGACACCGTCCTCATCGACACCGTCCTCATCGACACCGTCCTCATCGACACCGTCCTCATCGACACCG
>JBLINY010000088.1:0-19432 GCA_047638695.1 Acidimicrobiales bacterium | reverse complement strand
GTCTTGCTTTTCTTCTCCCGCCGCTTCGGTGAGCAGGTTGGCCGAGCCGAATTGCTGCTTTCGATGGTGGCGCTCGGCGGTGTCGGGCTCGTTGTATTTGGATCGACCGACTCGCCGTCGTGGAGCCCGGCAGGTGATCTGCTGGGAATTGGCGCTCTTGCCACGTGGACGATGTATTTCGTGTATTCGAAGCAAGCACGCGCCACCCTTGGGGCCTTTGAATACCAGGGTTTGTCGTTGGTCATCAGCAGCATTGTGATGCTGCCGACCGCACTGCTGTTCTCGGGTACCTTGCACCCTGGTGAGGGGAAATGGTGGTGGATACCGGCGATGGTCGCCATCCCGGGAACCGGCCACGTACTGATGAACTGGGCTCATCCCCGAGTGCCCCTGGCATTGGTCTCGGAGATGACGTTGTTCAGCCCGGTGGTCAGCGTGGCTCTGGCCGCCCTTGTGCTCGATGGCGAAACCGTGAACGCAATCCAGTTGACCGGAATGGCCGTCGTTTTGGGAGCCCTCGGCCTGTTGGTTCGACCCAGACCTAGCTGACCTGAGACTTGGCTGAGGCGAGTTTGGTCAGCGTGATGCTGATGATCGCGATCTCAAGCCATTGAGCTGAGCGGTCGAAGTAGTCATCGTGCGACTCTTGACCGTCCTTCTTGCTCTCGCGCTCACGGCTTCGGCCTGCGGTTCGTTAGACGCAACTGAGATACAGGCTGCTGCCGGCGTACCTGAACGACTGGCGGCTAGAGGCCAGCTGCTCGACGGCTCCAGCCCAACGACGGCATTGGATGAGGCGGAGGAATTCGAGCTCCGACCGCCGGCGACCACGCCGACCGATCCTGAGCAGGCCGGTGATTCGGGCCTGCTGACAGAGTCAACGGAAATCAGTTCATCACCCTTCTCCGAGACGGTCCCTGACGGTTTCCCCGGCAATTCTCCAGGTAGTCCCCCACCGAATGCCCCGACATCGGTTGTGCCCGGAGCCGAGGGACAACCCGAGCGCTGGGAGCAACTGACGATGGCGTCCTTTGTGCTCGACCCTGACGACATTGCCGCCGACCTCACTCGTTCGGTCGCGGCCATGCCACCCCCGGATCTGGCACCGATGGATAGCTGTATCGCCATTGTCGAGCCGGCAGCCGACGGTCTTGAAGCGACGTTCGTCGGGGCGGGTAACTCCCAGCACCTCCAGGTTGTCCTGCGAAGCCCAGATGCTGCGGTCTGGATCGATGCCTACCGAGCGCTTCTCGGATGTGGGGAGCACGAAGACGTTGGTTACCTCGTCGACACTGTCGCCCGGGACCTCGGTTTGGTTGCAGGTGCCGATGACGCCCTCGCGGTCGATCTCACTCGGGTCGAGGTCGGCAATCCGGCGAATCGATTCGTCATCCGAATCGTGCTGGCTCGCTACGACGATGTGGTCATCGCCCTTGTGGTTGCCGGGCCTCCGACGCCGAACGGGGCGCCCGACCTTAACGATGTCGAGATCCTTGCCGACCTCATCGAACGGTCGGCCTCACTCGGCGGGCTGATCCAAAATTAGTCGCTTTCAGCGTTGATCATTCGCTCGAGCGCCCTATTGGCCTGAATCCTGGCTTTGTCGTGTTTGATGTTCACCATTGGTTGAGCGGGGTTGGCTACGACGCAGGCGTGTTGTGACTCGAGGAACTCGAGATCTTCGTCAAACGTGACTTCGATCTCCTTGTGGAGCATCTTCGTGGCCTCGACGTCGCCCGGCTTGTAGCCGTTCAGCGGCGACCAGAAGTAGTAGCAGCTGTCCTCGGTTCGAGGCGTTGCGCCGTGGTAGAGGCGCAGGTTGAAGCCTCCGTCCTGCTCGCGGTTTTCTCTCGCCCCGCGACCAACAGGTAGTGCTCCCGTCCATTGCACGACGGTCGATGGGACGACGAATTCGAACTCCTGCCAGCGGTCGACCATTACGCCCTCGTCGAAGCCCGCGCCGCGTACGTAGGTCGGGGGCGGCACGATGTTCTCCATCCAGCGGATGTAATGCACACCCGTCTCGGTTGGCGTGATGTCCATGCTGGCGTTTACCTGCCCCTGCTGACTTCCGCCCCCAATGGTGTTGCGGTGGATGAACGGAATGTGGGTGAGGTCCATCAGATTGTCGACGAGTAGAACGTAGTTACAGTCGATCTCGTACATGCCGTGATAGTGCGGCCAGTTCTCATGGTCGTCGAGCCAGGGAAAATCGACCAGAAGCTTCGATTCGTCGGCCAGCTCAGGATCGCCCATCCAGATCCAAATGATCTCCTGCTTCTCGACGACCGGATAGCTACGCACACACGCGGCAGCGGGAATAGCCTCCTGGCCGGGAATCGACACACACGTGCCGCCGGCGTCGAAGGTCATGCCGTGATAGCCGCACTGCAGACCGAGTTCGGTCACCTCGCCCAGACGAAGCGGTGTTGCCCGGTGACAACATCGATCCTCGAGGGCGGCCGCATTGCCGGCTGCATCTCGGAAAAGCACCACATCCTCATTCAAGAGCGTGCGGGCGAGAGGCTTGTCACCGACCTCGTTCATCCAAGCCGCGTGGTACCAAGCGTTGATGGGCCAGGGCTGATCAGTTTCGAGGAAGCGAGCCTTCCGACTGGTGTTGTCCACCTCTTCGAAGTTAGTGGACTACGCCTTCGGGGTCATGTCCGGCGGCCACCATGGCGTCGCGGACCCTCACGGGCAACAACAGAATCAAGCCGACAACAAAGAACACGATCAGGCTGAGGATGGCCTGTCGCTGTGAGCCAGTGATCTGGTTTACGACACCGAATACCAAAGGCCCGATCCAGGACGTGCCCCGAGCTGCGATCTCGTAGAAGCCGAAGTATTCGGCTTCTGAGTTGGTTGGAATCATCTGGGCATAAAGGCTGCGGCTGAGGGCCTGCGACCCGCCCAGTACAACAGCGAGTACGACACCCATCATCCACAGTTGGGAGAGTGAGCGCAGGAACACGTAGGCGAAGACGACCAACCCGACCCACACACAGAGGTTGGCGGCCAAGGCTTGCTTGGCGCCATATCGCTCGGCCAGGCGGCCGAAAAGAATGGCTCCTGGCACGGCAACGAACTGAATCATCAGGACCAACAACAGTAGGTCCTCGGCCTCGACACCGGGCAGCTCGTCTTTGGCGAACGAGGTCGAAACAACAATGACGGTCTGGATGCCATCGTTGAAGATGAGGTAGGCGACGAGATACCGCAGGGTGATCGGGTACTGGCGCCGCATCTCGGCCAGGGTGGTAAAAACCGAGCGGAAGCTAAGCCCAAGCCAGCCGGTGTTCGGAGGCCGAGGTCGTGATGCCGGGCGAGTTCGAATGAGTCGTTCGGGAAAGGCGGCAAAGAAGACAAGGCACCAGATGCCGGTGCCGCCGAGACTGATCCGGACCGCCAATCCTGTGTCATCCATCAACGTGATGAGGGCGAAGTTGGCAGCCAACCACAACCCGCCGCCCAAGTAGCCGTAGGCGAAGCCAGCCGAGCTGACTCGATCCCGCCGATGCGGCGGCGCAATATCGGGGAGATACGAGTTGTAGACGACCGAAGCGGCCGAGAAACCGATGCCGGCGATGATGAACAGCAGCCCGCCGACGAGGATGGTGGTACCGGTGACCAGGAAAAGGCCTGCGGTCGCGGCGCTAGCGGCGTAGGCCAGCGTCATCATGAGGCGCTTCTTGCGGTCGGTGTGGTCGGCGATCGAGCCAACCAGCGGCAACAGCAGTACCTGAATGATGGCCGAAAGGCTGACGCAGAAGGGAAAGAACGACGCCGGCTCAACGTCGAACCCGAGTACTTCGACGCCACCATTGTCTTCGGCCAGCTCGAGCAGATAGGGCCCAAGCAGCGCGGTGGTCACGGTGGTACTGAATGCGCTCCAGGCCCAGTCATACATCTGCCAGCCGAAGACCTCGCGTTTGTCTTCTGAAACCTCAGCTTCCTTTGGATCGGGGAAGGTCGCCGGATCAGCCGGTGCCGAGGTCACAACCTGGAATCTACCGTTCGGTCAAGTCCTGGAAGTCAATCACCAGCACACCGTGTTCCTCGTCGGCAGTGAACTGATTGGGGTCGATGAAGTAGTCGGAGGGAAAGCCCAGCGCTTCGTCGTAGGTCACGTTGACGGCGAAGGCGCCGCCCTCGACGGCCGCCGCCACTTCGTTGAACAGATCATCGATCGTGAGCGGTGGCAGTCCACCAATAGTGTCTCCGAGATCTGATACCTCGGTGACCTGACCATCGACGACGGTGACGGTGCGGGTGACCTGGGGACAGAAGCACTGCGGCTTGTAGGTGAAGCGATAGCTGGCTACGGCGGCCTCTTCCCATTGCTCGCGTGCCAGGGTCAGATCAGCGGCGAGGAAGTCGGCCGAACTGAACGACTCGATGGTGAAGGCATCGCCGCCGTCGACGGCAAGCGCCTCGATGTCGAGCAGCACCGACACGGGGTGCCCGGTTGTTGCCTCATAGGTGACATCCAACTGTGCTCCACCGTCGATCGTGGCTGCGATGGCGTCGAACATCTCCGGAATAGTGCGAGCGCCGACGTCGTAGTCGATCACGTCGTCGAGCGACTCGACCTTTTCGATCTCGCCATTAGTGACCGTGACCCGAAAGGGGCCGAGCTGATCGTCGGGGCATTCGCAACTGCGGCTGAACGTATAGGTGTAGTTCTGGATACCGACATCGCTCCACAGCCGCTGGCTGTTCGATAGCTCGAGTGCCGCTGCCGGTCGGGTCGGGTCGTTGATGTCGTCGGCTCCTGGCGGGCCAGTAGTGGCGGGAGCGGCCGCGGTGGTGGGCTGGTCCGCTGAGCCGGTGGCGTCGATCTGAGTGTCGCTCCCGCAGGCTGCGAGAAGGAGAACCCCAGCGAGACACAGCGAAGCTGCGAGAGACAGCGAAGCTGCGAGAGGTCGCGAAGCTGCGAGTCGCAGGGCGAAGCGTTGGTGATCTGTCTGCATATATGTTCAGACGTTGGTGCTCGCCGGCTGGTTCCCGAAGGCAGCACTCTGGGTAGCGGTCAAGGGAGTCCTGACGTGGCCGTCGCTTCGGCGTCGGTCATGTAGACGACCCCATCGCCCCAGTCGTAGCTGACGACACCCTCGGGGACTTTGGCCCCCGCACCGCAGAGGAGGTCAAGCTCAACCGGGGTGAGCATGGGCCACCGGTCGAAGGCCTCTGTCGGCGTTGGGTCGGGCCGGGCCTCGGCCGTGCTGCCGGGCTCGGCTTCGTCCATGGCTGCTTCGTAGGCGTCAAATGGCATCCAGCCCGGCACGGTGCATTCGCCGGTCGATCCCGAGAAGATCAGGGTTGGGAAGGCATATCGATCGTGGCCTTCGCTGTGCTTCAAATTCCCGATCCCCATCCAGTCGCCCTCGAGATGGCGAACGTGATCGTTCGGCTTTCTTGTCTCAGTCCAGTCAGCCTCGTACGCAGCGGCGACGGTAGCGTCGCTTAGGTCAGCCTCGAGGCGGGCAATGTCGAGCTGGCGAACGCCAGCGACGGCAGCGAGGATCTGGTCGTGCTCACCCGGGGGCCTACCGAAAATGAACGTTGTCTCGCGCAGACGACGCAAGACAGCCTCTGCGACCGCTTCTCCTTGCCGCTCGGCCGCCTTGACCGCTCGTCCAGCCGGATCGGTCGATCGGAGCATGTAGTGCATCGCGAAGGGATACGGAGCACCGGTCTTTTGTGTCACCTTTTTCCAGTACTCGGGCATTGGTTTGGCTGCCAAGATCGGATCCCAATCGGGCCGACGCGAAGAGGAATCACCAACGAGGCCGCCCATGACTCGGCGCCAGCTCGTCGATCCCTCGTAGCGCCACCGCAAAAGCCGCAACTTGGGCTCGCTGCCCCAAGCCCACGAGCAGATGGGGTCGGTGTATTCGGTTATCTCGAGCATGGGTTCAGGCTATTGGTCAGCCGTCGTCGGAGTCGCCCACCTCCGTCGAACGGTCTTCCGACGTGGTGTCGTCGGGCCGCGATGCCGCCATCGTGTCGGTCATCCACACCAAGGCAGCGTCGGCCAGGGCGCCGTTGCGTACCACGATGTTGCCTTCGTGGAAGTCGTAAAAGTTGGGGCAGCTGGTCGATGCCTGAAAGAACTCCGACGCGAGGATCTCTCCGGTTGCGGCGTCGACCAAGACCACCAGATGAGCCCCCTTGTTGAACTTCAACTGATAGCCATCACCGAAGTCGCAGGTGTGCTGGGCGTCGCCTGCTTTGTCGAACGAGATGCAAGCGATGTGGGTGACCTGGGCTGGGTCGTCGGTGCCGGCTTCGAACCGGCCATAGACGCTCTCGAGCGACGCCGAGCGGCCGATCATCAGGAATGCCGCTGGCCCGGTGGTTGCGGGGCCGACTTGTGGCAACGCAGTCGGCGTCTCGCACCAGCGGGCCGAGCCGTTGTCCAGATCGTTGAGTAGATGGAGCCCGGTGTACTCGTCTGGGTTACCGAACGACGAGGTGCGCTGGAGCAGGTCGCCGACGTGCGGCTGCTGTTCCGAGGATGCTTCAAAGGCAATGGCCGGGCAGGTCGCTCGTTTGCTGCGAACAGCCTCGCTCAGCACCTCTTCACCGGACGCGAGATGGTAGAGCGTTGCTTGCCAATCGAAGCCGTAGACCGTGTGGGTGGTGCCGTTGTCGTAGCCCGAACACTCGAGATCTCGGCCATTGCCGACCGCTCTGAGGCAGAGGGCATACGCGGCTTCGGTGGGCGCATCGGGCTCGGCCTCGTAGTAGGTCGCGTCGAACACTCCCGGTGAGCTTTTTTCGTACGAAAGGGCACCCATCTTCTGGAATACGGCGAACACGTTGTCGGTGTCAGTCGGTTGCGCGGCCCAAGAGAGCGGCTGCGGGCCATCACGGTACGAGTCGTCCAGCGTCGCTGGGGTGATGCCGGGCTGGTCGGGTTGACCATCAAGGACAGCCAAGCGGGCGGGTGCATCGGAGCCTGATCCCGAGAAGAACGTCAGTGCGCCGGCTGCGAGGAGGGCGACGACGACGATGGCGCCCATGACGAGAAGGACGCTGCGAGTGTCGCCGTCGGCGAACGTGTCGACGGCTGGGTCTTCGAACGGGACGAGTTGCTCCTCGAACGGGGCGTGGGCCGTCGGGTGAGAAGAGTTCGGCTGGAGCACCGGCGGAGGCATGTCTGGGTAGGGGATGTCTTGGTGGGGAATGTCTTGGTCAGGGATGTCTTGGTGGGAGTCCGCGTGAGGTGAATGCTCGTGGGATAGATGTTCGCAGAATTGAGAATCGAGCGGGCCCAGCGAGGGAGCGAGGGCAGGGATTATCGCTAGAGGTTCGGGTCTGAACCGAGTCTCTTCTTCAGCTCGACGAATACCGGTGTGCCGACGATGTGCTCGATCTCCTCACCGAGCGAGTCGATCACCCGGTGGTGGCCAACGTAGGCCTCTGGCTGTTCGGTGCACACCCAGGCCATGGTGTCGCCGTGCTGTCCCCAGTCGGCCCGCTGCCAGCGACGCATCTGGGCCTGCTCACCGCCGTTTGCCGTCGGTCTCCAGTCGACATGAACCGGCAATTGCCAGCACACCGAGGGCTTCCACTCGAGAGGTGACTCGTCGCTGGCCAGTGCCTCGAGGTGAAGGGCGCACCCCTCGCCACCGGTAAAGCCGGGGCGATTCAGGAAGATGCAGGCGTCGTCGACCACACGGGTTCGCCAGCCATGCTGATCCGAAGCATCGTCGGCGAAGATGCCAGCGTCCGCCATCGATGAGTGTTGGAATCGCGCCGGATCGAGGGTGGCAGCAAGAGCCGACAGGTTCCGAGCTTCGTCAGGGTCGAGCTCGGCCCCAAGACTGCAGCAGCCCTGGTTCAGGCTCTCTGCTTCTTCACTCAAGATGCCCTTGCAGCCGGCACCCCAGATACAGGTCCAATTCGATTCCAGAAAGCTCCGCTCGAACTGCCAGGTCGTGTCCGTCTCAGCGTCAACGATCTCGATCGTCGGGTCTTGTCCGCCGTCGCTTTGGCCCTCGTGGCTGGTCATATGAGGGTCAGCCTGTCAGCAACTCCCGCAACTTGAACTTCTGGATCTTTCCAGACGGCGTCTTTGGCATCTCTTCCATCACCTCGAGCCGCTCGGGCCAGAACTGTTTGGCCATCCCAGACTCGTCGAGGAAGGCAGTCAGGTCGGCCAGCGTCGGTGTCGCGCCGTCGGTACTGATGACGGCGCAAGCTCGTTCGCCCAGCCGATCGTCGGGCAAACCGATAACCGACACCTCAGCTACATTCGGGTGGCGCAGGAGCCCGGCCTCGACCTCGGCGACCGGGATGTTCTCGCCGCCTCGAATGACGATGTCCTTGGTTCGACCGACGATACGGATTCCGCCATCGGTCCGTAGCCGGGCGACATCGCCGGTGTCGAACCAGTCGCCGTCGGGCGAGGCTGCTTCGTAGAGATCGGGCCGGTGGAAGTAGCCCAGTGCCTGGCTGGGCCCCCGGCAGGCCAGATTGCCCGACTCGCCTTCGGCGACCTGGCGACCGTCGTCATCGGTGATCCGAATCTCCATCCAATCGACGAGAGTGCCGTCGGAATCGGACACGAGCGATACGGGATCACCGGGTCGAGTGGTGGTCACCACCATGTTCTCGGTCATTCCCCAAACCGCCACCAGCTCAGCTCCGAGGATCTCCATTGAGTCTTCGACCACCTTCGGGGGGATCGGTGCGCCGCCGCAGATGAAGTACTTAAACTTCTCGACGTTGCGAGGTTTGCGACGCTGGGCGGCAACCAGGTCCATGACGAACGCTGTTGCTGACACGGTCCAGGTGACACCCTCGGATTCGATGGCATCGAGCATGCCTTCGGGGTCCCAGGCATCTTGGTAGACGATCTTCATTCCCATGCTGAGCGGCTTGGTCATGCCGTAGCCGAAGCCGGTTTGGTGCGACAGCGTCGAGGCCATGAAGCAGACGTCGTCCTGCGTGAGGCCATACACATCGCTGATGCAACGTCCGCCCGAGTAGACGGTGTTGTGGGAATGAAGCACTCCTTTGGGCTCGCCTGTTGTGCCCGAGGTGAACTGAATCTCGATCAGGTCGTCGGCCGAAGCCTTTCGTGCTTCGAGATCGTCGTCGAGGCCCGGTGTTGCTTCCCATGTCTTCGCCATGAAATGGTCGGTGAACGAGATGGCCTCGCCGCTTGTTTCCCCGACGACGACGACATGCTCCAACGACTCGACGGTCGACAGAAGGTCGAGGGCCATCGCCGCATGATCGTGGTTCCGGTACACGTCGGGCACCACCAACACACGGCTGCCGGTACGACCCAGCACGAACTCGAGCTCGCGTGACCGGAAAATGGGAACCAACGGGTTGACGACGCCGCCGGCCCGCAGGATGCCATAGGCCATCGCCGGGAACTCCCAGCTGTTCGGAAGTTGAATCGACACCGCCTCGCCCTTTGCGACGCCGAGGTCAATGAGAGCGCCGGCAATGCGACGACTTGCCACCTCAAGCTCGCGGTAGGTCATGCGTTCAGTTGGCCGGTTGGCGTGTTGGCTCACGATGGCGGTGGCGTCAGGCCGCCGTTCGACTTGGTCAAGAAAGTCATCGACCACCGTGCGGTCGCGCCACCAGCCCCGACGGTAGTAGTCGGCCACGGTGGCATCGGGCAGGATGCGTCGTCCCAGGGTCATACTCCGAACGTAGCCCTACCATCGTGCAGTGATCTAGATTGCGGCCGTGTTAGACGCGCCACACTGGGTCGGCCACGAACGAAAGATCTCATGAGCGAAACGACAGTCCCGGTATTCGGGCCAGAAGACGACGGCCTCCACGGCCATCTTGCGGCAGATGAGTGGTGGCACACCGAGACAGCATGGTTCTCGTGGCACAACGCCGAACGGAAGTTGGGCGGCTGGTTCTACAACATGATCCGTCACAACATCGGTACGGTCGCCGGTGGCGCGTGGGTTTGGGACGATGGCGAGTTTCTGCCCTGGGCTGTGCAGTATTCGGCCAATTTCACCGCCCTGGAACGACCGGCCGACCTCGACTTCACTGATTGTGAGCTGCCGAATGGCGTCTCGATCAAGGTCGAGGAGCCGACGATGGCGTACCGCCTGGGTTATGACGACCCCGGCCGGTTCACGGCCGATCTTCGGTTCGCTGCCGTCGACCCGCCACGGCCATTGGCGTCAGGTGGCTCGACATTCGGCAAAGCAGCTCACTTCGACCAGATTGGTCACGTCACCGGCAGCATCGTGTTGCACGGCGAGACGATCGAGATCGACTGCTGGGGTATGCGAGACCGGACCTGGGGTAAGAGGCCTGAGAACCGGCCCCGTCAGGCTGGCTATGTTACCGGTGCCGGCGAGGGCGGCAACGGATTCCTCGCGGTCACCAACACTCGCGATGGCAACGACCGGGTGGCCTACGGTTTTGTGAAACGGGGCGAGCACCAGGTCGACTTCACCGATGGCGACCGTTCAGTAGTTCGGCACCCGACCGAGGGTTATGTCGAGAAGATCACCATTGCGGGCACCGATGCCAATGGCGATGCATTCCGCGCCGTTGGTGAGTCTGTGAGTCGCATCTTCATCAACCGACACACCTTCATCGACATCAACAGCCTCGTCCGTTGGGAGCTCGATGATGGCACCGAATGGTGGGGTGAGGATCAAGATATGTGGCCAATGCACACCTGGTCGGCGGCCAAGAAGGCCGGCAGCTGGGCCCTGTCATGAGTATCGACCCGAGCGAGCTCCTCGGGCGGTTGTCGGCCACCCTCAAGGCTGACATCGCCCCTGCTGTCGGTGACGAGTACTCCCGCACCCAGACGTTTATGGCCTCAGTGATCCTCGAGCGGCTTTCGAAACAGATCGCACTGGCCCCTGATCATGTCCGAGCTGAGCTTGATGACATGACGACGCTGCACGGCGAGCTACGTGAGTTGCTCAGCGATGCACCTCCCGCCGTCGAGCTCGCCATTGAAACGCTGGGGGCCGATCGGCGGGTCGCCGTCCTTGATCCGTTGATCGAAGCTCTCTACGCCGAGATGGCCGACGCCGGTCCGGAGGAAAGTAGCCGGGCCGCTGTCGCCCTTGATGTCGTGCGCCCCCATCTGCGACGCGACATCGACCGCCGAATGGAGATCGCCAAATGAGTGACGACAAGACCGCAGACCAAGCTGAACTCAACGGCATCGTTGCCGGCTACCTGGCCGAGAAGCTGGAAGCAAAGGGCCCGGTCGTGATCGATGGCATGACACAAATCGCTGTCGGCTGGTCGCATGAAACTTGGTTGTTCGACGCTCGCTGGACCGATGCCGATGGCGAACAGACCCGTGGGTTGTGTCTGCGGCGCGACCCCGGCAACGCATTGTTGCGGGAAACGTCGGACCTCGGCCACCAGTTCAAGGTGTTGCGGTGTCTTGAAGCCACGGATGTTCCAGCGCCAAAGGTCTATTGGTACGAACCCGAGCCGGCAGCTCTCGGAGCCCCCGCCCTGATTATGGAGAGGGTGCCGGGAGAGTGCCCTAGTCCGTGGCGGCGAGCGGGACGCGAGTTCTACGCTGCGGCTGCGGAACGAGGAGAACTGCCGGTCAGTTTCACCGACGCCCTCGCCGCCATTCATACCGCCGACTGGCAAGGGGTCGGCCTCGACTTCCTCGGTGTCCCCGAAGGGGGCAAGGGGTTCGCCCTCGGCGAGATCGCCAAGTGGAAGAAACTGGTCGCAGACTCGGCTCACCCCGGCCATCCGATCCTGGCCGATCTGATTGGCTGGCTCGAAGTAAACGCACCGGAGACCGACAAGCTCACGCTTGTTCACGGCGCCTACCGCACCGGCAATGTTCTGATCGACAACGATCGAGTGTCGGCTGTCCTCGACTGGGAACTCCAGGTCATTGGCGACCCGATGTACGACGTGGCTTACATGCTCACTGAACTCAATCGGGAGGGCACAGACCTGTTGTCGAACGTGGTCCCTCGCCAGCTCTTCTTCGATCGATATCAGGAAGCGACCGGTATTGAGATCGATGAAGAGAAGTGTCGCTACTACCAGTTGCTCTACGCCATGCGATCGGCTGCTTTCTGGATGAGCGCGGCCGGACTCTACGCCGATGGCTCGAATCCCGATCTGCGCTTGGCTCGTACCGAGTGGTCGGTCACGGTTGCCCTCGAACGGGCTGCCACCGAACTCGGGTACTGACGCTCGATGGACTTGGATACCGAGGCACGATGAGCAAGCAGTCTGACGTTTCCGCCGAGACGGTGCAGCACGTTGATGCCGGGGACCCGGTCCAGAACGTGCTGTTCATCATGTGTGATCAATTGCGCTGGGATGCCATCTCGTGTTCGGGCCACGGGTTGATCGATACACCGAATATCGACCGGTTGGCGGCGAGAGGCGTGCGTTACGACCGGGCGTTCGTGCAAGGTGCCGTCTGTGGTTCGTCGCGGATGAGCTACTACACGGGCCGTTATGTGCAGACCCACGGCTGTCGGTGGAACAACGTGCCCATCCACGTGAACCAGATGACCCTTGGCGACCATCTGTGGGACACCGGGGTGCGCCCGGTCCTGATCGGTAAAACCCACACCGCACCCGACGCCAAGGGCATGATGCGGCTCGGTCTCGAGCCCGGCAGCCCGGAGTGGATCTTCGCCAGCCAGTGCGGATTCGAACCGGAAGAGCGCGACGACGGCTTGCACCCGAATGACTCGGCGTCTGTAGAGCTGCCCTACAACCAGTTCCTACGCCAGCACGGGTATGAAGGTGACAATCCCTGGCACACGGCGGCAAACAGCGTGAAAGACGCCGACGGCAACTGGGTGTCGGGCTGGCTGCTGCGCTCGGCGCCGTTCCCGACGATTGTTCCCGACGAGCTGTCAGAGACCGCCTACATGACCAACCGGGCGATCGATTACATCCGCGGGGCCGGTGACGAGCGTTGGTGCGTTCATCTCAGTTTCATCAAACCCCATTGGCCTTATGTCGCGTCCGAGCCGTACCACGACATGTTTCGGGGTATCGATCTGCCGCCGGCCACCCGCAGCGACGTCGAGCGGGTCGATCCTCACCCCGTGCTCGATGCCTTCCAGCAGTCGCGGATCGGTCGAGCATTCGGTCGTGAAGAGGTGCGCTCGCTGGTGTATCCCACCTACCTCGGCTTGGTGAAACAGATCGATGATCACCTCGGACGGCTGTTCACCGAACTCGAGGTGATGGGCCGACTCAATGACACCATGATCGTGTTCTGTTCCGATCACGGCGACTACATGGGTGATCACTGGATGGGTGAGAAGGACTGGCTTCACGAGGCTGCCATCCGCACGCCCATGATCGTTGTTGATCCCCGTGCCGCGGCTGATGCCACGCGAGGCACCGTGTCCGATGAAATAGTCGAGGCCGTCGATCTTGTCCCGACGTTCATCGAGGCGCTCGGTGGCGATCTTGCCGGCGCAGAGCCCTGGCTCGAGGGTCAAAGCCTTCAGCCCTCCCTGCACGGCCTGGGACGCTTAGACCGTTCGGCCGCAGTGTGCGAAGCCGACTACGCGTTCCTCGAGATGTCGAATCGCCTGCCTACCGTCGACGACTCCCGCAAACGTCGGGCCACCATGTTGCGGGGCGAGCGATACAAGTACATCGTTAGCGATGTTGGACCCAACCTGCTGTACGACCTCGAAGACGATCCTGAAGAGTTCCACGACCGAATCGACGACCCCGGTCTGGCACCGGTTCGGTCGGAGATGCACGACCAGCTTTTCGAGTGGTTCCGGATGCGTCGCCACGATGCAACGGCGACCGCCGCCATGGCCGACCGCGCCAGCACGCCTGGCTCGCTTGCCAATCGAGGGATCCTGATCGGTTATTGGGACGAAGATGAGCTGGCCGCCGGCAAGGCAGGACAGCTTTACTAGCGGCGAGTTTGCCGCCAGCCTTTTGGGTCAGAGATTGCGACGGAAGAGCGAGTGCACCCGTTCCCAGTGAAGCTCGGACGCGGTCCGGTCGTAACGGTCGCTGTGGGGAGGTGCGTAGCCGTGTACCGCTTCGGTGAGCCAGTCGAGGGTGTAGTTGACGTCGGCGTCCTTGAGCGCTTGCTCCATGACGGGAACGTCTTCGGCGGGCGCCGTCGCGTCGTTGTCGCACCAACCGAAGTAGATCTCGGCCTGCACTGAATCGAGCCCGCGATGGGGCGAGTCGTCGCTATCTTTCACCAGCCAGGCGCCATGGATAGACGCCACCGCGGCAATCCGTTCAGGCAGAGCCCTGGCCGCCGAGATTACAAGTCCACCACTCATGCAGAACCCAACGGCCCCCACGTTTCCGTCACGAGCGGCCGGGTCGGCATCAGCGACCTCGAGTAGCGCCGCTACGTCACCCAGAATGTTGGTGGGGTTGACTTGGTCCATGAACTCGCGGCGGGAATGCATGTCTTCGTCGCTTGCACCGAACTCACGAAAGGGGCCACCTCGATAGAAGAGGTACGGCAACATCACGTAGTAGCCGGCGGTTGCCAATCTTGACGCCATCTCGTGAAGCGCGGGCCGAATACTTGGGGCATCCATGAGATAAAGCACAACGGGATGGGGACCGTCGTGCTCTGGGCGATAGATCCACGTTGGCATCTCGCCGTCGGCAGTTGTCACGTTGGTCTCTTGCACGATCATGGCGATGTTCTAGTTCGCCTTGCCGTTGCGGCGCATACCGAGCAGGGTTTGGCCATGGCCCGAAACGACCGACCGCTTGAAACTCACCTGGCATGGATCGCCCAAGTAGCCGAGGAGCCTCTGCTTCCTGATCTTCCGATCTGCGACCCTCATCATCACATCTGGCTGGACCAGGGACACACAGGCTGGCCCTACACACTCGATGATCTTCACGCCGACACCTCGGCCGGCCACAACGTGGTCCGAACGGTGTTTCTCGAGTGTCATGCCGAGTACCGCACGTCGGGGCCCGAGCATCTCAAGCCCGTCGGCGAAACCGAGTTCGTTGTCGAATTGGCCGAGCAGAGCGCGACTTCGGGCCAGGCGGAGATCGCAGCCATCATGGGTCAGGCCGATCTGTCGCTGGGAGACGCGGTCGAGGAAGTGCTGCTCGCCCACGACGAGGCGGCACGAGGACGATTCCGAGGTGTCCGATACATCACGGCCCAAGACAGCCACCCGCCGCTCTCGATGGGCGAGGCCGCGGCCATGACGAGCACCGCCTATCTGGACGGAGTCCGCAAGGTGGGTGCGCTCGGGTTCACCTACGACGCCATGGTGTACCACCCGCAACTTTCGGAGCTGGCGGCAGTCGCTCGGGCCTGCCCCGAGACACCGATGGTCATCGATCATCTTGGAGGCGTGCTCGGCACCGGTCCCTACAAAGACCGTCGATCCGAAGTCCTGGAAGTCTGGCGTAGTGGCATGACCGAGCTTGCCGCCTGCCCCAATACGTTCCTGAAGGTTGGCGGCATCGGCATGCCGATGATGGGGTACCGGTGGGACAAGATGGATCGACCCCCGAACTCCGACGAACTCGCTGCTCCCTGGGCGGACCCGATCGAGTTCGTGATCGAAGCCTTTGGCCCCGACCGATGCATGTTCGAGTCGAACTTCCCCGTCGACAAGCGGGGCGCCGGCTACGTCGTGCTGTGGAATGCCTTCAAGAGAATCGCCCACGGCTACTCAGGAGATGAGCAAAAAGAACTGTTCCATAACACCGCGGCCCGGGCCTATCGTCTCGATTCGGTGTGAGGGGCACTCATCGCTCACCCGGATCAAGGGACGGAAAGAATGGATCGCCTCGAGGGAAAACGGGTGTTGGTCACCAGCGCAGACTCCTACATGGGGCCGCCGATCGCTGACCTGTTTCGGGCGGAGGGAGCGGAGTTGCTGACCGATGAGAACAAGCTGCTCGACCGCGACGACCCTGATCAACTGATCGCCACAGCGGGCGATCTCGACGTGCTTGTCGCCAACCTCGATCTGCCAGCCTACGGAGCCAAGACGATCGAGATCGAAGACGATCAGTGGGAGGCCGGCTTTACTGCGCTGGTGCACCCGCTGATGCGTCTGGTGCGGGCTGTTGCTCCCGGGATGGCAGCGAGGGGCGGAGGTTCAATTGTTGCGGTCACCTCGTCGTCGCCACTTCGTCGGATGCATCCGCACGCCATCTCCTACGTCACCGCTCGCGCCGCGCAGAACGCCTTCGTTCGGTCTGCGGGACACGAGTTGGCCAAATCGGGCATCCGGTTGAATGCCATCGCTCAGAATTTTGTCGCGAACGACACCTACTACCCACCGGAGCTGATGGAGAACGAGAAGTTCGTTTCCAAGCTGCGCACCGAGGTTCCGGCTCAACGCCTGGGGCTGCCCAGCGAGACGGCAGAACTCGCACTGTTCTTGGCAACTGATGCTTCGTCATTCATCTTCGGCCAGATCATCAGCCAAGATGGCGGCTGGTCCTAGGATCGCCTGTCCTATGAGCGCCTGTCCTTTTTAGCGACCTAGCCCCGGGAAGCCAGACGTCGAGGGCGGTTGTTCGGCGACGGCATCGGCCGCGATGTTTGCCAACAACTGGCGAATATCGGCAAGGTTGGCGTCTTCGGAGCCGTGGGCCCGGAGACGGCTGCCTCCCGGTACCTTCTCGAGCACGAATCGGAGGCCGGCTTCGGTTTGGTCGAGTAGAGGCTGGATCAGCTCTGGGCGAGCCTTGATATCGACCTCAGCCACGAGGCCGCGCTCGCCATCGGCTGGTCGATTGTGGCCATAGCGGTCGAAGTAAGCGATCTCTCGCGCCGGGTAGCGGCGCGCCGTCGGTTTGAAGTCGGTGCCGATCGAATACGCCACGGGAAACAGGCAGATTTGTGTGACCTGGTCGGGGAGCCCCAGTAACTCGGCCACGGCGTCGGCCTCATTCAGATACATGGTGGTCCACACCGTTCCGAGGCCACGCGAGCGAAGGGCGACCATGAAACTCCACGCCGACTGGATGACCGAATCAAACAGCCCGGGTCGCCCGCTGCCATCGTGCCGACCCATGACGGTCGGGATGACGAGCGCCGGGGTACGGGCGATATTCTCGCCGAGATGGCGGGCGCCCGCCATCAGTTTCTCGTTCTGGTGCCCTGTGCCCTCGAGTCGCTTGGCTGTCTCGATGACCCACTCGACACCGGCCGACAGGTAGAGCTCGGCCATCCGGTCTTTCACTGTTTGATCGCGGATGATCATCCAACGACGGCTGCCGTTGTTGCCCCCCGTTGGTGCCTGCTCGGCGACGTCGATGCAGTCGAGGATGACTTGGTCTTCGACCGGTCGGTCGAAGTCGAGCCGCTTCCGCACACCTCGAGTGGTGGTGAGCGCGTGGTCGACGATGTGTTGGTATTCGGGGGTTGCCGGTTCCATCGGTGTGGGCCGCTAGGCAGCTAGAGAGTGAACGGCTCGCCTGTGCCAGTTTCGCGTACGACATACTCGTCGACGGCAACCCGCTTCAGCTTGGTGAGCTGCTTCACCGGCTTGCCCAGTGGGATGAGCGCGGCGACGGCCTCGTGGGGCCCGAGATCGAGCATTTCCTTCACCTGCGGCTCGGCGCTTGCGATGAGGGTGGTCATGGTTCCGCCGTAACCCTCATTGCGGGCAGACAGCAGAATGTTCCAGGCCAGCGGATAGATCGACCCGCCGCTGATGACCCCGATGCGGTCGAGCTCTTTGTCGGTGGACGCCACGACTTCGAGGTTCACCACCACAATGAGCACCACCGGCACTTTGTCCATGGCCCGAAAGAACGGGAGGATGTCCGAAGGCGTGTTGCGGGCCTTCTCGACGTCGATCTTGGTTGGGATCACCGAATTCCACGGGTTCTCGCCTGCCTGACGCTGTTGGTCGTACACCCGTAGGGCTGGGTCGCAAAGCATCCCCAGCTGTTTCTTCCGTTCGGCGTCACGGATGACGACAACCTTTTGACCCTGACGGTTGCCGCCCGACGGCGCGAAACGTGCGTTGTCGAATATGCGGTGGAGCACCTCGTCCGGCACCGGATCGTTGGTGAACTCGCGGGCCGCAAAGGTGCTCCGCATGACGTCGTACAGTTCCATTGCTCAGCTCCGAGGCAGTTCAGGTCGTGGCTAGTTGGTGGGGGCGGCTAAGGACAGCACGGAGGGGAGTCCGTTGGCCAGTTCAGTCCAGATAGCGTCGTCGCCGACTTTCCAGACCTCACCGGTGTCGGTGCCGACAATCACCCCACCGGGAACTTGGGGGTCGACCGTCAGCCCGTGAATATTGGCCGAACTGGGGGTGTGGGCTTCGTCGCAAAGCGACCGCCAGCTTTTGCCGTGGTCATCTGTGCGGAACAGCATGGCCTTGGCTCCGTCGTTGTCTTTGTGGCTGCTGAAGGCGTTGGGGGCGCTACCGACCGTAAGGCTGAATGGCGCTCGAGCGTCGATGCACATGGGCCGTGAATAGCGAGGCGTGATGCCAGCCCACGCGTACTGCCACGTCTGGCCATGATCATCGCTGCGGAACACGCCAGCGTTGCCCTCGATCTCTTCGGCGATGTGGTCCTCGCGGCCGTAGCCGGTGGAGGCGAAGAGCACGTTCGGGTCTTCGGGATGGGCGTACATCATGTGCAGATCGGGATTGTCGCCGGGGCGGTCGAGCGTCCACGTTTCGCCACCATCAGTTGTTCGCATGATGCCGCCTACCTCGACGCCGACCCAGATCTTCAGCGGATCGTTGACGTCGATGACGAGCGCTCGCGCCCGGCCGGGCAGCGGCGGGTCGAGCGGGACGCACCAGGCTGCGGCCTCTGGGGCCTTGGCGAACGCCTCGATCTCGGTCCACGAATCACCACCATCGACGCTGCGGAAGAGGCCGGCCGGCTGAGTGCCGGCGTAGAGGGTGCCGTCGCCGCCCGCTCGGACCTGCCATACCTCGTACTCGGCCAATCCGGCCGCCGCCCACGTTTCGCCGCCATCATCTGACAGGAACAGACCAGTCCCGGTGCCGGCGAACAGGCGTCCGTTGAAGTCGAACAGGTCGCGGACCCCGCCACGGTCGAGAACCACTCGAGGTTCACCGCCATCCAACGAGTACACACCCTTGCTGGTCCCGGCCAAGATCATTCGGCCATGGTACTCGCACCGCGTTTCGCGCACCTTGCCCGCTCAACCGGGTAGAAACGGCGGTATGACCGTCGTGAAGATCAATGCCCTCGAGATCCCTCCACAAGCGGGAGACGAAATCGTCAAACGATTCACCGCTCGGATGGCCAGCCTGGCCGACGTCGGCGGCTTTGAGGGATTCGAGCTGCTCCGGCCAACGAGCGAAACCGAGACTCGCTGGTTCGTGTACACGCGCTGGGCCGATCAAGAGTCATACAACGCATGGCGCGACGGCGATGGGGCCCGCAACGCTCACGCTCGAGGTAAGGGTGACGACGAGAGTGATAGGGGTGAGGGTGAGGGTGA
>JBLINY010000087.1:0-20172 GCA_047638695.1 Acidimicrobiales bacterium | reverse complement strand
CCTCCAACTGATGCACCGGTCACTGAGGAAGAGGCCGAGCCAGAGGGCAGCGGGCCGAGCGACGGCGGTCCGGTAGTCGAGGCTCCGCCATCGGCAGCCGCGGTCACCCACACCCGTTAGTCGTAAGACACCTCGATACCGCTAACGGCGAAGCTGGCCTCTGGCCCAGCGAAGGGCGTCGGAGGGAACCGATTTCATGGCCGCCACCATGTATTCATCGACCACGGCGCCCAGGGCGTCGGCGTAGCTCGGGTACGGCCATACCGTGCCGTACCATTTGTGGAACCGCACGCCGGCCTTCATGCCGAGGCTAAATATCGAAATCAGCTCGCCGGCTCGGGGCCCGACCACCGTGGCACCGATCACCTTGCCGCTGAAGCGACGAATATCAACGATGATCACGCCGTCCTCGACACCATCGGTATAGGCCCGATCAGCCTTGCTGAAGTCGTAGCTGATACGGCGAACATCGCCGGGAACCTCGACTGGCTGGTCACCGATCGTCGCCGCCTCGGGTGAGGTGTAGGTGACGGCGGGGTGATCGGGCCGAGCGCCGGCTGGGGCGAGGGGTGCGACGATGTGCTTGATCACACGCCGACCCCAAGCATTGGCGGCGTGGGTGGTTGCGCCCTCGGTCGAGACGTCGCCAACGGCCCACACACCATCGACATTGGTGCGACCTTTGCCGTCGATCACTATCCGGCCCCGGTCGGTCTCGATCCCCAGATCCTCCAGGCCGAGTCCCTCCGAGTTGGGCACGCGACCAACGGCGACGAGAACGACATCGACGTCGTTGATGGCATCGGTTGGGGGGCCGCCCAACGGGCCCACGGCCAGCGAGATGGTGTCGACATCGAAGCCGTGGGCCACCAAGCCGGGCATCAGCTTGATGCCCATGGCTGTGGTGGTGCGAGCAACGACGGCGGCGGCGTCGGGGAGCATGAGGGGCAGAATTTGAGGTGCGGCGTCGAGCACCACGATCTCGGTGCCGAGCCGTCGGAATGCCACGGCCATCTCCATGCCAATGGGACCGGCTCCGACGATCACCATCTTGGCGGGCGCCTCGGTCAGCTCGAACAACTCATCGTTGGTGAGGTAGCGGTCGCCAGGTAGGCCATCGACGGCCAGTCGTCGCGGGCTTGACCCGGTCGAGATGATCACATGATCGGCTCGCAGCGATGTGACGGCGCCGTCGGTGGCCGTCACGTCAACGGTGCCGTCGCCAACAAGGCGAGCGTGGCCATAGCGGAGGTCGATGTTGTCCGTCGTGCCGTACTCGTCTTCTTCGTGCTTGCGAAGATCGTCGCGTCGCTGACGCACGGTGGAGAGAACGTCGCCAGCCAAGGCGCCGGTGGTCGAATGGTGCAGCAACAGCTTCGATGGAATGCAACCAACGTTGGTGCAGTCGCCGCCGACCAGGTTGGCCTCGATCAACGCCACCGATTTACCGAACGTGCTCAGACCAACCGCCACCGTGAGTCCGCCAGAACCGGCCCCGATCACGATGGCATCATGGGTGTTTTCTGTGGTCATTGGTTCATCTCATTCGTTGGTGTTGGCGCCGCAGCGGACGGACCTGCTGAGTCGGCCTGACGTTTTCTGAGCTGCCTGGCCACAAACGCTCCAAGAACGGCCAGGACGACCGATGCGGCGAGCAGTCGCAGATCGAAGGTCGGCATGCCCTCATCAAGCGAGTCGATGGACGCGCCGAACCCGACGAACGCCACGATTCCGGGAATAGTCCCGAGCGTCGAGGCCAACAGGAAAGCGACCGGCGGGAGCCGCAGGAAGCCGCTGAGATAGCCGACCGCATCGAAGGGCAGATACAGGAGCCGCATGATCACCGTTGTCTCGAACGGCCGAGTTTGGACTCGGGCGACAAGACCACCCGGCAGTTGGTCGAGACGGGCGGCTGTCGCTTGGCTGCTGAAGAACCGGCCAGCGCCATAGGAAGCGGTAGTCGATGCCGTAGCGGCCACGATCACCCACAGCGAGCCCCAATAGGGCCCGAACGAAAGTCCGCCCAGCACGGTCAGAATGGTGGCAGGGAAGAGGACGAGTGGTCGGACGATGTAGGCGACAACGAACAGGGCTGGACCCCACCAGTGATCGGCAAGAACCAGACGAAGTTCCTCGGCGGCCTCGATGGCGCTGACATCGCGGCTGCGGGCGTACCAGACATGGACACCGAACAGCACGGCCCAGGCAACGGCGACAACCCATCGGCGGTCGATTCGGCGGTCGATTCGGCGGTCGATTCGGCGGCTATTCACCGTTGACGTCGTCTTCACCCGCGACCGCCACATCGGCACTGAGCAGGCCATCGGCGCCGAGCAGGCGGGCCCCGGCGATCACATGACCCACCGCGCTGAGAGCGACGGCGCCGGCCATCGACCCCATCGTCCATGGCGATGCACCGGGGATGATGAGGATGACCGAAAACCACACGATGGTCTCGGTTCCCTCAATGAGACCCCGCGGCATCGCTATCGAGGTCACTTCCCCTCGGCTACGGGCACCAACCGCTCGTTTCTCGAGCAGGGCAGCCAAGTAGCTCCAGCTGACGATGTTCACATAGAAACTGGCAACCAAGAAGGCAGCGGCAATCCAGACCGACCGCCGGTCGATGCCCCAGGCAACGCCCAGCGGAACCGCGGCGTAAACAACCACGTCAGCACACATATCGAGATAGCCGCCGACATCAGACGTACGCCCCGCCCGTCGAGCCACCAAACCGTCGAGGCCGTCGACGAACCGGTTCAGCAACCAACCGGCAAGCGCCAACGACCACCAACGGTTGGCGGCTGCCAGCGACGCGCCGAGTCCGATCGACAGACCAACAGCAGTGAGTAGCAGCGGCGGCACCGTGGCTAGTGGGCCAGCCCCGAGGGGACCAAGCAGGCGAGCCGCGAGTGGCCGAGCGCGTCCGTCGAGCATCCCAGCAGCCAACCTACGCGGCCGCCAGCTGATTCCCGTGGCAAATCAACCCGTCCACAGTTGGCCCAGTAGCGTTGCTTGATCGTCGGCCAAGCAGGACCGCGATGCACAGCTATCCGACCCAGCTAGTCAACAAGGCCAAGATCCGGAGCAAGCCATGACTCTCAACCTGACGGCGGACGAAGTTCTCACAACCACCCGGTCGGTCCGAAAACGACTCGACTTCGACCGACCGGTGAACCGATCGACCGTGCTCGAGTGCATAGACATCGCCCTCCAGGCACCCACCGGCTCAAACAGCCAGGGCTGGCAATGGGTGGTGATCGAGGACGAGGCCAAGAAGAAGGCGATCGCCGACCTCTACGCCAAGAACTTCAACGCCTACACCGCTCAGCCCGGGCGCGAATACCCCGAAGGAGACACCCGGGCCGAACGCCAGCCGCTCGTGCGATCGTCGGCCAACTACCTTTCGGAGAACTTTCACCGAGCCCCGTATCTTGTAATTCCGCTGATCGAGGGCAGGCTCGACGAGGGAGTGGGGACCATGGGTCAGGCCAGCGCTTGGGGATCGATCCTCCCCGCGGTCTGGAGTTTCATGATGGCGCTACGCGCCCGCGGTCTGGGGTCGGCGTGGACGACTTTGCACCTTCCTGATGAGAAAGCGGCTGCCGACATCCTCGGCATTCCCTTCGATCGCTTCACCCAGGCTGGGCTCTTCCCTGTCGCCTACACGCTAGGTACCGACTTCAAACTGGCCAAGCGTCTACCAGCGGTCGAGCTGACCCATTGGGACACCTTTGGCGAGCACTAATTCCCCTCCGCAGATGGCGGCCGCCTAGCGTTGGAACCATGAGCACCTACGAAACGGTCTGGCCCCGTTCGCGACAGGCCATCGATCCTCAAGCTCTCGCCCCGAGACCAGCAACTCTCGACGGAGCGACGGTCGCCTTTGTGTGGGACTACCTCTTCCGAGGCGACGAGATCTTCCCAGTGATCGCCTCGGCTCTTCACCAGCAATTCTCTGATGTCACCATCATTGACTTCGACGAATTCGGCACAACCCACGGAGAAGGTGAAGCCGAACTAGTTGCCGCCCTCGGCCAAAAACTCACAAAGCTCGGTGTTGATGCCGTCGTCTCCGGGATGGCGTGTTGAGGTAGCTGCACGCCCGCCGTGTTGCGGGCATCGAATGCAGCCGAAGCCGTTGGTATCCCTACGGCCTCACTCACGTGCGAAGGATTCCTCCTTCAAGCCTCCACAACCGCCTCGGGTCTTGGTCGAGCGAACCTGCCGATCGCTCTCGTCCCGGGACACGTCGACACCCAGCTCATCGAGGAGCTGACGACCAACGTCGAACGCATCACGGTTCCGGCGGTGATCGAATGCCTCACCAGCGATCCTGAGATCTCCGAAGCCCTCGTCGAGCCAGAGGCTCGCGACATCGTGGCCTCTGGAACCTTCGAGGAGATCAACCAGTACTACCTCGACCAGCGCTGGAGCGATGGTCTTCCCATCGTTCCCCCCACCATCGACAAGGTCGAGGCTTTTCTCGCCAACACCAAGCGCGACCCGGGCGAGGTCCTCGGCATCGTGCTGCCCGATAGCCGCGAGGTCACCGTATGGAGCCTGGCCGTGAACGGCGTCATGGCCGGTTGCAAACCCGAGTTCATGCCCATCCTGGTTGCGCTCGGTGAAGCCATGGCCAACCCCCGGTACGGCGTCGAGCACTCGGGCAACACACCCGGTGCCGACACGCTCATCACCGTCAACGGACCCATAGCGGCCGAACTCGGCTTCAACTGCAAGCAGGGTGTGCTTCGCGACGGCTTCCTTGCCAACACGTCGATCGGCCGTTTCTGGCGTCTGTATCTGCGCAACGTTGCCGGCTTCCTGCCGCACGAGACCGACAAAGCCACGTTCGGAAATACTTGGCGAGTGGCGATGGCTGAAAACGAGGAGGTGCTCGAGCGCATCGGGTGGCCACCTCTGGCAGCTTCGTTCGGTTTCGAGGCCGGAGACGACGCCGTCACCATCTCCCGATACACCGGCGGCAACGTCATCACGTCGGTGTACGGCCAAGAGGCGGCACACATGGTCGACTACCTTGCTGATGCCTTAGCCAAGCAAACGGGCTGGGAGTTGGTTTTCACCATCGGTGTGGCTCCCGACACCTATCGGCCGCTTCTTGTTCTCAGCCCAATACTGGCTGAGACTATTGCCGGCTCCGGATGGTCGAAGGCCGATTTGCAGCAAGCTCTCTTCGAGCGAGCCCGCATCCCAGCTTGGAAGTTCGAGAAGTACCTGGGCGATTGGACCAACCTCGTCCCGGGCCATCGTTCGCTCACCGACTTCGTGAACACTCGGAAAGCACCCAAGATGTTCGCCGAATCCGCCGACCCCGATCGACTGGTCCCGATCGTCACCAAGCCCGAGCATCTGCTGATTGCGGTGGCCGGCGATCCGTTGCGAACGAACGCTTATGTGTTCGCTCACAACGGCATGCTCGGCTTCCCGGTCGCTCATGCGGTCGAGCGAGCCGATGGGGCGAAGCCGGGCAGCGTTGCCGCAGGTTGAGGCGGTTTCGGTCTACCACCGCATCATTCGCTAGCTTGGAGTTCACCGACCAAGGGGATATGACATGCATGATCTGGTGATTCGTAACGCTCGCATCGTCGACGGAACTGGTACTGATGCTTTCGCGGGAGACGTCGCAGTCGACGGTGGCCTGATCACCGCGGTCGTCCGCTCGGAAGACGGTGGAGTGGTGGCCGACGCCACCCGAGTTATCGACGCCGAGGGCAAGCTCCTTACTCCTGGCTTCGTCGACATCCACACCCACTACGACGGACAGGTGTGTTGGGATAAGCAGGTGACCCCCTCGAGCTGGCACGGCGTCACAACCGTCGTCATGGGCAATTGCGGTGTGGGTTTCGCTCCGGTCCGTCCTGGTAGCGAGACCGAACTCGTCGAACTGATGGAGAGCGTCGAAGACATCCCCGGCACCGCCCTTCACGAAGGCATCCCTTGGGGCTGGGAGACCTACGGCGAGTACCTGGACGCCATCGACACCCCCTACACGGTCGATATCGGGTCGCAGATGCCTCACGTCGCCCTTCGTCACTACGTGATGGGTGAACGCTGCTACGACGACGCAACAGCCGACGACATGGCGCAGATGGCCAGTCTCACCAAGGAGGCACTCGAGGCTGGGGCCATGGGCTTCTCTACGTCGCGTTTCTACGGCCACATGGATAAAGACGGCAATCTGATTCCGGGGACCAACGCGACAGCCGACGAGATGCTGGCCATCGGTGACGCATTTGCCGAGGTCAACCACGGCACCATGGAAATCATCTCCGACCATCTCGACACCGAGGACGAGCTGTTCTGGATCGAGAAGATCGCACGCAAGACCAAGCGGCCGATGACGTTCCTCGTCACCCCCGAGGTCAACACCGGCATCTGGGATCTGGCTGCTCGCCTCAATCCGGAAGGCCATCAGATCCGTCCTCAGGTCGGCGCTCGTCCTGCATCGCTGCTGATGACGCTCGAGGGCACGATCAACCCGTTACGCCAGTTCCCGTCCTTCGACGAGATCAAGCAGCTCTCCGTTGACGAGCAGCGCGCTGCACTCCGCGACCCGGAGTTTCGAGCCAAAGTGCTCGCTGACCAGGCCAAGGTGTCGCGCTACCGCGACACCAACCGCATGATCAGCACGTGGGACAAGATGTTTGTGCTGCCAAAAGATCTCAGCTACGAGCCCGATTACCAGGACTCCCTCGCCGGGATCGCAGAGGCCAAAGGCTGCGACGTCCGCGAAGCCCTGATGGATGCCATGGCCGATGGTCGACCGCTGCTGTACTTGTTCGGCAACTACCAGGGTGACCTCGAGGAACAGCGCAAGGCCATCGAGAACGAGCTCTCGGTCTTCGGCCTCTCCGATGGCGGCGCTCATTGCGGCGTGCTGTGCGACGCCAGCGTTCCCACCTACATGCTTGCCTACATGACCCGCGACCGCACCAAAGGGCCACTGATGTCTCTTGAAGGCACCGTGCACAAGATGACCCAGGACACCGCTCTTCTGTACGGCATGGAAGACCGAGGCGTGGTTGCCCCCGGCTTCGTCGCCGACCTGAATGTCATTGACTACGACACGTTGTCATTGGAAGACCCCGAGATCGTCTACGACCTTCCGGCCGGTGGCAAACGCATTATCCAACGAGCCAACGGCTACGTGGCCACCATCAAGAGCGGCGAGGTCACCTATGAGCACGGTGAACACACCGGGGCCCTTCCCGGCCGACTTCTTCGAGGCGGTCAGGATCAGACGTTGGCGCCTTCCTCCCGTTAGTCGCGAGCACCTGCTGAGCTGAGCGCCATCAGACACTGCCGCCAAAGCCGGCGTTGGCAGTAGTGTCTGGGCGTGGCAGACGCGTCTGAATCGGTCGATTTCGTTCGAGAAAAGGTGGCGGCCGACACCACGGCTGGCACCTACGGCGGTCGGGTCGTTACCCGGTTCCCTCCCGAACCCAATGGTTATCTGCATATCGGGCACGCCAAATCGATCTGTCTGAACTTCGGCATCGCCGACGACTTCGACGGCGGCTGCAACCTCCGCTTCGACGACACCAACCCCGAAACCGAAGACCACGAGTACATCGATGCCATCCTCCGCGATGTCGCCTGGCTCGGCTTCGCACCAACCGGCGAGCCAAAGTTTGCGTCGGACTACTTCGCCCAGTTGTACGACTGGGCTGAATCACTAATCGAGCGAGGCTTGGCCTACGTCGATGACCAGGACGCCGACACCATCTCGGCCCAACGCGGCGGCTTTGGCCAGCCCGGCATCGAGAGCCCGCATCGCGGCCGCACTCCCGCCGAGAACCTCGGACTGTTTCGACGAATGCGCGACGGCGCATTCGCCGATGGTGACCGGGTTCTGCGGGCCAAGATCGACATGCAGGCCGAGAACATGCAGCTTCGCGATCCCGTGCTCTATCGAATTCGCCGGGCGCCTCACGTCCGCACTGGCGAAGACTGGATCATCTACCCGACCTACGACTGGGCCCACGGCCAGAGCGATGCCATCGAGGGCATCACCCATTCGGTGTGCACCCTCGAATTCGCTGATCATCGTCCTGTCTACGATTGGTGCCTCGAGCAGCTCGACCTTCCCTTCGAGAAACCCGAGCAGACCGAATTCGCTCGCCTCAACGTCACGTCAATGGTGACATCCAAGCGGAAGCTGAAATCTCTGGTCGCCGACGGTGTCGTCGATGGTTGGGACGATCCTCGGATGCCAACGATCAGCGGGCTGCGCCGACGGGGCTACCCGGCCGCCGCTATCCGGGCCTTCATGGACCAAATCGGGGTGGCTAAGACCAACAGCACCGTCGAAATCGAGTTGCTCGAATCCTTCGTGCGAACCGAGCTGAACGAGACCTCACCGCGACGGATGGCTGTAGTGAAGCCGTTGAAGGTCATTATCGACAATTGGCCTGACGGCCAGGTCGTAATGGTTGAAGCGACCAACAACCCGCAGGATCCCGAAGCTGGCGTGCGTCAAGTGCCGTTCTCGGGCGAGCTGTGGATTGAACAGGACGACTTCAAGCTCGAGCCTCCACCGAAGTACTACCGTCTTTCGCCGGGTCGCGAAGTTCGGCTCAGGGCGGCGTTCTTCATCACCGCAACCGACGTCGTCACCGACGACGAGGGCAACGTTGTCGAGGTGCACTGCACCTACGACCCGGAGTCTGAAGGGGGCCAGGCTCCCGACGGCCGCAAGGTCAAGGCCACCATGCACTGGGTGTCAGCTGCGCACGCCGTCGACGCCACCGTCAACCTCTACGAACGACTCTTCGTCGGCAACGACGCCGACGGCGACGAAGAGATCCTGAACCCGGACTCGCGAGACATCTGTGCGGCCAAACTCGAGCCTGCGTTGGCCGACATCGAACCGGGCCAAGTCGTGCAGTTCGAGCGCCTCGGCTATTTCGCTGCCGACTCCGATGACACCACCGTGTTCCACCGCACGGTCGGGCTTCGCGACGAATGGGCCAACATTCAGAAACGTCGGCGCTAGCAGCACTGACTTATCGACCTCTGCGGCGCGACTAGCTGCCCCACGGAGTCCAGCGGAATCGGGTAACCGACACGATGGCTCCCACCAGTCCCCAACCGGCGATCACAGCCCAATGACCCCACGGCATCGGCGTGCCTTCGATGAAGGGGTTGAAACTCTCCTGAAGCGCACCGCCGAGGTGTTTGATCGGGAACAGGTTGCCAATGGTGTTGATGACGCGTGGGGAGTCATCAGAAATGATGAAGACATCACTTACGAAATACAGCGGCAGAGCGATGGCATTGGTGATCGCAGGCGCTGCGTTAACGCTGGGAATGATGGTTGCCAGTGCCAACCCGAGTGCGCTGAAGGTAGCGGTGCCAACGACGAGGCTGATGAGCAGGGCGGGAACACCCTTCGCTTGAAGCGAGACGTCGAACAACAGCCATCCAATGGTGATCACGAGGAAGGCCGAGAAGGCCATGATCACCACTGCTGCCAGCACCTGAGCGGCGACAAAGACCCATGGCCGTAGCGGGGTGCCCCGGATTCGTTTGAGGATCCCCTGCTCCCGCCTCGTGGTCGTGGTGATGGCGAGATTGATCATCGTGGCCGATACCAGCGACATGGCCAGAATTCCCGGGACGTAGAACGTGGCCACCCGGGCTCCGTTACGACTGTCGATCGTCTCGTTGCCGAAGATCGAGGTGAAGAGCACCAAGAAGACCAGCGGTAACACAACCGTGAAAAAGGTGGCTGCCGGGTTGCGGCGGAAGGTCAACAGGTCGAAGCCGGCCTGCGATTTCAGTTGTGTCCAGATGTTCACGAGGCTGTCGTTCCTGCCTGGGAACCGGTCGTTCCTGCCTGGGAAGCTGTCGCGGCATCGACCAGATGCAAATAGGTCTGCTCGAGATCGGGGCGGGTTACCTCGAACCCGCCCAACTCGTGGCCGGTGCTCACAGCCCAATTGGTGATGGCGTGGACTGCAGCCACCACATCCCTCTCGTCGACCTGAAGGCTATGGCGACCGTCCGCACCGATCACAATGGGCATCTCAAGCCCCACCGGTTCGGGACCCACCCAGGAGATCGAGGTCTGGGCCCGAACTTGATGGGCCAATTCCTCGGCTGTTCCTCTAGCCACGATCTTGCCGGCAGCGATAACCGCGATTCGATCGGCCAACTGTTGAGCCTCGTCCATGTAATGAGTCGTGAGCAGCACCGTGCAGCCCAGAGACCGCAAGTTTTCGATCATGGCCCACGAGTCACGTCGGGCCGATGGATCGAAACCGGTGGTCGGCTCATCGAGGAAGATCAGTTTTGGGTTTCCGATCAAGGCCAGAGCCAGATCGACCCGTCGTTGCTGGCCACCGGAGAGCTTGCCTATCCGGTCGTCGGCCTTCTCTTGAAGCCCAACGATTTCGATGACCTCGTCGACATCCCGAGGCCTCTCGTAGAACGCCGCGTACATTCGCACCGCTTCACGCGCCGTCAGCTCTGGCTCGACTTCAGACTCTTGCAAGACGATGCCGATGTCCTCGCGCCACGACCGGGGAGCCGTCGTCGGATCTTCCCCTAGCACCCGTACCGTTCCCAATGTGGCGACGCGAAAGCCCTCCAGGATCTCAATAGTGGTGGTCTTGCCCGCTCCGTTGGGGCCAAGAAAAGCGAAGATCTCGCCGTCAGCAACGTCGAGGTCGATCCCGTCAACTGCTTGGAAGTCGCCGTAGGACTTCGACAGCCCAACGATCGAGATGGCGTCGCTCATTCGCCCATCCGACGCACGCTTGCGGGAACTCCAGAGCCCACGATGGCTTCTGCCCGACTCATCACCGATTGTTCCGACTCGGGGTGGGTCAGAATCCACAGCCGCTCCTCGGCCACAGCCGCCAACACCTTTTCCGCCACCTCGGCTGGCTCGATGCCGCCGTCGACGCCGGCTGTGAGGAACTCGCCGAATCTTGACGCCTGGTCTGATCCCTCGAGGACCCAGCCACCCATGCCATCGGGCTGGTTTCGATCTGATCGAGCGATACCGGTACGAACAAATGCGGGGCAAAGCACCGAAACCCCGACGTTCGACTCGCTGACCTTTGCCTCGTGCCAGAGCCCCTCGCTGAGGCCGACCACGCCAAACTTCGTGGCGAAATACGGAGCCATCAAGGGGCCACCAGCCATTCCCGCCATCGAGGCGGTGTTCACGATGTGAGCGGGCTGACCGTGAGCCTTCATCCGCGGGAGAAACTCTCGACAGCCCCAGATCACCGAGTTCAGATTCACATTCATGACCCAGTCCCACTGAGTGTCGCTCAGTTCCTCCGCCAACCCGGCAGTGGTGACACCCGCATTGTTGTGTAGGAAATGAATGTCGCCGAAGCGGTCGGCAGCGGCATCGGCGAGAGCCACGATCTGATCCCGCTGGGCGACATCGGTCACCACCGGCTCGACCGGAATACCGGCGTTGTCGAGCGCCGTCGTGGCCCGCTCGAGGGCATCAACCTCAATATCGCCTATCACGATATTGGCGCCCTCCTCGCCTAGCCGGCGGGCCACAGCCAGGCCGATGCCCGACGCCCCTCCGGTGATCACTGCGGTGCGTCCCTTGAAGTTCTTCACCAACGGGACGCTATTCGACGGCAGACCGTCGCGGCACGCCGACACGATGAAACGGCGATGGCGGGGCTATCCGTTCAGGCATTCCTGGACCGCACGAGCCAGATCGTCCCCCGTTCCAATCAGCTCCATCGCTGCCACATAACGGAGTTGTTCGCTTGCTACCACGCCGCCGTCTGCGGCCTCGCAAGCACGGGCAACCTCGGTATCCCACGCCGTCTGCCCCTGAGCGATCAGATCAGCAGCGAACCAGGTCCGGAGTAGGTCGTTGTGGGCCTGCAAGCGATCGCGTTCGGCGGCCACGCCACCGGTGTCGTTCGCCGCATCATCCAACTCAGCCTCCAGCGCTCCCAGCCGATCTTCGGTCAGCGCCAACTGATCGGCGACCAAGGCGGCAGTGGCACGCACTTCGACCAGCTCATTGCCGGCGAAAGAAGCTGTGGTCGCTGCTCTCTGAGCTGTGTCAGCAAGGCCGCTGCCGACTGCTGTCGTCACGGCCCCGGAAGGACTCAGCACCGCGACTCCGAGAAGTGCTCCGAGCCCGAGCCCAAAGAGCCCTGCCGCCAGACTGACCGCGGCTGTCTTCGAGCGACCGACTCCGGCGATTCTCTGAGGACGTGGTAACCCGATAGCGGTCGCCGCATCGAGGCGAACTGTGCGTCCCGCAACGCTCTGCGCAGGCTCTGCGAACAGCGACTGTCCGGCCTCGGGAGTGGTCGCTGGTGCTGGATCGGCGATGATGGTCGGCTCTGGGTCGGCAACAACCGTGACCTCATCGGCGATGATCGAAACCTCATCATCAGCAGTGAGAAGATCGTGAGGGTTCACGACCTGACCGTCCATTTGACCGGTCCAGCTTTGTCCGTTCCAGAAGCGTCGCTCTGCCTCGCCGAGCGGATCAGGATACCAACCCGGGAAGGGGGCATCTAGTCCGGCCAGGTGGTCGAGAAGGTTGTCAGACATGACGCTAGTCACTTCCTACAACTCTGCCCTCGGAGATACTAGTTGTCGCTCCACAAAGAACGCGAATACCCATTGACTCAAGATCGGCGACGCCGGAGGAGGCGGCGTGCGAGACGCAGGGCGGCGGCGCCAGCCATCGCCATCTCCGCAGCAGACACGCCACTGCCGCCGCTGCTGTTGGTAGCGCCGAACTTCTTGGCCATCTCATCGCTGACAAGGCCGCGGCGGTTGGCCAGCCGCAAGGCGGCACTGCTTACAAGCGCGACATCGGCCATGCGGCCAAACACCGGAAACCGGCTGGCCACTCGCTTCCGCAAGAATCCCATAGCTGCAACGCTATGGGGTGCTGAAGCCCTTCAGCGCTTGCGCCTTACGCTATATCACCGAACAACGAACCGATTTCGACCGCGGCCGACACCGACTCGAGTGCGCCGAGCACCAACTCACCAAGTTCTCCATCTACCGAACCAAGGGCCCAGAGTTCGTCCATGACCTCATCGATCAGTCGGCGCACGTCGGGACGGTCCGTCGAGGCGTCCGCCTCTTCCAACCAACGATGACAGCGCATGAAGTTCAGCCCTGCAACCTCGATGTCCAGTGACGAGAGGCGGAGGGTGGCTGTGACGTTCATATAGGCCTATCGGCCTAGGTCAAGCGGCTCATGAGTAGTTCCGACACCTTTCCCGTTCACCGATGCGTCAGTTGTTCGACGAGGGCGGGAGCGGTGCTGGCGGCCGAGCCAACGAGCGGTCGCGAAGCGACTCTATCGTCATCTCGGCCTGAGAAAGTTGCCGCAAGCTCTCACGCCAATGCTGCGTCCGCAGGGCCAATTCGGTAGTCAGACGATCGATCTCGGCCTCCATTGAATCGGAGGTGCGCAACTTCTGGCGGTCCATGGATGCAAGAGAATCGCGAAGGCGGAGCAGAATCTCTGAGCAAATGATCCGTCGACCGAGCTGGACGACCTAGGTCAGGCGGGCAGACCAGATTTTGCCACAGGTCGGATGAGACCGGAAACGGCAACCAAAAGTAGGGCCACCGCGGCGAGCACGCCTACGGCTGCACCAAATCCTTGTTGGTCAGCCAGGATTCCAACAACCACCGGTCCGCTCACGCCACCGATCTCTCCGGCCGTGAAGTAGAGGGCGCTAGCGGCAGCCATGTTGGCGGGCCCAACTCGGTCGTCGTCCATCAGGAACAGCATGGCGACCGGGAGCACGGCCGAACGCATCGCCCCGTAGACCAACACGCCGAGCGCAGTCAGCGGCCCCCAACCCAAGGCAAGCGGCACCAAGGCCAAGCTCAGCAACATGTAGCTCGTCATCAACATTGGACGGCGCCGATGCGGTTGGGCCAGCCGCGGCAGGCCAATACCCGCAATCAGGCCAGGAATACTCACGATGGCAGCCCAGAATCCGGCCGAGGCCGGTGAGAGTCCGTGATCGCGAAGAATCTCGGGCAGCCAGTTCCCCATGGCGTGGTTGACAAAGAAGGTCAGCACGGCCAGCAGCAAGATGGTGCGCACGATCGGAACACGGAGCAGCTCACGGGTGGAAGCGTTGCCTTTGCGCACGCGTTCCCATGGATTCGGGACGTCGCCCGGAGGAGAAGCCGTCACTACCCAGAAGGCGCAGCCCAGCAAGATGGCAATGCCGGTGAACACCAACACAACAAAACGCCACTGATCGTCGAATGCTGGCATCAACAGACTGTTTGCGGTGAGCAGTGTGATCATCGATCCAATCACCGGCCCGCTGACGGCGATACCGGTCGCCAGTCCTCGTTCATTTGGTGGGAACCATGAGCTCACAAGGGTCGGCGCTCCCACCGACACCAGAGGCCCGCCCAACCCGAAGATGCCGACCGCTGCCAACATCGGTAGCCACCCACCTGCGCCAGCCCGGAGCAGACCCGACATGGCAATCAAGGCGATACCGGTCGAAAGTCCTGTGCGGAGACCAACGCGATCAATGAACTTGCCGGCGGGGATCGCGGCGCCCAAATAGACGAACTGCCAGGCTCCTAGCACCGTGCCCATCTGGGACCGGCTGAGGCCGAGGTCATCAGAAATCGGACCCACGATCGGGGCCAGCGATGCGGCTACGAGGCCAAATCCGACATACAGCCCGGCAGTCACCGCCAGAAGTCGCCACCGGTACGCCGAATGCACGGCGTCAACGTACTGCGTTCTTCACCCGCAGTAGGAGCCCGAGGCCTGGGTCGAGACCGGGTGGATCCGAGGCAAGAGCGGTCAGCTGGCCGAAACGCGCCCGGAGACAGGATCGAAGCAGGCGGTAACGGCCTGAGCATTAAAGCGGATTGTTCGACCAAGCCCGAGAGCATCAAGGGTGACAACCAATGACCACACCCGACCGGTAGCGGCCGCCACCGTTGCCTCCAGGACCACGGTTGGGCACAGCTCGATGTCGTCGACTGACGCGCCGATGACACCGGCAGCGACAAGCTCGGCAAGGTCATCGCCTCGACGGGCCACCAAGCAAACACTGGAGCCATGACTGGCCACGGTCTCGACCTCGTCAAAACCCATCCGCACATACCAGTCGGCTGCTTCCGCCACTCCTTTCGATTCGGCCCGTCCCTCGGCGCTGAGAACCGTGTGGAGATAGGTGGCCGGGCGGTAGGCGCCACCGGGGCGTACGTTGCTCATCGAGCAGTCGGGCAACAGCGACGCTGGGCCGCACAGCAGCTGAGGATCGATTCCGACGGTACGCATGATTGCCGACAGACCAGCCCCGTCGAGCTGAAAGAACAGCCCCTTGGATCGACTCCGGCGGCCGAACGAATGCTCCCAGCACTGACCAAGATCGGCGTCGACCTTCATCTCGGACCGCAGCTCGACTGGCTCGATACACGACACCAACGGACGGTGCCCCAAGCGCACCTCGCCTCCGGAGCCCCACCGACACCCGGTCACAAGCCACACACCAACGATGTCGGCCTGCGGAGCGGTGCGATAGACGACAACCCGGTCCCCTGGGAGCGGGCCGTCTCCCTGTCGATCTCCAAGTTGGCCTGGTTGCCATGTCCCACCCATGCCGGTCGTTGCCAGCCACGAGGGCTGCCATACGTCGGGAAGGCACAGATCAGGCTGATATGAGTCCCAATCGAGGCGTGCCGGGTCGGTTCGGGCTCGGTCGCGACGATCGACCTTGTACTTGGCCAGCCACACCCGATGTTCGAGCTCGAGGTTGAAGCTCAGATCAATGATCGAGTCATCACCATCGGCCGGCCCGTTTGGGGGTGCCGATTGCTGTGAGGGCTTGACGTCATAGACCGCGATCGAATCCATGAATGCCACTATGACGAGGGGGTCTGACAGTCCTGCTACAGAACCCTGCTACAGAACCCTGCTACACAGAACCTTCTGCCGAACGCGGGAACCCAGTCCGCTCGGCCATCGTCTGAACCACTATGAATCGATTGATGATGAACCGACTGGTCGCGTTTCCTGCCTTCCTCGCGCTAGCCACCGCAGCTTGCGGAAGCAGCACAGAATCCAGCAGCACAGAATCCAGCAGCACAGATGCTGCGCCCACCGAAACCGGAGAGACTCCGGTTGTGACGACCTCACCCGAGCAGCCCATTGAAGACACAGACGCCCCGCTTGGCGCCGGCGCCTATCCCATTGCCCAGCTCATGATCGAGGTCACCGCCCCCGACGGCGCCACAAGCGTCTACGAAATCTCCTGCCTTGGCGATACCGCAACGCTCTCAGGCGACTTTGATTCCTCGGCCGACACCATCGGCGATGTCGCGGCCGACCGAATGTGCCTGACCCTTGGCGTCCCCGCGGTGCAGCAGCGGCTGCTCGACGGCGAACCGGCCGACCGGGTCTGCACCGAGATCTTCGGCAGCGAGCACACGGCAATTGCTACTGGAACGATCGGCGAGGGTGCTGTGCAAACAGACTTCCACCGCTCCAACGGTTGCGGCATCGACGACTGGGACGTCTTGATGAGCAACGTGCTCCCCTCCGCCTCGGCGTAGCCCTACTGGTTCAGGCGACGACACCATCGGCCCGAAGCCGGGCCAACTCGTCGGACGAAATGCCGGCTTCGGTGAGCACCTCGTCGGTGTGTTCGCCATAGCCGGGGGCAGGTCGTGGTTCGGGCGCGGGCGTGGCTCCAAGTGATGCCGGAGCCTTCGCGATCCGCACCAGGCCTTCGGTCGCATGCTGCTGCTCGATGACCACCTCGTTGTGAAGGACCTGCGGGTCGAAGCGAACCTCGTCCCGAGTGAGGACCGGGCCACAGGGAACGTCGTTCGCTCGGAGGCTGGCGATCAAGTCGTCCCGCTTCCATTTGATGATCTCCTCGGAGACAGCGACTCGCATCTCATTGGCGTTACCCATCCGATCGGCTCGGCTCAAGAAACGGGGATCGACGGCCAGGTGTTCGGCCCGTAGGGCGGTGGTGGCACTGATGAATTGCGCATCAGTGACCCATGTGGCCGCGATCTGGCCATCGCTGGTGTCGTAGGGCGAGTACCAATCGGTGTAGGTCGGAACGGGAGGCGTCTTGTCGATCGCCTGATTCCACATGCAGTCCATCCAAAGCCAAGAGACAACGGCGTCGAGCAGATTGACCTCGACGTGCTGCCCGCCGGTGCCACGACCTCGGCCCACGAGTGCCACCAGTACGGCGTTGGCGGCCGTCATGGCTGCGATCTTGTCGGCGGCGAAGGTCTTGATGTAGTCGCCGCCCTGCATGTCGGCCATGCCCGAGAGAGCCTGAATTATGGGGTCGTACACCGGCTGATCGGAATACGGGCCGGTAGCGCCGAATCCGGAAACAGACAGGTAGATGAGATCGTGGTTCAGCACTCGGAGATCGTCGTAGCCGAGGCCCAAGCGTTCGATCACTCCCGGTCGCATGTTTTGCGAGAACACGTCAGCCCCGGCGACGAGCCGCCGAATCAGCCCCTGGCCTTCGGGTGCTTTGAGATTGACCCGGATGGCCCGCTTGTTCCTATGAAGCTGCACCCACGAACCGCTGGTGTCGCCCGAGACCGGACCGGTGGACCGCATTGTGTCCATCCCGCCGACCGGCTCGACGAGCACGACATCGGCGCCGTGGTCGGCCAACCAGGTCGAGGCCCACGGTCCCGCAACTGCACTACCGACGTCGATTACCTTGATTCCGCTGAGGGCGCCGCTTCCCTTGGGAAAGGGGAGGCCTTCGAGAGCTGGGCGGTTCGACTCGATCATGGAACACGTCTAGCACGGAGCGTCGATTCGAGTGGTCTGGAACTGTGCGCTCTGACGCTCGTTTTGCCCCGGTTCCGAGAACGACCCGGGTAGCCGCGGCGCGCGACGAGGTAGTCAGTTGCTGGTTAGGCCTCGACGTAGACCGAGTAGCCGTTGTTGTTGAGCGTCTCTGCCAACAGCGCCTGATACGTGTCCGCTTCTTGGCGAGTGCGCAGCTCTGGTTGCTTCTGGAACAGATCCGTCCGCAAGGCAGTGCCATCCATGGCCACCCTCGGATCGGCCCGATGGCCATTGCGGTGCTGGGCGAGTCGCTCCGCGGGCTCGAGATGTGTTTGTCCGACCCAAACGGTCGGAGCCTCGGGCTTGTCGAGATTGAGGTGATTGCCGAGCTCAACCACGTAGACCCAAAAGACACGTCCGTCGCAGCCAAGACGCTCGGCCTGTTCGGAGGCCTCCTCGAAACTGCGCCAGAGCTCGAGAGAGCTGGACAGCGACAGGTCGAGCAGTAGCGAGGAAGGGCCCCGATCGGTGTCATTCATCAGGCGAGTTTCTCGTGAAATAAACCGGATTGTCGTGGGCAAAACGCCCGGGCCACTAGCGAAGCTCTACCGAGAGGCTCAGGCCGTAGTGATCGCTGAGGTTGAAAGCATGGCCCTCCACCTCGTGCGGCTCGGACCACACAGCCACATTGCTGACCTTGACTCGTTCCGTACCAAACCACCGGGTGAAGTACGCCGAGAACTCCGGGATATCCCGGTGAAAGCGGTTCCGTTTCCCGTCCCACGTAGGCCGAGGTGGGAGACGCCCGGTAAGCCCGGCGTTAGCCAGAGCATCGGCTTCAGCGAGGCGGGTGTTGGTATCGCCCATCACCAGTATGTCCGGAGTCGGACTGGCCTCGATCACCGTGGCCAGCTGTTCGAGACGCTCGCCGATCGCTGCCTTGCCCGCTTGGAGGTGCACATTGGCGATCGTAAGACCATCAGGAAGGGTCACCAAGAGCCCGCATCCCGGCACGACGGTTGGTTCGGGAGCCGGCTGCACGCGGTCGCGGTGGAACAGGGTGGCCAGATGCCCCTGGTGCGACTGAGGATTCGCTCGCACCATGTCGTGGCTGGGGAGGAACGGCACCATGGCCGGTAGTTCTTGGAACAACACAATGTCGGCATCGACGGCCACAACCGATTCCCGCACCGCCTGTTCGGTGTGTTCGAGCCCCCAGGTGTGGGGCGCTTCGGCCGAGCGTTCGAGCATGGCCAGGTTCCAGCTGAAGATGGTGCGAGGCGCGGCCACACCGGCACCGTAGCGGCACCGTGCTCGCAGAAAGTGACGCAAATTGACCTTCCACTCGTGGCACACTTCAGCCCAGCAGGCTGGCTGTTTCCGGTTGACTCCAGGGAGGGAACCCTCAATGAACAAGCTACGCAACCACGGTCGCGCTTCTGTTGTGAACCGATCCATGACCCTTGTGCTTGGGCTTGCCCTCGTGCTGTCGAGCTGCGGTGGCAGTGGCAGCGATGACTCCACTGCCTCGACGAACCAAGCCTCGACGGAGACGAGCGGTCCGGTGGGCGATGCCGAAGAAGGCAGTGCTCCTGTTGACTCTCCTGCCGAAGACGAGACCGTCGAAGACGAGACCGTCGAAGAGCCAGACTCGGAAGCTTCGGACAGCGATTGCCTCGTTGGCAACTGGGTTCTCACCGAAGAGGTCATGAACGGCTGGTACGACACTTTTGAGACCGGAGCCGACGTCACCTTCGAGATCACGGGATCGACGACGCTCGACTTCAATGACGACGGCACCTTCCTTTATCTGCCTGAATTTGCGTTGTCCATGGTTACGGGAGGGATCGACGGCACGGGCGATACCTCTGGCTCGCTCGGGGGCACGTACACCATCGATGAAGGCGTGGTTCGCACCGAGACGATCGAAAACGATCTCGTGATCGACATCACCGTCGCCGGCATCGAGATCTCGTCCGACCAGTTCGGGTCCGAGTTTGCGAACGTGCCGCTCAGCGAAGCCCCGTTCGACTGCTCGGGCCCCAACCCGGTAATTCTGTTCGAGACGGCCGCAGGGCCTCGCTACCCGGTGGAGCTGACGCCGGCCTAATCGAGGCCCGTCGATGCGGACGCGGTGCTTGGTCCGACCGAGACTTCGACCTCGAACTCGAGCAGCGTTGCCCCCATGCTCACCGGCGCGGGCCCGGTCGGTGCTTCGTCGTCACCCTTATCTTCACCCTCACCCTCACCCTCACCCTCACCCCTATCACTCTCGTCGTCACCCTTACCTCGAGCGTGAGCGTTGCGGGCCCCATCGCCGTCGCGCCATGCGTTGTATGACTCTTGATCGGCCCAGCGCGTGTACACGAACC